>DASPOF010000016.1:0-38378 GCA_035626155.1 Binataceae bacterium (SeqCode)
GTGGCCGAGCGCAAGGCGCACAACCTCGAAGAGGCTTTCATCGGGTATCTGGAAGAGGCCGCTGGCAGGGCGGCTGTGGGCGCGGGGCCGGCTGCCGGAACTGCGCCGACAGCCGGAACCGGGCCGCCTGAAGTTCCGGAAGTCAGCGCCGAGCCGAAACATTCCGCCGACTCGCAGGGCGGATTCAGCATCGGCCGCATCTGGGCCTTCGCGCGCCGCGAGGCGGTCGAGCTCAGGCACGACTCCGTCCGCCTTGCCTTCGCACTACTCGGACCGCTGATCCTGATGACCGTGTTCGGATTCGGCATATCGTTGGACGTGGACCATCTGCCATTCGCTGTGCTCGATTCCGACGATACGCCCGCCAGCCGTTTTTACACCGACGGCTTTCGCGGTTCGAAGTATTTTGAGGAAGCCCTTCCCATAACGACGTACGAGGAGCTCGATCGGCGGCTCCGAGATGGCGAGCTTCGGCTGGCGATCGAAATACCGTCGGGGTTCGAGAGAGACCTTCAGCGGGGGCGGGCGCCGGAGATTGGTGCATTTCTCGATGCCGCCGTGCCGTTCCGCGCGGAAACTGCGCGCGGGTACGTCGAGGCGGTGCACGACCGCTATATTTCGCTCTTGCGCAAGTCGAAGGGACTTCCGCCGGTTCCCATGCCGGTAAAGTTCGAGGCGCGCGCGCTTTTCAATCAGGCCTTCAAGAGCATCTACGCGCTGGTTCCGGCGGACATCATGCTCCTGCTGATCCTTATTCCCAGCATGCTCACCGCGCTCAGCGTCGTACGCGAAAAGGAGCTCGGTTCGATCGCGAACTTTTACGCCACACCGGCAACCAAATTCGAATTTCTGATCGGCAAGCAACTGCCGTATTTCGGCGTCGCGTTGATTCAGTTCGTCCTGCTCGTCGCGCTGGCAATTTTCCTGTTTCGCGTGCCATTGAAGGGCAGTTGGGGGGCGCTCGCGGCGGGCGGAATAATATACGTTCTTGCCAGTACCGGATTCGGCCTTCTCATCTCGGTCTTTGCGTCAACGCAAACCGCGGCGATCTTTGCCGCGGCAATCATAACCATCCTTCCGGCGGTGCAGTTTTCGGGAATGTTCGTGCCCGTATCGTCGCTGAAGGGGGGCGCCTGGGTTGCGGCGCAGATTTTCCCAAGTACCTATTTCCAGGCGATAAGCGTGGGCACTTTTACCAAGGCGCTCGGGTTCAGAACACTGTGGTTCGATACCGCGGCGTTGGTTGGGCTTGCCGCCCTGTACTTTGCAATCTCAGTCGCGCTGCTGAGAAAACAGGAAGACTGAAGTGCTGTCGCGCATTCGGCATATCGGCCGGTTGGGGATAAAGGAGCTTCTCAGCCTGTTGCGCGACCCGGTGTTGCTATTCCTGATCGGCTATACGTTTACCTTTTCCGTCTATACGCCTGCGAAGAGCGCTGTGATGGACGTGGTCAATGCGTCGGTCGCGGTGGTCGATGAAGATCAATCGGATGCATCCCGCCAGATAAAGCATGCCCTCCTGCCGCCGCTGTTTCTCCCCCCGGCCTCGCTTTCATTCAGCGAGATCAATCGCGCGATGGACGCGAGCAGATATACCTTTATCGTGGATATCCCGCCCAAATTTCAGCACGATCTTACCCGCGGCGTCGCGCCGACCATCGAAATCGTTACCGACGCCACCGCGATGAGCCAGGCGGGAAGAGGACCGTCATACCTTCAAAAGATCATAACCCGGGAAATTGAGCCGTACTGGGGAGGCCGGAAGCCGAGAGGGGGTACCGATTTGGTCCGATTGGTCAGTCGCGCCCGGTTCAACCCGAACATGGAGCAGGGCTGGTTCGTCGCCGTCAACCAGGTCATCAACAACATCGCGGTATTGGCGATTTTTTTGACCGGCGCCGCGGTATTGCGCGAGCGCGAGCACGGCACCATCGAGCATCTGCTCGTCATGCCGCTCCACCCGTATGAACTCATGTTTTCCAAGATCTGGGCGAACGGGCTGATAGTCGTCCTGGCGGCGATGGCCTCTATGTACGTGGTGGTGAAGGGTGCGATCGGAGTTCCGGTCGCGGGCTCGATGTGGCTATTCGTGGGCGGTCTGGGAGTTTACCTGTTCTCGGTGACGGCGCTGGGGATCATGCTGGCGACGGTGGTACGTTCGATGCCGCAGTTCGGCCTGTTGGCATTCCCGGTTTTCATAGTGATGAGTCTGCTTTCGGGCGGCCAGACCCCGCTGGAGAGCATGCCGCTCGCGCTTCAGAGGTTCATGCAGCTCGTTCCGTCCACGCATTTTGTCAGTTTTTCGCAAGCGGTGCTTTTCAGGAATGCGACGCTGGGCATGGTGTGGCCCCCGCTGGCCAAGATGTTCGCGATCGGGTGCGCGTACGTAGTATTCACGCTTTCGCGATTTCGAAAGATGCTCGCTGCGATTAAATAGAGGAGGGGCCGGTGCGTACGAGAGCGCGAGAAGTAGTTCCCGCGATGAGTTTGCTGGCGGCGTTGCTATTGGTGGCAATCTCCGTCGCCGGCTGTTCGCCGGTCACCGAACCCACTGGAATCTGGGGTCGGCTCTGGAAACTGGAAGTGGGCCCAGACTACCGGCGTCCGCAGGTCAAACCGGTCGAGGAATTTCGATCGCAAATCGGCCCCGCCGAGGCGGCCTCGCTGGCGGACCTACCGTGGTGGCAGGTTTTCGAGGATCGGACTCTCCAGAATCTGATTGAGACGGCGCTCACGCATAACCAGGATCTGGCGGCGGCCGCGGCGCGCGTCGAGCAGGCGCGCGCGCTCGTAGGAGTGACGGCGTCGCAGTTCTATCCGCAGCTTGGATACCAGGGGCTGGCAGGCCGCGAAAGGAGCTTCGTGCCCCTGTCGCAGGGAGGTAACATCACCTACGACACGTTTGCCGGGCTGTTCAGCGTCGTATGGGAACTCGACGTATGGGGCGAGATTCGGCGTTCCACCGAAGCGGCGCGAGCCAACCTGTTCGCCCAGGAGTACGTCCGGCGCGGCGTCATGCTCTCGCTCGTGAGCCAGGTTGCTGCAAGCTATTTTGAGCTGATCGAGCTCGATCGTGAAATGGCTATTGCCGAGGAAAGCTCGCGGACCTACAAGCAGACGCTGGATTTATTCACGCAGCGCTACCAATTCGGAAAGGATAACAAGTTGTCGGTTGCGCGCGGCGAGGCGGCCTACGAGTCGAGCATCGCGACCATCGCACAGCTCAAGCGGGCGATCGCTCAGCAGGAAGATGCGATTAGCGTCCTGCTGGGCGCATACCCTGGCGCGATCGCGCGAGGCCGTATCCTGACGGACCAGACCACGCCGGCGGTGCCGTTGGGACTTACTACCGATCTGGCGGAGCGCCGCCCCGACATTATGCAATATGAACAGAATATGATCGCCGCAAATGCCGAGATCGGAGTCGCAGTGGCGAATTTCTTTCCCAAGATCGGCCTCTCTGCGCTGTACGGCGGGCAGGGTCAGACGGTCGATGATGTCGTCCACAGCAGCTTCAGCATCTGGAATATACTGGGCAATGTCGCAGGCCCCATTTTCACGGGCGGCCAGCTGATCGAAACTTATTATGCGCAGCAGGCCTACTGGGACGTAACCGTTGCGCAGTACCAGCAGACAATTCTGGTGGCGTTTCAGGAGGTGTCGGATGCGCTCATCGCGCAGCAGACGCTGGTTGCCCAGCGCGCCGCCCTCGAGAGGCAGGTCGCGTCGTTGAGGGAAGCGGTTGATCTATCGCTGCTTCGGTACACCGTCGGCAGGTCGAGCTATTTCGAGGTGCTCGAGGCGGAACAACTGCTGTTCCCGGCCGAAGACGCAGTTGCGCAAGCTCAGCGCGACCAACTTATCGCTGTTGTCGATCTGTATAAGGCGTTGGGCGGGGGCTGGAAGCTCGCCGATGCCGACTGGGCCCGGCCGCAATAAGGACGCCACGGACCGCGGTCGCGCCCCGGCGGGGTAATGCGGACCGCGGGAATCTGAGTGATCGCGTAAATCGACAGGCGGAGGACGATGCCATTGGCGAAGAGATCCGAGCGCAGCGCGACCTTGACAGAGACCGCGAAATTAACGTCGGAGAAGCGGCCCAAGCTCAAGACCAAGGAGTTCAATAAGCAGTTGGCCAAACTCCAGGTTGAACTCGTAAAACTTCAGCTTTGGGTAAAGGCGAAGGGCCTGAAGGTCGTCGTACTCTTCGAGGGGCGCGACGCGGCCGGCAAGGGAGGAGTTATCAAGCGGATCACGGAGAGGGTCAGCCCCAGGATCTTCCGAGTAGTAGCGTTGCCGACTCCGACGGAGCGCGAGAAATCGCAATTGTATGTGCAACGCTATATCTCGCACCTTCCGGCTGCGGGCGAGGTGGTTCTCTTCGATCGCAGTTGGTACAACCGCGCCGGGGTCGAGCGCGTCATGGGCTTCTGCACCGAGCAGGAAGCGCTCCGATTTCTCGCGCTGTGCCCGGAATGGGAGCGCGCCATGGTCGAGTCGGGAATCATTCTTATCAAGTACTGGTTCGAGGTGAGTGATAAGGAGCAGACCAGGCGCTTCCTGGCGAGAATCAACGACGGCCGTAAGATCTGGAAGCTTTCGCCGATGGACCTCGAGTCGCACCGGCGTTGGTATGATTACTCGCGGGCAAGAGATGCGATGCTGCTCGCGACCGATACATCGTTTGCGCCATGGTATATCGTCAATGCCGACGACAAGCGGAGCGCCCGCCTCAACTGCATCTCCCATCTGCTGAGTCTCATTCCCTATCGGGCGCTCCCCCGCGAGCCCGTAAAACTGCCCAAGCGGCAGAAGCCGCATGGCTACAAGGAACCGGCGAACCGTAGATACAACCTTGTGCCGGAATTGTTTTGAATATGCGTCGAGCCGCCCGCATAATCGCGATCGGTCGCGGATCCCGCGGTGTGCGGCTGGGTAAGCCAGGAGCAGGCCCAGAGGGCGGCAGTCGAAAATAATCAGTAAGGGGCCGCGCTGCGCTTCGTTGTCAGGTGCCCACGCCGTATGCGCGGCCGCCCAAAAGCCGCTAGAATCACGGTCGCCATGAGAGTTCTCAATTTCAAGGTGTTTCTTCAGCCTGAAGAGGAAGGCGGCTACTCGGTGAGCTGTCCGGCGCTGCCCGGTTGCCACAGCCAAGGCGATTCTCTCGACGAGGCCTTGGCGAACATCAAAGAGGCAATCGAGCTTACGCTCGAAGACATGCGCGCCCAGGGCGAGCCCATCCCGGACCCGGAGCGAACCATCGTCAGCTCCGTCGCGTGAAATCTGTGCGGTCTGAGGGTTCTGCCGAGCCGTAACTACAGATCATCGTCGCCGGAGTCGTCCTCGCCCGAGTCGCCGCCCGATTGTATCTCGTCCATCGCCTCGTCGAAGTCGTCGCCGCTGAACTCCTCGCCCATCTCCTTGCCCATCCGCTTCATCATCCGCGCGACGCTCTTCGGATCGTTTTCATCGAGGCCGCCGAGCTTTGCCGGGTCGGTGAGCGAGTCGAGCCGCTGCTCCTCGCTCTTGGGCATCGCGAACCGCGACATCAGGCGGCGCATCTTTCTGCTTCCGCAGTGCGCGCATACGGCCCTGACCCTTTCGCTCACCCGAGTGGTGAGCAGGCTCGTCGTGCGCCTGCACTTTTCGCACTGGTATTCGTAAATCGGCATCGCGAACGGCGTCGCTGTTAATTTGCCGCGCGTAGCGTCGGAGGGCAAGGCGGCCGCACGGTTGATTGCGCCTGCCGGGTCGGCATACTGCTAGTGCCGCGATATGAATCCGCAACCCATCATGGCGCCTGCCAACCCGGCCGCGCGCGAGCGCTCGCGGCGCACGATCTGATTCCGATGAGCGGTCTCAGCCTGATGTGGCGCAACACGCGGATGGTCGTGCTGTGCGCGATCTCGGCTGCGCTATACGCCGCGGTGCTGATTCCATTCAAGGTAGTGCCGCTGATTCCGGGCGTGACCGAGATGCGCCCGGCCAATGCGATACCGGTCGTGTGTTCATTCCTGTTCGGGCCGGCTGCGGCGTGGGGCGCCGCAATCGGGAATTTGATCGGGGACTTTTTTGGCGCCGCGTCGCCGGGCGACATCTTCGGGTTCTTCGGGAATTTCGTTTACGGCCTGGTGCCGTTCAAGATGTGGGAGATTATCGGAGGCGGAGCGTCTCCGATCAGCCGCTCCCCGTTGAATCTGGTGCGCTACTTCGCCTGCTGCCTCGCCGCGAGCACGCTGTGCGCGGCTCTGGTCGGATGGGGCGACAACGTGCTCGTGATTCGCCCGTTCGTGATGCTCGGCAACGTCATCATCTTGAACAACATGATCTCGGCGCTCGCGCTGTCGCCCTTCATCCTGGCCGCGGTCTATCCGCGGGTGAGCAAGGGACGGCTCCTGTACACCGATCTGATGCCGGAGCTGAAGGCGCGTCCGATGCCGGTCCGAATCGCGGGACTCGCGATGCTGCTGGCGGGCGAGGGCGGCGCTTGGCTGTTTGGCAACCTGATTTCGACGGGTTACTGGGAACCGCACTTCCTGCCGGCGTGGATGTTGGTTGCGCCGTACGACAAGCCGGTGATGATTATCGTTGGCCCGTTCATTCTCCTGGCGTTCGTTGGATTGTTCCTGATGTGAAGATCGCACCGGAAACGCAAGCGGCAGTGGATGCCGGCGGCGGCGCATCGCAGGTGCTTGCGGTGCGCGCCGTGACCTTCACCTATCACGGTGGCGCGCGGCCAGCGGTTTCCGATCTCAGCTTCGCGCAGGGGCGCGGCGAGATGATCTGGGTGATGGGTGCATCGGGGGCGGGCAAATCGACGCTTGCGAAATGCCTCAACCGGATCGTACCCGAGTTCGAGGGCGGCGAGTTCCGCGGCGCAGTCTGGATCGGCGGACGGACGCTCGATAGCGCCCGGGTCTGCGATCTCGCGGCCGACGTCGGGATGGTGTTCCAGGACTTCGAGGCGCAACTGTTCGCCACCAATGTCGCGCACGAGGTCGCCTTCGCGATGGAGCAGTGCGCAGTCCCGCGCGAGGAGATGAACGCGCGCATCGCGCCCGCCCTCGATGCGGTCGGTCTCAGCGGCTTCGAGCGCCGCGATCCGACCTCGCTCTCCGGCGGCGAGAAGCAGCGCCTCGCGATCGCATCCGTGCTCGCGCTCAGGCCCTCGTTGATCGTGCTCGATGAGCCGACGACCGACCTCGATCCCGAGGGCAAGTCGGAAGTGCTCGCGCTGATCCGAAGCCTGCGCGCCCAGGGCCTGAGCCTCATCGTCATCGAGCACGAATCCGAGGAGGTCCGTCTCGCCGACCGGGTCATCTTGATGCGCGACGGAGCGATAATCGCCGATGGCGCGACTCCCGACGTCATGACGAAACTCGACCTGCTCGAGGAGTGCGGAGTTCATCCGCCAAGCCTCAACCGCCTGCTCGCGCTGCTCGGGCTGGGGGGCCACGCGGCCGACGTGGACGATGCGTACGAGCGGATCGTGCGGGCGTTTCCGCGGCTTGGGGAACATGCCGCGAGCGCCGCATCGGATCCCTCGCGCACTCCCGCGCCCGCTCCTGCGGCCCCCGCCGCCGGCGCGCTGGCGGAGGTCGAGAACGTGACCTTTGCGTATCCGGGTGGTCCGCCCGTGCTCAACGGAATCGATCTCAGGATCGCCCCCGGCGAGTTCATCGCGATTGTCGGCCAAAACGGCTCCGGCAAGACCACGCTCGCCAAGCACATCGTGGGCTTGCTCACGCCTGGTGGAGGCCGCGTGCTGCTCGACGGCCGCGATCGCGCCCCGATGCGGCCGGCCGAGACCGCGCGCCTGGCCGCGTACGTTTTCCAGAATCCCGACCATCAGATTTTCGCCCCGACCGTGGCCGAGGAAGTCGCATTCGGGCCGCGCAACTTCGGGCTTGCGCCTGAGGAAATCCGCCGCCGCTCCGACGAGGTCCTCGATGCGGTCGGGCTCGACGCGGCGCGCGACAGCGACCCGTTCCTGCTCAGCAAGGGCGAGCGCCAGCGGCTGGCGGTCGCAAGCGTGCTCGCGCTGCGCCCGCGGCTGTTGATCCTCGACGAGCCCACGACCGGCCTCGATTATCGCGAGCAGCGGCGCATGATGGCGCTGGTCACGGAACTCAACCGCGCGGGAATCGCGATCGTGATCATCACGCATACGCCGTGGCTGGTCGCCGAGTACGCTCCGCGGGTGGTCCTGATGCGCCGGGGCCGCAAGATTTTCGATGGCGGCGTGCGCGAGTTCTTCGCCAACGACGAATTGCTGCAAACTTCGTCGTTCAGGCCGCCCGAGTCGACGCGCCTGTCGCGCCGCTTCGGCACGCTCGCGCTCACGCCCGCCGAACTCGCGGCGTGGATTCGGGAGCACGCCTGATGCCGATTTACAGCTACATCGAGCGCGACTCGTTCATCCACCGGCTCCATCCGACCGTAAAAGTGTTCGGCTTGTTCGTGATGTTCTGGTCGGTTTACTGGGTGGACCATCCGGTCGCGCTCCTGCCAATCGGTCTGCTGCTCGTCATTCTTGCGCAGGCGTCCGGTGCAGGGCCGAACTTTCGCCGGATGCGATGGCTGTTCATCCTCGCCTTCACGAGCGCAATCTCGTGGCTGTTTTTCTACCGGCAAGGCAAGGCGCTGGTGAACGTCCCGCTGATGCACATCAGCCAGGTTTCGCTGGTGTTCGGGTTCAGCCGCGGGATGAAGGTCGCAGAGTTGCTGGCCGCGGTCCTGCTATTCCTCTCGACGACCAAGATCGAGGAGTTCGCGTTCGGGTTGCAGCGGATTGGGATGCCCTACCGCGTGGGCTTCACGTTCTCGCTCGCGTTCAGGCTGGTCCCGTTGTTCATGGACTCGGCGGCGACGATCGTCGATGCGCAGCGGCTGCGCGGTTATGACTTCAGCCAAGGCTCGATGATTCAGCGGATGCGACGGTACATGGGAGTCTCGATACCGGTCTTCATGGCCGCGCTACGCAAGGCGAACAACATGGCGATGGCGCTCGATGCGCGCGGGTTCGGGCGATCGAGCCAGCCGACCACGTTCATCGACTATCCCATCCGGCCCGCCGACGTGGTTGCGTTCGCGGCATTGGTCGCGATCGGCGCGATTCACTTCATGATCTACCGCAGCGGCTTCGGCACGATTCGTCCCCACTGAGGAATTTCGCCCAAATTCGCGGCTTCTTTTGCGCTGCCACAGCGTGATAATTTACTCGGGCTTTCGGGCGGGGATTGCCCGGCGAGCTTCGAGATGCTGTTCGTGATAATCGGCCATGACGGTCCCGACGGCGCGGCGCTGAGACCCAAAGTCCGCCCCGCGCACCTCGACTATTGGCGGCCGTTCGTGGCCGAGGGCAAGCTGCTGATCGGTGGGCCGTTCACGGACGGCAGCGGAAGCCTTATAATCGCGGACTTCGCGGACGAGGCTTCTGCGATCGCGTTCGCCCAGGGCGACCCGTACGCGAGCGGCGGCGTCTTCAACCGCGTGGAAGTGAAACCGTTTCGTCGCGTTCTCCCGGAGTCCTGATGCCAGCAGCGCTGTCGGACCTCAAGATAATCGAACTTGGCGAGATGGTCTCGGCGCCGTACTGCGGCAAGCTGTTCGCCGACATGGGCGCCGACGTGGTCAAAATCGAGCGCCCCCGCATCGGGGACCACTCGCGCACGCGCGGGCCGTTTCCCAAAGATGAAGTCCATCCCGAAAAGAGCGGCCTCTTCCTCTATCTCAACACCAACAAGCGCGGCGTCACGCTGGACGTCGCCACTGCGGAAGGATTCGAGATTTTCGAAAAGCTCGTCGCGGGCGCCGACATCCTGATTCACAACGTCACGCCGCCGGACATGGATCGCATCGGGCTCACCTACGAGCGCCTTGCCCGCGTCAATCCGAACCTGATCATGACTTCGGTGTTGCCGTTTGGGCTGTCGGGTCCGTATCGCAACTTCCGCGCGCAGGAGTTGAACCTCTGGTGCGCCGGCGGAGCGTGCGTTCTCAATGGCGCCGGCGCAGAGCATCCCGAACTTCCACCGCTCAAGACGTTCGGCCACCAGGCGGGCTACCAGGGCGGCGCGCATGCGGCGACCGCGACGATGGGGGCCGTCTTCGCGCGGCTCGGCGGCGCGGGCGGCCAGCACGTCGAGGTCTCCGTGCAGGAATCGATCGCATCGCAACTCGAGATGACCTTCTCGTTCTGGCCATACATCGGGATGATCGCCTCGCGGCTCGGGCAGAAGCCGCTCCAGCCGGTCGAGACGATGAAGTGCAAGGACGGCTACATCTACCTGTGCTGCATCGAGGAGCATCAGTGGCGCGGCTTCGTCGAGGTCATGGGAAACCCCGAATGGGCGAACGAGGAGATTTTCGGCGACCGCTTCAAGCGCGCAGTGAACTGGGACGCACTTAAAGTGTTTCTTGAAGAATTCGTCGGCGCGCACACGGTGCTCGACCTCTACCGCAAGGCGCAGGCCAAGCGCGTTCCGTTCGCGCCGGTCTCGACGATGGGCGACCTGCTCAGCAGCGAGCACTTGCAGGTGCGCGGCTTTTTCGTCGATATCACCCAGCCCGTGGCCGGCACGCACAAGTACCCCGGCGCCCCGCTCAAGTATGGCCGCACGCCGTGGCAGATTCGCATCCCCGCGCCGACGCTCGGCCAGCACAACCGCGAAATCTTCGGCGACCGCCTCGGGATGTCCGCCGCGCGCATCGACGAACTCAGCCGCCGGGGGATCATTTAGATGGCCAAGCCGCCGCTTTCAGGAATCAGGATCGCGGATTTCACCTGGGTGTGGGCCGGCCCGTACTGCACGCTCCAGCTTGCGCATATGGGCGCCGAGGTCATCAGGATCGAGACCCGCACGCGTCCCTGCGTGACGCGGATGCTCCCGCCGTGGGCCGGCGGCGTGCTCGACAGCCCGAACAAGTCGGGCTACTTCAACCAATACAACCAGGGCAAAAAATCGCTCTCGCTCAACTTCAAGCATCCCGAGGCCCGCGAGGCCGCGTGGCGGCTGATCAAGCAGAGCGACGTGCTCATCAACAATTTCGCCGTCGGGGTGATGGAAAAGCTGGGCTTCACGTACGATGAGGTCCGCAAGGTCAAGCCCGACATCATCATGATTTCGCTGAGCGGTTACGGCGACACGGGTCCCTATCGCGAGTACGTCGCGTACGGGCCCGCGCAGGTGCCGCTCTCCGGGCTCTCGGCGCTCACCGGATACAAAGGATGGCCGCCGATGCACTCCGGATTCAGCTACGCGGACCCGAATGCGGGAATTCATGGCGCCTTCGCGGTCCTCGCCGCGCTCTACCATCGCCACAAAACCGGCGAGGGCCAGTACATCGACATGAGCCAGTGGGAATGCGCGATGGACCTGCTGGCGGAGGGAATCCTCGAATACACGATGAACGGGCGCGAGCCCGAGAGAAACGGCAATCGCGACCCGCAGATGGCGCCGCACGGCCTGTTCAAATGCCTCGATTTGCCCCAGAAGATCAACGACGTGACGATCGATCAGTGGGCGGCGATCGTATGCGCCGACGACGCGGAATGGGGCCGGCTCGCGCGCGCGATCGGGCGGCCGGAACTCGCCACGGATGCGCGCTTCAGCACGCTTGCGGCGCGCCACGCCAACGAGGACGAACTGGAGGCGATAATCACGGCGTGGACATCGACGCGCAAACTGGCCGATGTCGTCACGACGCTTCAGGCCGCAGGCGTCGCCGCGAGCGCATGCGCCGACAACAAGTACCTGGCCGAGGATCCCCATCTGAACGCGCGCAAGTACTTCGTCGAACTCAACCATCCGGAGGTCGGCGTGAGGAAGCATTGCGGGATTCCCTGGCGGATGAGCGCAACGCCGTGCGAGATCAAGGCGCCCGCGCCGGTGTTGGGGCAGCACACCGATTCGGTCATGACCGGCCTGCTCGGCTACAGCGCCGCCGAGGTCGATGCGCTGCGAAAGAAAGGCGCCCTCGACTGAACTCGGCCCCGACTTGCGCGAAATGCCGCGGGCGGTGATGCCCGCGCCAACTGATTTCTGAGAGCGAAAGTCCCCGGGAGGATTTCTCTCATGCGCACGCTCACGACGCTCATCGATGGTCTTCACTTCCCCGAGGGCCCGCGCTGGCACGACGGCAGGCTCTACTTCTCGGACATGCACGGCGACAAAGTGATCGCCGTCGGTCTCGACGGGCGCACGTCGGTCGTCTGCGAGGTGCCCCACTGGCCGTCGGGACTGGGATGGCTTCCGGACGGGCGGATGCTCGTCGTATCGATGACCGATCGCAAGCTGATGCGCCTCGATCGCGACGGTCTCAAGGTGCACGCCGATTTGAGCGCGCTCGCGCCGTTTCATTGCAATGATATGGTCGTGGACGGCAAGGGGCGCGCATACGTCGGAAATTTCGGCTTCGACCACGTGGCGCAACAAGCCCCGCGCGCGACCGTTTTGGTCATGGTGACGCCGGACGGCGTCGCGCGCGCGGTCGCGGCCGATCTGTTTTTCCCCAACGGCGTCGTCATCACGCCCGACGGACGAACCCTGATTATCGCCGAGAGCTTCGCGCGGCGCCTGACCGCATTCGATATCGAGCCCGATGGCTCGCTTGCCAATCGGCGGCTGTGGGCGGATTTGGGCGGAAGGATTCCCGACGGGATCGCGCTCGATGCCGAGGGCGCGGTCTGGGTTGCGTGCCCGACGCGATCAGAAGTCGTGCGCGTCAGGCAGGGCGGCGAGGTCGCCGAGACGATCAAGGTTGCGACCGATGCGTTCGCGTGCATGCTCGGCGGCCCCCAGCGCAAGACATTGTTCGTGCTCACCGCGGCGACCTCGGAGCCCGAGCGGTGCCGCGTCGAAACGACGGGACGAATCGAGTTCGCACAGGTGGATGTCCCGGGCGCAGGATGGCCCTAGCAGCGGCGATTGGCACTGGCGCGATAACTGACTCCATGGCGTAATCAACAGGCATGAGCGCCGACGGCAAAGCTGAATCGTTCCGGGCGCGCCGCAAACGCTTTCTCGATGCGATCGGCGCAGGCGCAACCGCGCTCATTCCGTCCGCGCCGGTGGCCTTCCGCTCCGGCGACGTAGAGTACATCTACCGCCAGGACAGCGACCTCTACTACTTGACGGGATTCACGGAGCCCGAGTCGCTCGCGATGTTTTCCCCCGGACATCCCGACGGCGAGTTCGTGATGTTCGTGAGGCCGCGCGACAAGGAGCGCGAGACCTGGACGGGGAAACGCGCCGGGGTCGAGGGCGCGATGATAGACTACGGCGCGGACCGGGCCTTCGTTATCGACGAGCTCGAAAAAGTTCTGCCCCGCTATCTCGACA
The DNA here is from genome assembly GCA_035626155.1 of Binataceae bacterium (SeqCode). Taxonomy (GTDB): domain Bacteria; phylum Desulfobacterota; class Binatia; order Binatales; family Binataceae; genus DASPOF01. Next base: position 13,344 of record DASPOF010000016.1, read on the forward strand.
AGAGCGATCGCCTGCACTATCCGCTCGGCCGCAGTCGCAAGCTCGAGGACCGGATATTGAAGGTCGTGGAGTGGGCGAACTCGATGCGGCCGCGCACCGGCGCGGGCCCGTACGCGATTTTCGATCCGCGCGAAATCCTCCACGAGGCGCGCCTGCGCAAGGAGCCGGCGGAACTCGAATTGATGCGGCGCGCGATCGCGATTTCCGCCGAGGCGCACAAGCGCGCGATGTCGGTCGCGCGGGGCGGAATGATGGAGTGGCAGCTCGAAGCGGAGGTGGACTACGCGTTCCGCTCCCGCGGCGCGACCGGCCCGAGCTATCCGTCCATTATCGCTTCGGGGCCGAACGCGGCGATCCTCCATTACATCGAGAACAGCCGGCGCATGAACGAGGGCGACCTCGTCCTGATCGATGCGGGATGCGAATACGAATTCTACGCCTCCGACGTCACGCGCACGTTCCCGGTCCGCTCACGCTTCAGCGAATTGCAGCGGAACCTGTACCAGATTGTGCTGGAGGCGGAACTCAACGCGATCGATGCGGTCAGGCCCGGCGCGCGCGTCGAGGATGCGCATGACGCCGCGCTGCGCGTGCTCGTGGACGGGATGCGCCAGACCGGCCTGCTCAAAGGCTCGGCCGATGAGATCATCGCCAAGGGCGACTACCGCCACTTTTACATGCATCGCACCAGCCACTGGCTCGGCATGGACGTGCACGATGTCGGCCTGTACCGCATCGGGGGCGAGTCGCGAAAGCTCGAGCCGGGCATGGTGCTCACGATGGAGCCCGGGCTCTATATCGACATCAACAACGAGGCTGCGCCGCCGCAACTTCGCGGAATCGGAATCCGAATCGAGGACGACGTGCTGGTGACCGAGAGCGGCCACGAAGTGATGACCGCCGCGATTCCGAAACGAATCGACGAGGTGGAGGCGCTTACCGCGCCTTAACTTTGAGCACCTCGGGCCCGCCCCGCCGCGCCGCTATTGTGCTCTGCACTGGGCGGCGAGACTCGCGCATCGATCCATGCACGATTGATTTATCGGGCGGCAGGTCTGCTCGTCGCCGCCATTGACCAGGCAAAGCTGATAGTCGCGGCGGCAGTCATACTCACATCGCGTCCGCGCCTGATCGCACCGGTTGGCGCATCCCGCAGAGGCGATCGCCACGATCGCGAGGAGCGCGCAGAACCACGGTGACGGGCGCGCGCAATTAGAGTTCGATCGCGCTGGCACTCCCCACGATCGTTTTTGCGCCGTCTGATTTCTCACACCAGACTTCGACCTCGGCGCGCGTGCGCTTCCCCTCGGGATGGCGCCCGATGATAAGCCCGCGCGGACCGGTCGTGTCGTTGCCCCACAGCACGTTGACCAGCCGCAGATCCATCTTGCCGCCCTGGAGGAACCCGGCGCCGAACCGCCGCGTCATCATCTCCGCGACCATGCACACCGAGAGCATCCCCTGCACGACGATTTCCGGGAACCCCAGCTCGATCGCCTTCTGCCGATCGGTGTGGTAATTGCGCACCGGCCCGGAGAACGCCATGCACATCTCCTCGGTCACCTTGCGCATCGGCGCTTCGATCGGCTCTCCGCCGCGCTCGCCGACGCGGAAGGTGCGCGTGGTGTCCTTCTCCCGACTGCGATCGACAACGAAGCCGTCCTTGCGCGTCTGCTCGGGAAGAAGAAAGCTCTGATGTGTTCGGCTGCGCGAAACGATGCGGCCGTCGGCGTTCCCGACGATCACCTCATTTACCAGGTATTCGCGGTCGCGCTTGAGGTAGCGGTCCACGATCACCGATCGCGTCGTCAGCCGTTCGCCGACCATCACCGGCGCGAACAGTTCCCATTCCTGGCGCGCGTGCAGGTTGCCGTAAATGTTCGGCAGGTACCACTCGACGGTTCGATACACCGCCGAATGGAGGATGAGCGCCGGCGCGACGGGTCCGCCCAACGGAGAGCTGCCGCGATACCAGGGATTGTCGTCGCCGGTGCCCGCGACGAACGTCGCGATCAGTTCCGGCGTGATGTCATAAGTTGCGCCGCCGTAATCCCGGCCGACATAGACTTCGCTGCGATCGAATGTCTCCATTGTCTCTGCGCCCACGATTTCATCTAGCCCAAAAGCGCGCGGCGAAAAAGCGCGCGCGTTGCGCGGTCACTCCGGCGGCTGCGCTCGCGCTCACTGCGTGCCCGCGTTGCGCGTTAGGTAGTCGAGGATGACGCGGCGCTCGTCCGCGCTCAGCGGCGCCAGTCCCGCGGCGCGAATCTTGACCTCCATCACATCCACCTGCGTCTGCCACATCGCGGCGGTCAGCGTATGCGGATTGTACACCGCGTGGCAGTTGTCGCATCGGGCGGCGTACAGCCGCGCCGCGTCGGTCTGCGCCTCGGGCAACTCCCTGCGATGGCAACCGCCGATCGCCGCTGCTGCGTGCGCAATCCCGATCGCGATCGCAATGGCCGCAAGCCGCGGCCGGCGCGGCGCGCGGACGCGATCAGCTCTTGGCGATGCGCGCACCGGGGAAGCGCACTTTGATCTGGTTTGCGATCGCCGCGATCAGCGCGGCCTGCTCGCCGCCGTCAAGCGCAATCTTGCGTTCGCTCTCGGGCCGCACCCAGATCGGTACGAGCCGCAGCGGGTCGCTTTCATAGCGGGGAAAGATGTGCCAATGGACGTGCGGCTCCGAATTGCCGAGACATTCGTAATTGAGCTTCCACGGTTTTGCCACCGCGGCGATCGCCTCGGCCGTCAGCCGCACCTCCTCGAACAGCGCGTGCGCCTCCTGCGGCGGCATCAGGAACAACTCGGTTGCGTGCCGCTTGGCGAGCATCACGCAATACCCGCGGTACAACTGCGAATCACCAAGCACGACGTAGGAGGTGGGAAGCTCCGCGATGAAGTTCCCGAATGGGCCCGATTCGATCGCGGCGATAATCGCGCAAATCCCGCATCCCGGCACGCCGCCGTCATTTGCGCCCATGAGGATTCTCTCGCTCGACCTGGACGAGCTTGATGTGCGCCTGCTTGACCAGGTTGGCGACCGTCGCGAGCTTGTACGGCTGTCCGTAGAAGACCGTGCGCACGCCGGTGTTGATGAGCACCTTCATGCAGTGGATGCAGGGCGTGTGAGTCACGTAGATGTCCGCATCGCGGATCGCCGCGCCATTGCGCGCGGCCTGCGAGATCGCGTTGATCTCGGCGTGAATCGTCCGGAAGCAGTTCTGCTCGATCTCGCCGTCGGGATTGCGCGACTCGTAGATGAGGCATCCGACTTCGCTGCAATGCGGCAGGCCCGCCGGCGATCCGTTGTAGCCGGTGGCGAGGATGCTCCGGTCGCGCACGATTACCGCGCCGACCTTCGCGCGCAGGCACGTCGATCGCTCGGCGACCTCCTGCGTGATCGTCATGAAGTATTGATTCCAGCTCGGCCGATCGCTGCCGCCGCTCACCCCACGATGCTTTGCCACTGGCGTATGTCTCCCCGGACCTGGCGCGCCCTCAGATTCGAACAGTGCCGTGATGAGGCACGTGCAGAACGTGGCCGGGCGCCCGATGCATCACGTCGTACACCTGCGACTCGTGGCTCGGAGGGCCGCTCTCGGGGAAATTGATCGAGACCGGAACCGGGCTGAACGTGGCGATGAACAGCGCGATCGTCGCCCAGGCGGCAAATCGCCGCACCGGATTGAGCGGCGTATCGCGATCCACGGTGGACGGATGCCCCAGCCCGAGCGCCACCGCGATTACCGCCCACAGCAGCCATCCGCCCCAGAAGCTGTATCCCAGCGCGAGCGGAACGACCACCATCAGAACGCACGTGATCACGAACAGCTTGGAGATCCGTCGATGCTGGCGCGGGAAGAGCGCGTAGGTGACGTGGCCGCCGTCGAGCTGGCCCACCGGCAGCAGGTTGAGCGTCGTGACGAACAGTCCGAGCCAGCCCGCGAACGCGGCCGGATGGAGATTGATCGAAACCAGCGACGGATTCACGCCCAGCACCCATCGCGTGAGCCCGAGGAACAGCAGCGAGTTTCCAAGCTCGATCCCGCCGCCGCCCCCGCCAAGCGGACCAATCTGCGACATCGAGAGTCCGATGATTACGCACGGGATCGCGACGAGCACCCCGGCCCACGGTCCCGCCGCTCCGATATCGAACATCACGCGGCGCGACCGCGGCATCGATCGCATCCGGATGAATGCGCCGAACGTCCCGACGATGAAAAGCGACGGGAACGGCGCCGGTATGAAATATGGCAGTGAAGTATCGACTCCGTAGCGCCGCGACGTGACGTAATGGCCCATCTCGTGCGCGAGCAGGATCGCCATCAGCGGAATCGAAAACGACAGCCCTGCCGATAGCAAGCGCAGACTCTCGATCGGATGGAGCACCGAGATGCCCGTGTCCACCGCCGCGTACGCCCCCGCCATCGTGGTCGTGAGCAAGGTCAGCAGGAACAGCGCAATATTCAGCGCGGGGACCTCGCGGCGCGCAATCGCCGGCGCTCCGGGAATCTCCACCGGCGCCTGCCGCGGTATCTCAGTAAGGACGCCGGGCCCGCCGGGTTGTGCTGCTGCCTGTTCCATCGGTTACTTCTTGCTGGCGGTCACGATGATCGGGGCGCCGGGGCCGGCCTTGAGGCGCTCGGCCGCGTTTCCGTCGCGGACGGCAATTTCCAGGAGCTCGAAACTTCCGAAAGTCGCTACAGAAGCACCTGTGGGCGCGTCGCCGTACGTCCCGCGTATCTCCATCGCGGCGCCACGATCGATCCTAACCCAAACTCTTGATTCGGGGAAAGTAGCTTTCAGGCTCGCGATTATTTCGCGCCCGATATTGGTCACGAGATTCCCGAAGCCATCGACGTAGATGACCTCGCCGCGGATTTGGCGTCCCGATACCGCCGGCTTGGGCAATTCCAGCCGCGCGATTTCGGCGAGCCTCGGACCGAGCGCGCCAATCGGCGCGCCGCGCCATAGCCATGCCGCCGCAGGCGCGAAAATGTCGCGGCCGTGAAAAGTCGCACTCACCGTTTCCAGCCGATAGCGCCGCGACGAGATGTGCACCGCGCGCGCGATGCCCGCGTCCTCGGCCGCGAGCCAAAGCAGCCCGTTGTCGGGACCGACCAGCCGCGCCCCCGCCCGCGTCTCGATCGCGATCGGCAGCCGCGCGGTGCCCACCCCCGGATCGACCACCGCGAGGAAAATCGTTTTCGGCGGGAAGTAGCGCCAGCTCTCCCGGAGCGCGAGCGCGCCGGCGACGATCGACTGCGCCGGGATGCCGTGCGTGATGTCGATAATCTGCGCGCCCGGCGCGATCGCCGCGATTACGCCCTTGATCGCGCCGGCGTAATGGTCGCGGTAGCCGAAGTCGGTGAGAATCGCGATCGGCGGCTTCGCGCGCCGAGCCTGCGCCATCGCCGTCAGCCCGCTGCGCCCGGACGCCGCGCGAGCGCCTCGCGGATGGCCGCGGCCAGCAGCGGGAACATCACCTCGTGATGACCGGTCAGGATCATTCTCCGCCCGCCGCCCTGAGTCGGGCGTTCGACCACGTTCACCCGCGGCCGATACTGGCGGATGAAATCCATGTCCGCGGCGGTGAAGCCGGACACGCGCCGTCCAAGATTGCGCGCGAGATTGAGCGCCTTCAGAAACACCTCCGGCATGACCACTGCCGAGCCCAGGTTCACCACCACGCCGCGCGACAATCGCGAGACGACCGCCGCGAGCCGATGGAAATCGTTCATCGTGGCCGCGCCGATCGCAGCGCCATCGGCGTCCGGATGCATATGGATGATGTCGGAGCCGATCGCGACGTGAACGGTGGCGGGCGCGCCCGCGCGGTGTGCGGCCGCGAAGATGCTCGTGTCGCGGAACTTAAGATGCGCGCGCAAAATCTCGCGCCCCACGATCTCGCCGAGTCCCTTCTTCTCGTCAGCCGCGATTCTGGCCGCGCGGTTCAGAAACGCGCCGGTCTCCTCAGCCATCCCGAAGCTTCCTTCCGCCAACCCCTCGCCGACATCTTCGGACGTGCGCCCGGCGAAGGCGAGTTCGAAATCGTGGATAATCGCCGCGCCGTTGGTCGCGATCGCACCGATGATCCCGTCGCGGATCAAAGAACAGATGAGCGGGCCGAGGCCGACTTTGAGCGGATGCGCTCCGCACATGAGGAGCACGAGGCGCCGCCCGCGATGCGCCGCCGCGATATCGCGCGCGAGCAGGCGGAGGTCGCGCGCCGCGAGCACGTCGGGCATCGAGTCGAGAAACCGGCGCATCGTAGCGCCCGCGCCAACCGGTGCCGCGAACTGACTGCGCTTGACCAGGCGCGAGAGTGTGGCGAGTTTCCTCGTGCGCGCGCGGCGCGGGTCGATGGGCGCGATTTTGAGCGCGGGGCGGTCGGGCTTTGGGCGTCGGCGCACGCCGACTAAGCTAGCCGATGGAGATCGCCGCGCCAACTGCGGGTGCGCCCGCGCTCGCGCGCCAGCGGCGGGGTTCAATTGACAGTGGGGGGCACCGGACTTAGACTTCGCGATTGGGCGGGCGTAATTCAGCGGTAGAATGCCAGCTTCCCAAGCTGGACGTCGCCGGTTCGACCCCGGTCGCCCGCTCCAAAAAAATCGAGAGATTCTTCGAGCTCAGCCTCCGCCAGGGCTCCGCGCGCTTTCCCCCGGATTCTCTGGTACGATGGAGTGACCTCTGCGCGGCGAGGTGCGAGATGGAAGTGTTCCCCGGCATTTCGATGGACCCGAAAATCCGGTTCGGAAAGCCATGTCTGGCAGGGACCCGGATGGATGTCGCGACGGTCCTCGCGGAACTCGCGTCGGGTTCTTCGCTGGAGGAGGTTGCATCCGAGTACCAGCTTACACGCGAACAGATCTCCGCCGCTCTTCGATATGCGGCGCACGTGGCCGCGCACCTGCCTCCGGCAGTCGCACCGGATGAAAATCCTCCTCGATGAGAACTTTCCGCTTGCCCTGGTGCGGAAGCTGCGCGAAGAGGGGCGGGAAGTCGAACACATCATTCTGCTTGGATTGAGAGGCCTGCCCGACATCGACATCGTCGAGCGCCTCACTGCAGAAGAGATCCTGTTTCTCACCCACGACGAGGACTTTCTCGATGTTCCTCTGACACGCTCTGTGGTCATACTCTCGCGCGTGAGTCAGACGCTGCCGCTTAGGATCCGCCTGGACCTGTGGCTCCAGGCGATCCGTGCGTATTTCTCGCGCCAGTGGAGCGAGAGACGGTTCGAGGTTCACGATGACGGCAAACTCCTTCCTTGGACGGTCATCGAGGGCTAGCGGACGAGCGGGAAGATCTCCTTCTGCCAATTCTCTGGCGAACTTGCCGGAGAGCGGGGAAATCGAGGTCACAGGCGGGAACTCGAAATTGAGAAAAGCCGCGTAGCTCAAGGATTTTCATCCTCGGGCTTCCCGGACTCTCCCGCCTCGGTATCGTCCCCAAGCTGGACGTCGCCGGTTCGACCCCGGTCGCCCGCTCCAAAAAAATCGCCACGGAGAATCGACGGCTTGTGAGGACTGGCGCGTCCCGCCGCGGCCGCTCGGACCTCGAACCCGGAACCAACACAGCTTTCCGGTTCGCCCTCGACAGCAGCGCAAGGCCGGACCGAAGAGCCGCTGGAAGAAGGCAGAATGGCTGCTTTGAGGCCGTTGCTTAAGTTTGTTGAGCACAGAAAACACCGGTCAGACCGGCCAAAACGATCGCGCCGGGCCAAATCCGCAACTTTCGCCTGCGCTAGTTTCGTGGGGCGGGTCAGATTTTTCCGCTGGAAATCGCGGTCGTTAAGACTCGTGGGGGATAGAACGATGCCCAGGTGGCGCGATCTGTGGCTAGAGATTTCTGCCGACTCAGGGAAAACTCGCCATTAGATGCTCCTCGTGCGAAAGGAGGGGAGGAAAAGTTCGCCGAACTCCTTCACCGATACGGCGAGGACGGAATGATCCTGTTCAATCGCGCAAAGGCTTACGGACAACTCGGAGAGCTGCAGTGCGCGCCGGCATGGAGTTTCGTTTTCGCTATGACTCTTGTTTCACAGCAGGCGGTTTCCAGGTTCCCTCGCCGGCGGGAAGTATCGACGGCGGCGTCTCCTTCGGCCAGTAAAGGCGCATCACCAGATAGATCGGGCCCTCAGGCGCCGGAAGCCAATTGGATTCCTTGTCGGCGCCGGGCGAGTCCTTCTGAATGTATAACGTCAGCGAGCCGTCGGCGTTCTTCTTCAACTGCGGAAGCATCGGCGAGTTCACAAGATAGCGGTTAATCGGATTCTGGATCAGGAACTGCGTCTTGCCGTCGTACATAGTCACCGACCAGAACGCGTTCACCGGCGGGAGCTGGCCGGCGGGAAAGGTGAGAGTGTAGTTGTGCTTGCTGCCATCGAGCGGCTCGCCATTTGCCAGCCACTTCGTGATCGGATACACAGCCTCGACCGCGTCGTTGCCGTAGATCCCGGCCTTGGCGGCGGCCGCGCGCAATAACCAGTCGCCGTGGTAGAAGTCGCGGTCGCCAAATGAGGAGCCGACGCGCCATCCATTGATGTTCTTGCCGAAGGTATTGGCCTTCTCCTCGACCTTCTTCTCGCCATCCTTCATGGCCAGGGCGATTGCGAGCTTGTGCTTGGCAGAAAGCTCTTTGAAGTCGAAGGTCTTGCCCGGACCAATGCCGATGCGAGCGAGTTTGGCGCGGATGTCTTTTTCTTCCGGCCCGGCTGGCGCGAACTGGAGAGCGAAGTCGAGGTATTCAAAGAAATTCATCTTCATGCGCAGGGCATCGATTCTGGGAAAGAGAGATTCAAAGAGGCTCTTCTTCGCAGTTTGGTCATTGAATTTGGGAAAGTTAACTGCCGGGGCCGGCGGCGGGGCCGGTTGGTGCAGATACGCCGACAGCGGCTGTACCTTATACGCGGACTGGACTTTGTCCACGTTGGGCATGTCCTCGGGATTGAAAAGCTGCGTACGATAGGCCGCCATTGAAAAGTCCGTCGAAGATCGAAAGACCTGCTTGATTCCCGACGGTGTCTCGCCCTTCCAGTTCGGCCCGACAACCATGTAATCGCCCGCATCGTTGCCGGTAGCACGGCTCCCTATATAACCGTAGTTGAACGTGTTGCCGTCACACAGCATCACCGAGTAGTAACGACCCCTTTCGATGGCCGGTACCGAGAGCACGAAAGGTTCCGCGCGCAGGTCCATCCACAGCAGCGAGTACGGCGTGTCGCTATTGGGCGTGACGATGGCCGTGTCCTTATAGGTAAATACGCGGCGCTCGTTGAAAATCGTGTTGAATGGCGCTTTCCACTGGCCGGAGTTGCGGTCTAGGACGTATTCGTACATGACCGCGTAGTTCATCACGATTGGCAAACCGTAGATGAACCCCTCTTCAGCAATGGCTTTGCTCTCTGCGATGGTCGGCCATGGCTTTTCGGTCTGCTGCGCCTGCGCAGCCACTGAATTCGCGATCATGATCGTGACTGCGAGCGTTGCCATGGCGACATTCCGGAGAATCCTTTTTCGCTGCATCGTCGTTTTTTCCTAGTCGTTGACTTCAGTTAAACAGGAATTACCCTCTTCTAACCTCCAATTCCATTAATTGGAAGGACACCTGGCCGCAAGGCTCTCGCCCCGTTTGATCCACCGCACTCATCGCCGGACCTGTCCGGTGGGTCTTGACGTCTGACGGGCCGTTCAAGCTATGGCTGGACGGTCCGGCGCGGAAGACTTTCTGGCATTTTTCTGTCAAAGGTGCCGGGGGAGCGGCGAAAATCGGGGTCAGGGGCGGGAAGTAGAAATTCAGAAACGCTGCGTGGCTCAAGGATTTTCGTCCTTGGGCTCCCTTGGCTCTCCCGCCTCGGATTCGTTGCCAAGCTGGACGTTGCCGGTTCGACCCCGGTCGCCCGCTCCAAAGAATCGCCGAACAGAATCATCCGTTTGCGAAGATCGGTGCGCCGCGCCGCGGCGCACCGAGCGTTGTCTTGCACTCCGCTGGTTAGCGGCTCACTATCTGGCGAGGGAACGGAATGCTGAAGAACATCAACAGCATCGCGGTGTTCGCTCTTGTGTTAAGCGTTGCGACGCCGGGCGCCACGGCCGAGACGCGTCCATCCGTTTCAGATTTGCTGGCGCAGGTCCAGGCCACGTATGACAAGATGCAGAGCTACTCGTCGGCGGGCGACGTTACATCGAATACCACTATACCTGGGTTCGCACAGCAAGAGCTTCATTCTACCTTCTCAATCAAGCTAGCACGGCCTGATCTGTACCGGATCGAATGGGAGATGCCGACCATGATGAACCGTGGGGCCGTCTGGTCTGCCGGCGACGGAAACTTCATCACGACGCCCATGCAGGCAAGCCCGACCCAGATGAAGGATATGTCGATGGCGTTGGGGATGGCGACCGGAATATCGGGGGGAGCGGCGAACACTATACCCTCCATCTTCTTTCGCCTGAACAGCAACAGCCTCAAGCGCTCCAAGGACGCCGCGTTTGGACCTGACGCTGCCATCGATGGAGACCCATGCTACGTCATAACGAAAAAAGCGGGCACGATCCGGACGACCATGTGGATCTCCGAGAAATCAAAGCTGATCCGGCAGATAAGAGATGACTCCACCGGCCCGACGAGAATGCCGGAAATGACCGACAACCAGTTAAGTGAGGTCCTCCAATCGATGGGCCAGAAACCAACCGCTGAGGGGATCAAGAGCATGCGGGCGATGATGGCTGCCCAGCAGGCCTGGATGAACGTAGGAGCGACGACAGTCCGCATTGAGGCGCAGCGCCAGGTCGTGGTGAACGCCACCTTGCGAAAAGCTGATTTCGCCACGAAGATCGCTCCCGCAGAGAAAGGCCCCCCTCGCTAAAGATGGACAACCAGGAACGCCACGGCGTCTTGATGCACGGGTTGGGCCGCTGGCTCGTGTACAGCAGGCCGCGGGCGTGGCTCGGGATGACGGTCGAGATCCCCGGCCTCCTGCGCGGCGTCGATCTTCCTCGCGGGGCCGTATGCCTCGACATCGCAACCGGCCTTGGATGGGCCAGCGCGGGAATCGCGCGCGCCGAACCCTCCGCCCGAATCGTCTCGCTCGACTACGATCGCACCATCCTGCCGCGCACGCGCGAGTACTTGCGCGCGCACGGGGCGGCGGCCAACGCCGCGCTATGCCAGGGCGACGGAAAGCGTTTGCCGTTTCGCACCGGCGCGTTCGACCTCGTGGTTTGCCTCTACGGGCTCCATCATGTTCGCGGCTATCTCGACGCGCTGCGCGAGATCGCCCGCGTGCTCAAGCCGGCCGGCGCCTTCGCGCTGATCGATCTGATCAGAAAGCCGGGCAGTCCGCCACGCGCACATGATGGGACCGAGGTCCTGACGCGCGAGGAGCTGGACGGGATGCTTCGCGAGGCCGGCTTCGAAACGGTGACGTCCCGCGCGTCGTTTGGAAGGGTGAGAGCGGTCGTGCGCAGGACGGATGCCCACGCACGCCGCTCTCACTGACTTCGGCCGGTTTCGCTCCCGATCGCGCCGGAGGCCGGTTTCCGGCGTCGGGAACCCGAACCGCCTTGCTAGCTAGTTGGTCCCGCGGTTTCTTCAATCACTTCGATGTTGGAGACGTTCGTTATCCAGCGCGCACCGCTCTTGTCCGATGGGACTACAATCTGGGCAAATCCCTGCGGGCCGAGATCCTGGCCGCTGCGCTGGTAGGCGACAATCACCTGATGGGGGCTGCCACCGGCCGTCGGGTCCAATTCGCCGATTGAAAAGACGGCGCGCTCACACCAGTCGCCGGTTACCACCACGAATTTTCGATCGGAATCGTTCTTGATAGAAGGATTGTTCGCCAGCCCCGCCTTGTTGATTATCTCCCACAACAAGACCCCCGTATATTCCACGCCCGAGGTGACCGAAGTTTGCGGAGTGAATGCGGAGAGACTTGAAAGAGTGAAGCTTAGAGGGGTTTCAACTGCACCGCTCACCGTAAACGTCGGTGAGTATCCGCCGTGGCACCACGGTGCGGGCGGAGCCGCCGCGGTCTGGGCAAACGCTTGTGGTATTCCCAATAGCGACAAACCAATAGTCAATGCGGCGAGCCGTATAAACATAGTCATCTCCCGTCGTAAAATCGTCGTTGCAGAGTGCTGGCCAATCTGGCCGTTCATCGAACCTGCCATGAAATGCGTTTTCTCCCGGCAATGCGTGCGGTAACGCTCGCGTCTAGCTGCTGGTTCCGGGGAGGACCTGGATCTCGACAATCCAGCTCACCCGCCGCGCCCCCATCTTGTCTCCGGGAATGCTCAGCTTCGCAAAGCCCGAAGAAGCATCCAAAGGGGCGCCGGCAAGCTCGTAGGCGATGATCACGTCCTGAGTGCCGCCGATGTATGGATCGATCTCGCCCATGGAGAATGTCATCTGATAACAGTCGCTGCCGGTCACTACGATATACTCATTGGGCAGATTTATCCCTTTCTTGAGACCGACGGCGTTGAGCAGGTCCCACAGGCCGATGCCGGTGTATTGCGCACTGGATGTGCCCCCGTGAGAAATGAAGAAGTCGTCAACCGTGCTCACGGGCGTCAATGCTTCCAGGCTGCTCTGTGTGAAAGTCCGGGCCTCTTGTACGTCTCCGGTGACTACGAATGACGATGAATAGCCACCGGCGGGCGAGCAAACCTGGGCGAGCGCCGTTGACGGCCCGAGCAGCACGAGCAAACCGAGCAACACTGGTGGTCTGAAGGCGAACGCGGTGAGTTTTCTTATCATACGATTCCTCCCAGGCTTCAAACGCGGTCCAGCGGCGAAACGCGCCTCCTGCCGCAACCGCAGGCAGGGGGCGGAGGCGATGCCCCGGCTATCCGCGCCGCGCGACCAGCCGGCGGCAGCCCGCGCAAACGGCCGGCGCCTCTCGCCGGCCCCGCGGCACTCGGGAGCGAGATGCCATAATCATGGCGAATTGTCAAGTATCAGGGCACAACGGTGAGCCGTCGCCGCCGGACGCCGGGGCCTGAGCCGTCTCATGCCGCGCTGAGTGTTCCCGGTTGAGGAGTGCCGGTTTGGCGGCCGGCCGGCGGGTCAAAAACCCGCGCGTCGCGGGCCGGTATCAGTTGCGAGGAAATGCCGGCCGATTGACGCACCCGAAGAATCGTTGCTACATTTGTGGCCACATGGCATCGGAATCACAGGTGAGCGTGCGCGAGCTGAAGAACCAGACCACGCGTATCCTGCGGCGAGTCGAGGCGGGAGAACGGGTCACCGTCACGAGGCGGGGAAAGCCCGTTGCCGTGGTCGAACCTTCCAGTCAGGCCGCGGTCCCTGCCTCCGACTCGATCTATCGGAGCCTGCAAGGCCAGATCGAGGCGCGAACGCCGCGGTTGCGGCGTGCTTCTGCGGCGACGGCACTGCGTGAATTCGAGCGGATCTCGCGCAAGATCGCGAGGACGGTTCCGTACCGGGGCTGGCGGGAAATGGATCGGGCCGCCAAGGGCGATCGTTTTGGTCTTTCTCGACGCTAACCTCTTTATCATTGATCGCTTTTTTCGCCGCGACGCGCTGTATCCAGCCACTCGCGCATTTCTCGCGCGGTTGCCCGAAATGTCGGGGGCGGTTCCCTTGATGACCCTGCTCGAGCTTTGCGGGGCGGCCTCGTTCCGGCTCTCCCCCGGAGAAACCGAACGATGGCTGCACGGATTCGCAGCGGTGTATCCGGTTCGCGTCTTGAACCCGTTCGGCGCCGGTGACGCGCCCGCGAGCGCGTGGCTCGCTTCTTTCGCCGATGATGTGATCCGGTATGTCGCGCGCCGGATGACGCTTGGCGACGCGATGCTCGCGCGGGAGGCGGATCGCTACGGGGCGGATGCGATTGTGAGCTGGAACCTGAAGGATTTTGCCGGCCGGACGGCCGTCCCCGTGCTCACGCCGGATCAATTCATGAAGAGACGCTGAGTGGCCCGGCTGCGTTTCCCGATCGCGCGAACGACGTAACCTCCATCCCGCTCCCGCCGCATTGCCAGCAATCGGCTCCGGTGGGCAAGCTCAGCCGACCAGGGCCGGTGAAATGGCCGTCGGATTTTGCTCACGGCACTGAATATTTTTACTCAGGGCATTGAGCAAATCAGACCTGGTGACCTGCGAGGTTCCTGCTGTACCTTGCGGATTGCTCGTAACGTCGGATTATTTCGCAAGCGCTGTCTGCGTTCGATAGCCGCGCTCGGTCGCGGCGCTCGCCCCGTCTGCAGTCTCCCTGCGCGGCCGGCGCGCGCGAGAGCGTCGCTGAAACCGGGACAGCCCCTGAGCGTCATCTGAAGCGAGAGGTATCCGGCGTGCTGCGTGCGGTTCTTACGATGTTCGCAACAATCACAAACGATCCCGAGTTGGTAATTCTAAACAATCGTTCAGAATCGGCGGGACGCCGGACAGCGTTTGAATCGGAACGGCAATTACTATGTCGGAATTGGGATATTGCTCGGTGGGGCCGAATGCGAAATCCGCGCGTCGTCGGCGCATTTCCGCTGGCACCGCTGATGCACAAAATCATAGGTACGTGAGGTGAACGGCGATGAAGAAGAAAATCCTCATGTTTCTCGCAACGATGGTTCTGATTTCGGGTTTGGCGGCGCTTCAGGGATGCTGCGTGGGTCCGGGATGGGATGGCGGCTGGCATAACCATCATTACCACTACTACATGACGCGTTGACCCTGGACGCAGCGCGTGGGCCCGCGGGGCAGCGGCATCAGCAGGATGTTGAGAAGAGCGGGATTCTTGCAGTTCGGCCGCCCTGTGGTCTCAACATCCTGCTAGCCGCCGGCAGCGGAGCTTGGAGGGCGGCGCCGGCTGCCGCTGCGGCTCTGGCGGCCCGGCCGGACCTGCTGGCGGCGGGCTACGGAGCGCAGATGCTTGGTGGGCAAATCGTCCGGACTGAGCAACTTGATTTGCGCGCGGAGGTATTCGGGATCGACGTCGAGGACGTCGCAGATGCGGCTGAAGGAGAACGGGTGATGCGCGACCGGGCCCGCCTCGATCCATTGTTCAACTTCAGCGAATTGCGCGCGCGCTCGCGGCCGCGTCGCGTGCATGTTCTTCAGATAGCACCGGATCGCATCCTCGAGCACTGCGAGAACCAGCCGCATCTCGCCGTCGAAAACGGGCCGCCGCCGGTTCAAATCGTGGAACTGCGACGGAACCAGCAAATCGGGGGCGAAACTCGCGCTCAACCAAGGATCGGGGGAGTCGAATTCGGCGCGCAGCGCGGGAGTGCGTTCTTCGGCCGGAAGGAATGCCGTCTTTCGTGTGGTACCAATCACGATACACGCTCCTGATCGGGCGCAAGCATGAGTGCGTTCGGCAGCGCGATGATAAAGACCGGGGCGCGCGGCCGGGCGCAGCATCGATTATGCCAAGGTCCGATGCGCGGCCTGTTAAGGCTGTGTGAATTTTTGGTGTAATGGTGCGCCGGCGGGGCGCATCACGACGGGCCTTTGCGCTCGCGAAGCTGGCGGGCGGCGCCGATAAAGAAGTTGCGCGCGATGAACGAACGCTCGCCCGCCGCCATCGCATCGAGCAGCTCCGCGTTGAGCGCGATCGCTTCCGCATCGGCGGGATTTGCCTGTGCGGTCAGCTCGGCAAGCGCGAGCGCGCGCTTGAGATGCCCGTCGCGTTTGAGCGCGCGCGCGCGACCGATCACCGCATCGCGGCCGCATAGCGCGATGATGTCGGCGGCGCGCTCGCTGCGCGGCGCCGGGAACATCTCCGACGGCGTGCCCGACCACCATCCGGCGTAGCGCCGGATGACGTCGCGCACAACGAACGCAACGCATCCATACACCGGCGCAAGATACGGCTTGGCGGCCAGGTCGGCGGGCAGCTCGATGTTCGCCTCGATGATTTCGATCGGCCATCTTCCGGAATTGAGCTGGCGTACGACCTCGTCATGGATGAAGCGCAGGGCGCGCGCGGTCTCGAGCAGCAGCTCGGCGCACACTTCCTCGCCTCGATACGCGGGGCCGTGGCCGGGCAGGACGTAACGCGGCTTTTTCGCGGCGATTTTCTCAAGCGCCTCCGCCCATTCGAGCGTGTAGCGCTGGACCTTGTTCGGGTTGCCCGTGTTCGGCATCGACGAGACGATCAGATCGCCCACCATCGCGACTCGCCGCCCCGGCATCCACACCCACGTCGCGTCATCGGTCTCGCCCATCGCGTGCTGCAGTTCGACCGCCTCGCGGCCGAGCTCCAGCATCTGCGTCCCGCGGTAGGTCAGATTGGGATAGTGAAACGAACTCTCCTGGAATATCACGTCGATCGGCAATCGCGCGCCGAATTGGAGCCGGTTGATGTGCGCCTGCCATCCAGCGGTCCGCGCGTAGCGCCTGAATCGCGCGGCGACATCCTCGTGCGCCCAGATTTTCGGGCGAGCGTAGCCGCGCCGGGCGGCATCGCGCAGGAACGCCTCTGTGCCGAATGCGTGGTCGCCATGGCCGTGCGTATAGACGATGAACGCGACGGGATCGTCGGTGATTTTGCGGATCGCGTCGACAGCCGGCTGGCCGTTCTGCCGCGTGCTGGTATCGACCACGAGCATGTCGCCGCGGCCGTAAGCGAACGCGATATTGGCGAAGGCGTGAAACATCGCAAGCCCGTCCTCGATCACTTCGAGCTGGCCCATCAGCGGATCGATGGGTGCGGACGGGTTCGATAGGGGCGCATTGGGTGTCGATGCCATCTGGGCAACCTCCGCAAGTGCGGCCGGGAGAGTGTCGATGAAGATGCCACGCGGGCGCGCGGATTAAAATCGCCCGGAGCGGATGCCCGCCGGTGCGGACCGGGCGAGCGCCGGGGGTTCGCGTCGAACCCCCGACGGCAATTAGAGAATCGTCGCGCCAAAAGAGAACTGGCGTGAAAGAGGGCAGGGCGGAAACAATTGGCGGTCGATGCAGGAAGCACTCCACATCGACCGCCCTCTCTCCAAGCAGCCGGGAAACGCTCGCGGGTGAAACCGTCCCGGCTCATCGCCCGCCACGGCGGGCTATCTGTGCCGCATTCTCGCCGGCCAATGGCCGACACTCACTCCTTTTCGCGGCACGAAAACATCTATACGCATCAGCCGTGCCGTGAAAATCTTCTCGATTCTAAAACGTTTCTAACGACCGTTAAGGCAAGCGATGGCTCACTTTGCGCCATTTGGGATGCTGCGATCGGAGACACGCCGGCGGACGAGCCGCGCGCGCCTTTGCGGGGATCCGCCCGAGCGCGAATCTTCGCCTCGACGTGGCGGATCGGAAAACAAGCCGCATCACGCGATTGGCGCGCGGATTGCTCCGCCGTTTCGGTGTGAGATCATAACGTCACAGGACTCGTATGCTCCGATTACTGCCGCTCGCGATAATCGACCTCTGGCGCCGCAACCGCCGTCGCACGATTCTGACCGTGCTTGCGGTGGCGGCTGCGACCGTGGTGTTCTCCGCGACGACCGTCATCCCGTACGTGATGAACGCGATCGTGGAGGATGCGGACCGGTCGCCGCGGCTCGCGATAACCAATCGCGCCGGGTTCGACCGCACGCTTCCGGAATCTTACTACTGGAAAATCGCGCGCGTCCCCGGCGTGCTCGCGGTGAACCGGATGACCTGGTTCGGCGGAATCTACGACGATCCCACGCACCAGTTTCCGAGCATGGGGATCGACGCCGACAATCCCGACCAGATCTGGCCCGAGTATGCGCTGAACCACGAGCTGGTGGTCAAATTCAAGAACACCAGGGATGCGGCGATCGTCGGAACCGCCACGATGCGCCGATTCGGCTGGCGAACGGGCGACATGGTCTCGCTGCGCAATCCCGATATCCCGCTGACGCTCACCTTCCGCATCATCGGCACGATCGACCAGGGCCCGGACCTCACGATTTTCCTGTTCCAGCGCGACTATATGGAGGAGGCGCTTCATCGCCCCGGCCAGGTGAGCATGCTGTGGGTGCGATGCGCGCGGCTCGACGATGTCTCGCGCATCGCAGCGGTGATCGACGCGATGTTTCGCAACTCGTCGGCCGAGACTCGCACCGAGACCGAGAAGGCGTTCATGGCGGAGATGGTGTCCACTTACGGGCCGCTCGCGCGAATCGTGCAGGGAATCGGGATGGCCGCGGTGCTCGCGATCGCGCTTGCGGTTCTGAATGCGGCATCGATGTCGGTGCGCGAACGGACTCACGAGGTCGCAGTGCTGAAGAGCCTTGGCTTCACCGGGGCGCAGATCCTGACGGGGCTCGCGGTCGAAAGCGGCGTCGCATCGCTCGCCGGAGGGCTGATCGGAATCGCGGCGGCGTGCGCGCTGATGGATCAATTGCGCGGATTCTTTCCGACGTTCGGGCCGCTGCTGTCGTTCGGATTGCCGGCACCGGTGATGGGCGGAGGACTCGCGATCGCAATCGCGGTCGGCCTCATCGCCGGCGTGGCGCCTGCGATCGGCACGATCCGCTCCAGCGTCGCCGGCGCTCTGCGCAAGGTCGCGTGACGATTGCGCACGCGCTCCGCTCCATGCCGGCGCCTGAGCGCCGGTGCTTCTCGACAATGATGATGCGCGAGGCCCGATCTCTCGGCGGATTGCATCTGGCTCGCCGCTCCGAAAGACTGTCTGGAGCAACACTCTCCGGGGAGAGGTCCTTCCGCATGGCCTCACAACCGAACATCTCCGCAAATAGCACGGTCCGCCAACATGGGCCCCTCGCGGTGGGCTACAGCCTGATGATTGGCGCCACGATCGTGATTTTCATGCTGATACAGTCGTGGGGCGAAACGATGACCGCGGCGGCCGCGCCTGTCGCGACGGCTGGACACGCGGCGGCGTATGCCGGTGCGGTTGGCCACGTGCTTCTCGCGCTCCTGGTCATAATCGCGCTTGCGCGCGTGCTGGGAAAAGCATTTCGCCTGCTTCACCAGCCGCCGGTGATCGGGGAAATAATCGCGGGCATTCTGCTCGGTCCGTCATTTCTCGCCCGCGTAACTCCGGGCGTCTCTGCCTATTTGCTTCCCGCGTCGATCGCCCCGTTCCTCAACGTGCTGTCGCAGGTCGGAGTGGTGCTGTACATGTTCCTGGTCGGGCTCGACCTCGACCCGGCGCTGCTTCGCCGCAGAGGTCACGCTGCGATCGCGATTTCGCATGCGAGCATAATCGCGCCGTTTCTCCTGGGCGCCGCGGTTTCGCTGCTGCTCTACCCGCGGATGGCGACTGCGGGGGTGCGCTTCACATCGTTCGCGCTGTTCCTCGGCGTCTCGATGTCGGTGACCGCGTTTCCCGTCCTCGCGCGAATCCTCACGGACCGCGGAATCCACAAAACTCGGATGGGCGCGATCGCGCTGACCTGCGCCGCGGTCGATGACGTGACGGCGTGGTGCATGCTCGCGTTCGTGGTCGCGATAATTCAGTCGCGCACGGCCGGATTCGTGACGACTTTCGGCGGAGCGCTGGCGTTCGTGGCGGTGACCTTTCTCGTCGTGAGGCCGCTGATGGTGCGCCTCACGCTGGTCTACGGAAATCGCGGCAGACTGACGCAGGGCCTGATGGCGGTCGTGTTCGTTGTGCTGCTGCTGTCGGCGTGGGCCACCGACCTGATCGGCATCCACCCCGTCTTTGGCGCTTTCGCGCTCGGCGCGATGATCCCGCATGACAGCGGCCTTGCGCGCGATCTTACGGACCGCCTCGAAGACCTGCTGGTGGTGCTGCTGCTCCCCGCGTTCTTTGCATATACCGGATTGCGGACGCAGATCGGCCTCGTGAGCGGCTCCGAGCAATGGATGCTCTGCGCGTTGATCATCCTGGCAGCATCGGCGGGAAAGTTCGGCGGCAGCGCGATTGCCGCGCGGCTGACCGGCCTTGGATGGCGTGACGCATCGGCGCTCGGCGTGCTGATGAACACGCGCGGACTGGTCGAGCTGATCGTGCTCAACATCGGGCTCGATTTCGGGGTCATCTCGCCGACCGTGTTCGCGATGCTGGTGATGATGGCGCTCGTCACCACGCTCTCGACCACGCCCGTGCTCGACCTCATTTCCAGCGAGCTGACCGAGGACCGCAGCGCGCGGGCCAGCGCGCCAGGCACGGGAGTCTCAGAAACCCGGCGGCAACCGATGCTGGTCGCAGTATCGAATCCGCGCGGGATGACATCGCTGCTCGATGTAGCGGCTCAAGCGACCGAGCCCGAAACTCCTGCGCCGGTGGTTCTCTCGCTAGTTCGCCGGCCGCCGGGCGGAGTCCGATCCGGGCTTCGCGAGATGGACCAACGGGTGCCTCCGCGCGCGCCGATTCTGGTCTCGGCGATCGAGCATGCGCAGCACAACGGTGCGACGATCAAGACTATGTCGAGATGGACCGACAACCCCGCCCGCGACATCATCCAGTCGGCGCTCGATGTGGGCGCCGGATGGATACTGATTGGCTTCCATAAGCCGGCGTTCGGCACGGACGAAATGGGAGGCACGGTGCGAACCGTTTTCGGACGCGCGCGCGCGCTGCCGATCCACGTCGGCGTGGTCACGCGAGGGGAACCGGGGCGAATCGACCGCATCTTCGCGCTGGTCGACAACACCACGGACGGCCGCGCGGCACTCGACCTCGGATCGCGCATCGCACGGAAATCCGGAGCGAGCCTGCATGCGCTGCTCATGCCCCAGGATGGGGGCGAGCCGGAACCTGCGCTCAAGGATCTGCTGAAAGATGCGAGCCGGACGGCCGGCAAATGGCTATACACTGACGTGCTTCACGATCGGAGCCCGCGCAAGCTGATAGAGCAGACGCCGGGAAAACTCGTCATCGTGGGCAAACGGATCGTTGATGAACTCGTGCTTCCGATCAATGTCATCAGGGAGCTCGATGGCGAGCGATGCATGATCGTCGTCCAGGGCGGCAATCTCGATGGCGATTCCGCTACCGCCGACTGAGTAACTGGCAGGATGTCGAGAAAAGCGCGATCATCGCGATTCCGCCGCGCGCGGTCTCAACATCGTGGGTGAGAGACGGCCGCGCGATTTCAATCCGGCGCGGCGTTAGCCGCAGGGACAGGAATGAGCATCAAGAGGGAAATCAAATCGTTGGTTGAAAAGGTCACGGGCGTGCGTCTTTTCCGCAAGCTGCCGCGCGGCATCGACGTGCTCGATGACATACGCAACTACCTCCCCGGCTTCGAGATGAAAATCATCTTCGATGTCGGCGCGAACACGGGACAGTCGGCGCAAAGCTATCTGAACAAGTTTCCGCAGGCGTCTCTGTATTGCTTCGAACCGGTGCAATCGACTTTCGAGAAGCTTCAAGAGAGCCTGCCGGCCGGCGCGAACGTATCGACTTTCCAGATCGCGCTGGGAGCGAACACCGGGACCGGCGAGATGGTTTTGGAAGGCGATCCTGATATGCATTTTCTCCGCGGTACATGCCGCGAGGTGACCGTAGATGCCGCGACGCGGCTTGAAACCGTGAATATCGATACGCTCGACAATTTTTGCGCTACCCATAACGTCGGCCATATTGACTATCTCAAGATCGACACCGAAGGCGCAGACCTCGACGTTCTGATCGGCGCGCAGCGGATGCTGGCCGAGCGCCGGATTGACCTGGTCGAAGTCGAGGCGGGCATGAACCCCGGCAACCAGCGGCATGTCCCCTTCGAG
The DNA here is from genome assembly GCA_035626155.1 of Binataceae bacterium (SeqCode). Classification (GTDB taxonomy): domain Bacteria; phylum Desulfobacterota; class Binatia; order Binatales; family Binataceae; genus DASPOF01. The sequence continues at coordinate 34,995 of DASPOF010000016.1, forward strand.
AAGCTCAAGAGCTTCCTGGAGAGCAGGAACTACTATCTATTTGGAATCTACGAGCAGGTGGAGGAATGGCGGACGAATAAGCCGCATCTTCGCCGGACCAACCTGGTATTCATTTCCGAGAGCGCAATAGACGCATCCCGCACCAAACCCGCCGCCTAGCCGCATGGCGTCCGCGAGAGATCGCGCTAGCAAGCCGGGCCGGGTTGCGGACCTTTGAAAGGCGGCCCGGGAGTCTTTCGGGCGCGCCGCTCGGATGGCATACTGGTGATACAAAACCTCGGACGAATTTAAGTTTTATCCGAGGAAACGTATCATGCCAGCCAAACCAAAACCCGCGAAAACGCAGCAAGATCGCGCCGTCGAGCTACTGCACGAACGCGGTATGCTGCGCCTGGCCGAACTGAGACGCCGCGGCATCACGGCGGCCACCGTCGCGCGTCTGGAGCGCCGAGGTGAAGTCGTTCGGCTTGCTCGCGGGCTTTATCAGCTTCCCGACGCCTCCCTGCACGCGCATCATGCACTCGCAGAAGCCGCGAAGCTGGTACCCAAGGGCGTTGTCTGTCTCGTTTCCGCTCTTGCGTTCCATCAGCTCACCGATCAGGTACCCAGCCGCGTGTGGATCGCAATCGGAAGGAAGGACTGGCGCCCGAGAGGCGGCCAGCCCCCGATGAGGTTCGTACGATTTCCGCGTGAGCGCCTCCAGCGCGGAGTCGAGATCCATGAGATCGAGGGTGTGCGCGTGCCAGTTTTTGGTGCCGCGAAGACACTGGCCGATCTGTTCCGCTATCGGCGCGTGGTCGGGACTGGCATCGGCGTTGAAGGGATCCGTGAGGCGCTGCGCCAGCGAAAAGTGACGCCTGCGCAGATTTCCGAGGAAGCAAACCGGGCCGGAGTGTGGAAAGCGATGCAGCCCTATCTGGAGGCGCTGGTGTAAATGTCCAGGCGCCGCCGCGACATCGGGGCCTCGGTTCGCGCACGCCTTCTGAGGTTCGCTCGCGAGAAGGGGCGGGCGTTCGATGTCGTCCTCACGCGCTACGTCCTTGAGCGGCTTCTTTATCGGCTCAGCCTCTCGCGGCATCGCGAGCGTTTCGCTCTTAAGGGAGCACTGCTGATCACTGCCTGGTTTTCTGATCCGCATCGCCCCACGCGGGACGTTGATCTTCTCGGGTTCGGCGACTCATCTCCCGAAGGGATTCTGTCGGTCTTCCGCGACGTATGCGCTGTACAGGCCGATGATGGAGTTACATTCGATGTAGAAACCCTCGCGGTCGAACTAATCCGTGAGGATCTCGAATATGGTGGGCTAAGGCTTCGCCTCACAAGCAGGCTGGCCGGCGCGCGCATAGCCACCGTGATCGACGTGGGCTTTGGTGATGCCGTCGAGCCCGGCTTGGAAGAAATCGAGCTGCCAGTCTTGCTTGGCATGCCGGCGCCGCGTCTGCGTGCCTATCCGCGCGAGACCGTGATTGCAGAGAAGTTTGAGGCCATGGTCCGCCTGGGGCGCGCGAACAGCAGGATGAAAGATTTCTACGATGTGTGGATGCTCTCGAAGACGTATCGGATCGATTACGAGCGCCTCGCAAGATCCATCTCGGCTACGTTTAATCGGCGTCGTACGGCACTGCCGGTGGACGTGCCCGATGCGCTCACTTCAGAGTTCGCCGGCGACCCGGTGAAACGCGAGCAATGGCGCGCGTTTGTGAGGGATTTGGAAAGTGATCCGGGACCGCTCGAACGCGTGATCGAACACTTGGCGGGGTTTCTCATGCCGCACGCCGCCACGGCGCGTTCACTACTGCCCCTCACGCGGCGGCGGATTTGAGAATCGAAAGCGCGATCTTGTGCATCCTCGCGTCGCCCGCCGCGACGACCTGGCCGCCATCGTAAGGCGAGCCGCCCGACCAGTTCGTCACGATTCCGCCAGCCGCCTCGATTATCGGGATAACCGGCTGGATATCGTAAGGCTGTAGGCTCGATTCGATCACGAGGTCGATGAAGCCCGCGGCGAGCAGGCAATACGAATAGCAATCGCCGCCGTAGCGGCGCAGCCGCGACTTCGATGCCAACTCGTGAAACGCGTCGCGCTCGGCCGGCCTCGAGAACATCGCCGGGTCGGTCGCGCACACGACCGCGTTCTCCAGCCGCGCGCATCGGCGCACCCGCAGCGGCTTGCGCTGCGAGCCGTGCCTGAATTCCGCGCCCCGGCGCGAACCGACGAACATCTCATCCGTGTACGGCTGATGCATTACTCCGACGATCGGGCGCGTCCCGTCGTTCAGGCCGATCAGGACGCCCCAATGGAGCTGCCCGATGATGAAGGCGCGAGTTCCGTCAATGGGATCGATTACCCACGTCAGGCCGTCGCTTCCTGCGGTGATGCCGTGCTCCTCGCCATGGATCGCGTGGGTGGGATAGACCCGGTGAATCTCATCGCGGATCACCCGCTCGGCCTCGCGGTCGGCGGCGGTCACCGGATCGTATCCCTTGGCGGCGGCCTTGTTGTGGACGGCGATGCGCGATCGGAAATGGGGCAGGATCGTCTGCCCCGCGGTTTCCGCGAGATGGCTCGCGAATGCTGTGTACTCGGCGATCGTTCGATCTTTAATCCGATCTTTAATCTGTTTAATCGTTGGCACGTGACATCATCCCGGACGGCGGTTCGAGTTAGGGCAATTCGTAGCTCGCATCGAGCCACGCCATCATCAGCTCCTCGACCATCGCGGGATTGAGCCCCGTCGCGCCGCCGCCATAGACGGCGCCGGAGCGCGGCGGTGTCGCGGGCGGATTGCGGGCGTACTCGACGCCCGCGGCGATTTCTTTGACGAAGCGCGCCGCAACACCCGGCAGCGTCTGCGGCAGCGTCACGCAGAGGTGAAAGCCCGGCGGGTTCTGGAGCCCGTTGAGGCGCCATCCGCGCTCCGAAAGAAAATCGTTGACGTGGTAGATGTCCACGGCGTCGGAGGTGAACGCGAGACAGTAGGTCGGCTTGCCGATGATCTTGAGTTCGGGGATTTTCGCGACGCCCGCCTTGATCGCATCTGCAACCTTCATGATCCGGCGCGCCGCCTTCAGGTAACCCTCCTCGCCGAGCGCGACCAGCGCGGCCCAGGTCGATGCGCTGATACCCTCGGAGCGGCTGCCGGCGAACGTTGGCGATGCGTACAGACCGCCCTGCCAGCCCGTCATCGTGAAGTGCACGCGCCGGCGCAGTGCCCGGTTCCGGTAGAGCACGACCGAAGCGCCCTTGAGCCCGTAGCCCCACTTGTGCGTATCGCACGACATCGACGTGACGCCAGGCAGCCGGAAGTCGAACACAGGAACGTCGTAGCCGAGCTTCGCGATCCAGGGCAGGATGAATCCGCCGAAGCAGCTATCGACGTGCAG
>DASPOF010000017.1:0-15195 GCA_035626155.1 Binataceae bacterium (SeqCode)
TGAGGCCCTCGAACAGTCCGAAATCGACTTCGAGAAACTCATCCAGCGTGATGACCTGAGCGGCCTGGCCCGCAATCAGCCGGGCGCCCTCGAAAGCGCGCACCAGCGGACTGGCGAACACTTCCGACATTGCGACCGCGCCCCAGCGGCGGACGATCGCATCGCGCGCCGCGCGCATCTGCGTGCGCCCCAACTCCGAGAGCGGCACATCCGTCCGCCCGTAATACCGGATGCTCGATTGCCCCTCGGTCTCGCCATGCCGGACGAGGATCAATGTGGCGTTGCGATTCATGCGAGAATTGGCGCCGCACGCCGTGCACCGACCGGCTGGTTAATCGTTTTCACCGCCGCTAATCAGCACCGAGTCCACTATTCAAGATCGTTCTCAGTCAAATGCGCGAGCTTTGCCAGGTGCGCGAGCAGGCCACGCTTCAGCGGCTGGTTGCCGTGAATCGGAATCGACAGGTTCGCCATCTCCCCTGGCTTGCCGTAGATGGATGGCTGCCGTGAACGCGCAACAGCCTCCAACCGTAGCGTTCCACGATTCTCGCGAACGCTTGGCCCGAGAGCTGTTTCACACGACGATCTCTATTACCTGCTCCTTGCCACCCTTGGTCTCCTGCTCCGCAACCAACAGGCAACCTTCAATCCCCTCTCGCAGGTTCGCGAGCAGATCCTCGATAGTTTCGCCTTGCGTTGCGCAGCCGGGAATCGCCGGCACCTCTGCCCAATAGCCCCCTTCTTCCGCATCATGAATGAAGACTTTAACCTTCATAATTCCCCGGCCTTCCGTCTGAACCGCGGCGCCTCCTGCGGGTTGCGGAGGCCATCCAGGAACCCCTTCGTATTTCCGGTCCCGAAGTTTCATTTCCAGGCTCTGAAATACCGCTACTGCTTGCGCCCGTTGGTTACAACAAGTGTCTGCTTGGAGGGCGCTGCGCGCAAGCAGGGGGTCTCCCCGCAGCCTCAGTCGTCGAGCGGGTTCATCACGAGGCCGGTCAGCAGCTTGGGATAGAAGTAGGTCGATTTCTCGGGCATCGTCGCGCCCGCATCGGTCACGCGCTCGAGGTCGCGGATCGATGGCGGGTTCATCAGGAATGCGCCGGCGGCGCGGCCATCGCGGACCGCGTCGAGCGCGCCGGCCGCATCGACCGTGTAATCGACGATTCCGCCCTTGCCGATTTCCGCGGCCGAGAGCGAGAGAATCCGCTCGAACACGAGCGCGTGCAGCAGCGACACGTCGAGATCGCGAAGCTCGGGCGCAAGATTCGCCATCGCCGCGTCCGCCGCGGCGCCTTCCTTGAGCTCGAGGATGTAGAGCCGGTCATGGCCGCTGAGCGCGACGCCGAGCGCCCCGCGGCCGGCCGCGCCGAGCCGCGCCCGCATCGCATCGCGATCGCCAAACTCCTCGACCTCGAACATCTCGCGCGCGCGGCTTGCGAAGCCGGCGAGCGCATCCGCCCGGAGCGTGCGCGCCACGCGATGCGTGGGCAGGATGACCAGCCCGGGATCGTCGCACGCAACCAGCGTCATCATCGTGTAGTCGAAGCCGCGCTCTTCGGGCGGATTCTCGCGGCTGCGGCGCTCGCGCCGGTAGTTCAGCGCGGTTTCGTAGCGATGGTGCCCGTCGGCGATGAGCACGCGGGGCGCCGCGAGCGCGCGCTGCACGACCGCAATCTCGGCGGGAAAATCGATCGCGCGAAGCTCGTTTCGGATTTTCAGATCGTCGGTGGCATCGATGAGGGGGGCGCGCGCCGAGACCTGCTCGCGCAGGCGGTCGAGTTCCGGATGCTCCCCAGAGTAGAGGCTGAAAATCGGACTCGTGTTGGTGCGGATCGCAGTCAGCAGGCGCAGGCGGTCTTCCTTGGGCGCGGCGAACGTCCGCTCGTGCGGGAGGATGCGCCCGCGTCCGAACTCCTCGAGCCGTATCCGCACGATGAAACCGTGGCGGCTAAGGCGGCGGCGCTCGATCTCGAACGATTGCGTGTACAGATAGATCGCCGGCGTGCGCGCGCGTTTAAGCGCTCCAATCGCAAGCCATTCGGCGAGCGTCGATGCGGCGGCGCCGTAGGGGTCGGGCTCGCGGTTGAGTTCGAGCCGCACGATGTTGAACGGGCTTCGCTGGTACAACTCGCGCTGGCGCGCCTCGCCGATAAGGTCGTAGGGCGGGGCGACCAGGGTTGCGATATCGCCGGCGACGCCGGAATCGTAGAGCAGTCCGCGAAACGGTTCGATGCGCTGGCTAAGCGCGCTCATTCGAGCACCTGCTGGCCAAGCGCGGCGGCAAGCTGGCTCATCGAGATTGCGCCCTCGCGAAGCACAGTCCACTGGTGCGCCTGGACTTCCACCACCGTGCTGGGCGCATCGGCGGCCAGCGCGCCACCTTCAAGGTAAACTTTAACTTTTGCGCCGAGCGCGGCGCGCGCCTCGGCGACGTTTCTTGCGGGCGCGGCGCCGGCTTGGTTGGCGCTGGTTGCAGTGACGGGATGGCCGAGTCCCGCGGCGAGCGCGCACGCGATCGGATGAGGCGACACGCGCACGCCAACGCCGCCGCCGGGACCGATCAGTTCGGGGGCGAGACCTTCGCGCGCGGGCAGCACCAGCGTCAGCGCGCCCGGCCAGAACATCTCGGCGAGCCGGCGCGCCACCGGAGGGACCTCACGCGCGAATCCGAACGCAGAGGCGAGGTCGGCCGCGATCAGCGCGACGGGGTTCGCGGGGTCGCGCGCCTTCGCGCCGAAGAGCTTTGCGAGCGCGGCGTTCGATAACGGATCGGCGCCGAGCGCGTAAAACGTCTCGGTCGGATACACGACCAGCTCGCCGGCCTTAAGCGCGTCGATCGCTTCATCGAGCGTCGCAGCCGTCCCGGCGCGCCGCCGCGCGGGCCGCTGATTGGTTTTTTTTGAGCGAGGCAAAGCGGTTACGAGGCTCCTTCAGACTTCAATTCGGGCCGCCGTCAGGCCGGCACACGAGCGCGGTTGAGCGCGCGATGTGCGATGTCGCGGCGCATGTGCTTGCCCTCGAATTCGATCATGTCGGCGGCCTGGTAGGCGGCAGCCACCGCGGTGGCAAGCTCGGGCGCCATCGCAGTGACCGCGAGCACCCGCCCGCCATCGGTGACGAGGCGTCCATCGCGGATGGCGGTGCCGGCGTGAAACACTTTCACGCGGATTTTCTTGAGCGACCACTGGACCTTGAGATCGCTCGGCGCGCCGCCCTCGAACTTCTCAAGCCCGTTAATCGGGAGACCCTTGCGATAGTCGCCGGGGTATCCGCCCGATGCGAGCACGACCACGACCGCGCTCTTCGGCGAGAGCCTCACCTCGGTGCGTTCGACGCGGCCCTCGGCCGCTGCGAGCAAGGTCTCCGCGAGATCTCCGTCGAAGCGCATCATCAGCGCTTCGCATTCCGGATCTCCGAACCGGACGTTGAATTCGATCACGTTTATCCGGCCGCGGTCGATCATCAGGCCCGCGTAGAGCACGCCCCGGTAGGGCGTTCCGCGCGCGGCCATCGCGCGAAGCGTCGGCCGGATGACCTCGCGCATGATTTGGTCCTCGACCGCGGGACCGAACTGCGGCACGGGGGAATAGGCGCCCATGCCGCCCGTGTTGGGGCCGCGGTCGCCATCGTAGACGGGCTTGTGATCCTGGACCGCTCCGAGCGCGACCGCGTTCTCGCCGTCGCACAGCGCGAAGAAGGAAAGCTCCTCGCCGGTGAGAAATTCCTCGATCACGATGCGCTTGCCGGCGGCGCCGAATTTTGCCTGCTCGATCGCCTCCGCGATCGCACCAAGAGCGGCCTGCGTGTCGGCGCATACCGTGACGCCCTTGCCGAGCGCAAGTCCGTCGGCCTTGACCACGATCGCGCCGGGCCGCGCCGCAACGTAGCGTCGCGCCGCGTCCGCATCGTCGAACACGTCGAAGGCGGGCGTCGGCACGCCGGCCTCGGCGAGCAGCGACTTTGCGAACGCCTTGCTGGTTTCGAGTTGCGCCGCATCGCGCGTGGGGCCGAAGATTTTGAGTCCGGCCGGGCTGAACTCATCGACGATTCCCGCGGCGAGCGGATCCTCGGGACCCACGACCGTGAGATCGATCGAATTGTCCCGCGCAAACGCGGCCAGCGCGGGGATGTTCATCGTGTCGATCAGCACCGGCTCGGCAAGCTGGTTGATGCCCGGATTCCCCGGCGCGCAGTAAAGCCCGGTCACGCTCTGGCTCTGATGGAGCCGCCAGCAGAGCGCGTGCTCGCGCCCGCCCTTGCCGATGACCAGGACTTTCATCGCGATCGACCCTGGCTAGTGGCGGAAATGACGAACTCCCGTGAACACCATCGCAAGCCCGTACTTGTCCGCGGCCGCGATCACCTCGGCGTCGCGCTGCGCGCCGCCCGGTTGCGCGATCGCGGTCGCGCCCGCCTCGGCGGCAAGCGTGGGGCCGTCGGGGAAGGGGAACATCGCCTCGGAGACCAGCACCGATCCGGCGAGCGAGATGTTGAGCCGCGCTGCCTTCTCGCGCGCCGAGTACATCGGATCGATTCTCGACGTCGCGCCGCCGCCGACCGCGAGCGTGCGATCCTGGGTGACGAACGCGATCGCATTCGACTTGACGTGCTTGCAGACCTTGATTCCGAAGGCGAGCGCGGCAAGCTCGTCCTCGGTGGGCGCGCGGCGGGTGACGACCTTGCCCTGGCGCGGGTCCTCGATCGACAGGTCGGGCGTCTGCACGAGCAATCCGCCGACCACTTTCTTAAGATCGAATTCGCCGCGCACGACCGCCTCGGGATGAAACCGCATCACGCGCCGGTTGCGCTTCTTGCGCAGGAACTCGAGAACCGCCGCGGGGAAGTCGGGTCCGATCAGCACCTCGGTGAAAAGCTCATCGACGGTGCGCGCGAACTCCATGTCCCACGGCCGGTTCGAGATGATGATGCCGCCAAACGGCGAGTCGGGATCGGTTGCGAATGCCTTGTCCCAGGCGGCCTTGAGCGTATCGGCGATGCCGACGCCGCAGGGAGTGTTGTGCTTCAGAATCGCGACCACGGCGCGGCGCTCGTCCTGGAACTCGAGCATCAGGTTGATCGCCGAGCTGATGTCGAAGACGTTGTTGAACGACAACTCGCGGCCGTGGAGCTGCTCGGCGATCTCGAGGAAGCGGCCGTAGAGCGCGCCCTGCTGATGCGGGTTCTCGCCGTAGCGAAGCGGCTGCTCGCGCGTGAGCGACAGGCTGAAAGTCTCGCCAAGCGGCGACGCGTCGCCGCCGCCGGCGTGCGTGCCCAGCCAGTTGGAGATCGCGCAATCGTATGCGGTCACGCGCGCGAAGGCCTTGCGCGCAAGGTGCCATCGCGTGTCCGCCGACAACGCGCCGCCTTGCGCGTCGAGTTCCCGCACCACCGCCGCATAGTCGGCCGGATCGACCACGACCGCCACATCGCGATAATTCTTGGCAGCCGCGCGGACCATCGCCGGGCCGCCGATATCGATATTTTCGATCGCCTCATCGAGGCTGACTGACGGATCGGCGACGGTCTTCTCAAACGGATAGAAATTCACGGCCACCAGATCGATCGGCTCGATCCCGTAGGCGCGCATCTGCCGCTGATGGTCGGGGTCTGAGCGCCGGGCGAGAATCCCCCCGTGAATCTTCGGGTGGAGCGTCTTTACACGCCCGTCGAGCATCTCGGGGGACCCGGTGAACTCCTCGACCGGCCTGACCTTGATTCCGGCCGCCTCCAGCGCAGCGCGGGTGCCTCCGGTTGCGAGAATCTCCACTCCCAGGCGGGCGAGCGCGGCTGCGAAATCCGCAAGCCCGCCCTTGTCCGACACGCCGAGCAGCGCGCGCCTTATCGGGACCTTCTCTTCCGCCATTGTCATCTAGCCTCGGCACACGCGCGGCACGCGCCGGCCTACCGTGCAGAGCATTTCATAGGAGATGGTTTGCGCGATCCGCGCTACGTCATTGACGCTGATGGTCGCCTCGCCGGCGCCGCCCCACAGGATGACTTCATCCCCGACCTGCGCGCCCGGCACGTCGGTAAGATCGACGGTGGTCAGATCCATCGAGACCGCGCCGACCACCGGCGCTCGATGCCCGCGGATGAGTACCTCGCCGCCGTGCTGGAGCCCGCGCCGATACCCATCCGCGTATCCGACGGGCAGGATGCCGATCGTGCTCGGGCGCGGCGCGATAAAGGTATGGCCGTAACCGACGCCGCTTCCTTGCGCGACGCGCTTGACCTGGAGCAGGCGCGTCTTGAACGTCATGACCGGCGCGAGGTCCACCTTCTCGCGCACTGCGGCGACCGGGGGAAGGCCGTAGATCGCAAGTCCGGGCCGCACGAAGTTGAAGTGAGAGTCATCACGCAGCACGAGCGCCGCCGAATTCGCGACGTGCGCGAACGGGGGTCTAAGCCCGGCGCTCTCCAGCGTCGCGAGCGCCGCGCGGAACACGCCCAATTGCCCGTCGGTGATTGGGCTTGACGGATCGCCCGCGTTCGCGAGCAGGGTGCAGACGCCTTCGAGGTAAAGCGATGGCGCAAGCCTGAGCGCGTCGATGAGCGCCGGAAGATCGGCGGGCAGGACGCCGAGCCGATTGGCCCCCGAGTCGATCTTGATGTGAATCGGAAAGCGGGTCCGGCCCGCATCAGCCGCGGCACGCTCGAGCGGCGCAATCAGGCTTGAGTCGAAGACGAACGGCGTCAGGTCCAGCGCCACGATCTCGCGCGCGGCGGAGGCGAAGAAGCCGGCCTGGACGTAAATGCGCGTATCGATGCCGGCGTTGCGAAGCTCGCGCGCCTCGTCGATGGTCGCGACCCCGAACTGGCGGCATCCCTCGGCCACGAGCGCGCGCGCGACGGCGACCGCGCCGTGGCCGTACGCATCGGCCTTCACCACCGCCATCATCTCGCCCTTGGGCGCAAGCGCCCTGAGCGTGCGGAAATTTTTTCGCAATGCTCCGAGATCGATCTCGGCGACGGTGGGGCGGCTTGCGCTAATCATCGTGGGATTGTGGTTTTCTCGCACTACCGGCTCGCACCTCGATCCGCCACCGCAACTCGAATGAAAACGCCCGAGCCTCGCTACTGGCCCGGGCGCGTCGCGCCGTGCATCCGCTCCAAGTCTCCGATGGTGGCGGCGCCACCATGAAATCACGCCCGACAGGGGAACGCGATTCAGATAACCATTGCCCCGCCCGACAGTCAATCAACCCTGCGCGCAGCTTGTGGATTTTCGTGCGCAGACGGCGGCGCACGCGCCCTCTTTCGCGTACCTTTTTCACCTGGCGGGCCGGTGGTATAAACGATATGGGCTGGGGGTGTGCGCAAAGCGCGCTGAGATCTCTCCTCGGAGAGGACCCCTTGAACCTGATCCGGGTAATGCCGGCGTAGGGAAGCCAGCTTTCCCGGCTACGGTCGGACGATCGCTGCCCGGCCAAAAGCCGCTTCCCCCGGATGCCCGGGAAGCGGCTTTTTTCAATGGTCGAAGCTTCACTGGCGATCACCATCACTCTCAACGGCGAGCCGTACGCGCTCGATGGCGACGCAAGCGTCGCCGCGCTGGTCGAGAAGCTCAAGATGCGCCCCACGCGCATCGCGGTCGAGGTGAATCGCGAGGTGATACCCAAGGCGAAGTACGCGGAGACGATTCTCCATCCGGGCGACAGCGTCGAAATCATCAATTTCGTCGGGGGCGGATGAGATCGGCGCCGCCCGCGCAATCGAAGGTGAATATGCAGGACACTCAACTCCAACTGGGCGGCCGGGCATTCAGCTCGCGGCTCATCGTCGGCACGGGGAAGTACAAGGACTTTGCCGAGACGAGGGCGGCGCTCGATGCGAGCGGCGCGGAGATCGTGACCGTCGCGGTGCGCCGCGTGAACATCACCGATCGCACCAAGGAAAACCTGCTCGACTTCCTCGATCCCAAGCGCCACGTCGTTCTTCCCAACACCGCCGGATGCTTCACTGCCGAGGAGGCGATTCGCACCTGCCGGCTCGCGCGCGAGGCCGGCGGCGGCGACATGGTGAAGCTCGAGGTGATCGGCGACCCGAAGACGCTCTTTCCCGACGTCGCAGCGACGATCGAGGGCGCCAAGGTCCTGGTCAAGGAAGGCTTCAAGGTCCTGCCGTACATCACCGATGACCCGGTCGCGTGCCTGCGGCTGGCCGAGATCGGATGCATCGCAGTGATGCCGCTTGCGGCTCCGATCGGATCAGGGCTCGGAATCCGCAACCCGCACAACATCGCGATCATCGTCGAGCAGGCGAAAGTGCCGGTGATCGTCGATGCGGGCGTCGGGACGGCATCGGATGCGGCCGAGGCGATGGAGCTCGGATGCGACGGCGTGCTGATGAACACCGCGATCGCGGGGGCGAAGGATCCCATCGCGATGGCGCGCGCGATGAGGCTTGGCATCGAAGCCGGGCGCCTCGCATTCCTGGCCGGCAGAATCGAGCGGCGCCTCTACGCGAACGCATCGAGTCCGATGACGGGACTCATCGGGTAGCGCGGCTTGGACCGGGGGCGGCGCGCAAGCTTCAGCCTGTATCTCATCACCGACCGCAAGGTGCACGAGGCGCGCGGACTCATCGAGATGTGCGATTCCGTGCTCGCGGCCGCCCCGCCGGGCACGGTTGCGCTTCAGCTTCGCGAGAAGGATCTCGGCGGCTGCGACTTGTACGAGCTGGCATGCCGGCTGCGCGAGATCTGCACGCGCGCGGGCGCGATGCTCCTGATCAACGATCGAATCGACGTCGCGATCGCATCCGATGCCGACGGAGTGCATCTTCCAGCCGATTCCGTCGGCGCGGTGGCCGCGCGCAAGCTGCTCGGAGCCGGCCGGTTGATCGGGGTCTCGACGCACTCGCGCGATGAGCTTGCCGCGGCCGGGCGCGACGGCGCGGACTTCGCCGTGTTCGGTCCCGTCTTTGATCCGATATCCAAGTCCGGCGGCTTGCCGGCGTGCGGGCCGGACGGGCTGCTCGATGCGTGCCGCGAATGCGCGATGCCGGTGTTCGCACTGGGCGGCATCACGCCTGAGCGCGCGCGCGAATTGTTCGCGCGTGGCGGTCGCGCGGGCCGGCCCGCGGGCGTCGCCGCGATTGGGTCGATCTTCGGGGCGAAGTCGCCGCCGGAGGCGCTCCGGGCGATGCTCGCCGCGATCGGAATTGGCTCGGCCGGCGCCGCCGGCTCGCTCACCCGTTAGACAAGCGCGTCCTCAACTCCGCAAGCGTGAGCATCTCGATGCCCGCCTCCTGCCATTTGCGCCTGAACGTGTCGCCCTCCGGACCGATGTCGGCGATCGCGTCGCTGACGACGTGGAGCGCCGGGCCGAGTGCGAGCAGGCCGGTCACGGCGTGATGGACGCACACCTCGGTGAATACCCCGTAGATCACGATATCGCGGTATGGAGCAAGCAGCGTGCGCAGGATCGAGTGCGCGTTGCGGTTTCCCACGAATACGTTGAAGTCCTGTTTCTCGAAGATGATTTCGCCCCGATGGGCGAGTGCGGCGCGAAGTTCATCCGGCGAGAGATCGCGGTTGGGGACGAAGAGCGGGTCGCGCGGCGCGGTCGCATCGATTTTCTTCTGCCCTTCGGTGCCGGCCATGCAGTGATCGTCGTACAGGCCGCCGCTGCGCTTGAGTTCGCGATCGCCGGGCCGGTGGCAATCGACGGAGCCGACGATTCGGATTTCATTGGCGCGCGCAAGCTCGGTCACCTCGGCGAGCGCCGGAATGATCCGCTCGGTGCCGGGGACGTATAGCTTACCGCCGGGGAGAATGAAGTCGCGCTGCGTATCCACGTCATAAAAAATCGTGGTGGCGGCGTTCATCACGCTTTCACTTCCGGAGATGGGCTGAGGCGTGCGACGTTTCGGATCGCTTCCGCCTCTCGCCTGACTTTTACCACGCCCGCCGCGTCTTTGCAGGCCAACTGCAATCCCACGGACGCAGGATCGCTCAGATGTCGAAGAGGATGCGGGCGCGCCATTGCGCTCCCGCGCGGCCGGCCTGAAGCTCGTGGTACGTCACCGCTTTGATCTCGGTCAGCAACTGGTGACGGCTGGGATCGAAGCTCTCGCCCGCGAACTCGGCCAGGAGCGAATCGCCGCGCTCCTCGACGTTCACCTCGCGCCAGATGAAGCCGTCGGCGAGGAACAGGTTCAGCGCGTCGGCGAGGAGATCGTGCATCAGGTCAGCGTCGGTGGCGGCGCGGACCTCGATGCGGCGGCGTTCGCGCGCGACGATGCCATCCGCCTCGACCATCAGCCGCCCAAGCGCAGTCGCCGCGCGCGCAAACATCGCGGCGCGGGTCGGCGCGTTCAGCTCGATACCGAGGTCGCCAGTGTGCTCGAACTCCCGGAAGAGGTCGTTATCGTCGGCCATTATGCTCGCCCGGGCGAAACGTCCGCGCATTCATCACGGGCACTTTTCCCCATCCCATTATTTTCATTTACTCCGCGAACTTCAGAGTGGCCACACCAGACGGATGCTGACGAACCCTGCTCCGGTGCCAGAACGTGTCGCAGAAGCGAACACTGTCCTTGATGCGGCCGGACATTCTTCGCTCCAGTCCTACCATGACGCTTCGATGCTTCAATGAATCCGGCAAAGCCTTGCCTTCGGGCCCATCGAAGCGCGGCACAATTCCTGCCTTTTGCATGGAATGGATCTGCCGGAGGCGATTTCACGATGAGCCAATTAAGTGAGTCGGTCGAGCAAGCGGTCGAGGGGATTGCCGAGATTCGCAGGGGCAAGCTCGATCTGACCTGGATGAATTGCAATTCCTCCGGGTGGGGCGTCAGGAGCAAGCCGCGCGATGAGCGCGGGCTCACCCTGGAAGACATCAATGCTGACCCGTACTACGGGCGCGTGCCTGATCACGGCGCTGCGCACGGCAGCATGGCGCCGCGCGGATGCGACGTGCCGCCCGAGACGCCTTCGCTCGGATGCTACGACATCAACGACAAGTCGCTGGTCTGGGCGGACAACGTCGAGGAGCTGTATGAGGAGGCGGCGGTGCACCAGTGGAGTTCGTCGCGCGACATCCCGTGGGACCAGCTCACTCCGCAGCCCGAGGACCTCGAAAAGGCGATGTGCCAGGTCTGCACTAACTTAAGCGAGGTCGAGTTCGTGGCTGGCGACATGCCCGCCAAGTGGCTGTGGCACATCAATCACGATTTCCACGAGGTCAAGTGCTTCCTCGCCACGCAGATTATGGACGAGGCGCGCCATCTCGAGGTGTTCCGCAAGCGCGCGCTGGCCAACGGTGGCGGCCTGCTGCGCGCCTCGCCGGCCTCCGAGAATCTGCTCAGGCTCATAATCGAGGCGCCCAATTACACGGTGGGCAGCGCCTTGATGCACATCCTGGGCGAGGGCTTCGTGCTGACGATGTTCCGCAACGGCGAGATGTTCTCGCTGACCCCGGTCGAGAAGAAGATCTTCCGGCTCTGCATGCAGGACGAGGCGCGCCACGTCGCGTACGGGACGATGCATCTGAAGTATTTCCTCGAGCGCCATCCCGAGCGCGAGTCCGAGATCCACGAAATCCTGAGCCAGGGCGAGGCCGCCACCTTCGCCCTCAACCAGAGCCGTGAGAACGCCGAGGCCCGCGCGATCCTGGCCGGCGGCAGCGTGGAACGAATCAACGCGGGGCTGGTCAAGCTCAACCACCTGTTCGTGAAACAAATCCACGAGTACCTGCATCGGCTCAAGATCGCCGGCATCGACCGCTCCCACAAGCTCGCGATCCCAGCCAAGCTTCCGATCTGAACCGCGTGAGTATCCGGCCACGGAGGAAAGGGTCATGGCCAAGTTTCCATCGGTCGAGTTTTTCAATGCTCTCAAGGATCGCATCAACGCCGACCCCGAGCGCCTCAGGCGCCTCGGCACCACCGACGTCGTGTTGGTCGTGAAGATCGACCATCCCGACCGCAGCGAGTGCTTCGAAGTCACGTTCGCGGCCTATCGATGCGCCGAAGTGCGGGCGGTGCCGAATGCGCGTGCGACGCGGGCGCGCGCGGTAATCGTCGAAGGCCCCGACGCCGCGTGGCGCGAGATGATCGAGAACATCCAGCTCAACGGACAGGCCGACCTGAACCATTCGCTCAATTCGCTCACTCTGCTGGACACGCCGATGCGCGTCAGGGCGGCCAACCAGCTCGATACCGACCTGTTTTACCGCTACCAGCAGACGCTCCAGGAGTATTTCGACGGCGCGGGCGCTCCCGTTCAGTAAGCTTGGCGCGGGGCGAACTGTTCTGGATCGTGCGGCATCTTACCCCCCCCCGGTCTTTTGCCGGGGAGATAAGACCGGGCGCAGGTTCGCGTTTAGCCCCGCCTGTCAGAAATGATCCGGTTCCTGCTCGCGGCGGCTGTCGCGCTCGAGTTGGACCGTCATGTGATGGATATTGAACTTGGACTCAAGCAGGCGCGACATGTCGGCCAGAACCCGATCCTGATTCGCGCCGGGCGCGACGACGCAGTGCGCCGAGAGCGCAAACTGGCGCGAGGTGAGGCACCAGACGTGAAGATCGTGCACCTCCTCGGCCCCCTCGACGGCGAGCAGATCGTCGCGCAGTTCATCGAGATCGATGTGCGAGGGCACCGCCTCCATCAGGATATCGACGCCCTCGCTCACCAGACCCCATGAGCTGTACAGCACGAGCGCGCCGATCAGGATGCCCGCCAGCGGGTCGGCCTGCGCCCATCCGGTGAAATAGATGAGCGCGCCCGCGGTCATCACGCCGATCGATCCGATCAGGTCCGAAATCACGTGGACGAACACCGCCCGCGCCGCCATCCCGGCTCTCGCCTCGCCCCTCGCGCCCGCCATGATCCACGCCGAGAAACTGTTGAACAGAATTCCCGCGCCCGCGACCGCCATCACGCCCAGTCCCTTGACCTGCTCGGGCGCGCGGATGCGATGCACCGCCTCTACCCAGATGAACACGACGAGCAGCCAGAGGAACAGACCGTTGAGCAGCGCGCCAAGAATTTCCGCGCGCATGTAACCGTAGGTCTTTCCGCCCCGGGCGGGCCGCGTCGAAATCCAAAGCGTCAGCAGGCTCAGGCAGATCGCCGCGATGTCGGTCATCATGTGGACCGCATCGGACAGCAGCGCGAGACTGTTGGCCAGGTAGCCTGCGATGAGTTCGGTGAGAAAGTAAGCAGTCGAAATCGCCAGAACGATGATCAGGCGCCGGCGATCCCATCCAACCCCCGCCTGCGAGCTGGCCGATTCCACTGCTTCAATCCACTGCTCTGGGCACTAGCAGGTTCTATTCATACTGAATCAGCGAAAAGCAATCGATCGGCGAAAGCCGCTCGCGTCCCTTGAGGCTCGTCAGCTCGACGATGAACGCGCATCCGATGACGTTGCCGCCGAGCCGTTGCACCAGCCGCACCGCGGCCTGCGCGGTGCCACCGGTTGCGAGCAGGTCGTCCACGATCAGCACGCGTGCGCCGCCCTCGATGCCGTCCTGGTGCATCTCCAGCGTGGCGCTTCCGTACTCGAGTTCGTAAGATTCATCGACGGTGCGCGATGGCAGTTTGCCCGGTTTGCGCGCGATCGTGAAGCCGACTCCCAGCCGATATGCAACCGGCGCTCCAACGATAAAACCGCGCGACTCGATTCCCAGCACGGCATCCACCTGCCCGAGATACGGGACCGCCAGGCTGTCAATGACCGCCGCGAAACCGCGCGCGTCGCCGATGAGCGGTGTGATGTCGCGGAAAACGATGCCAGGGTTCGGGAAATCCGGAATGTCGCGGACGAGCTTCTTCAGTTCGTTGTCAGCCATTGTGCCTCGGGCCAGCCTGATAATTCTGCGCAGTGGCGAGATTACTAGGAGCCGCCGCCGGCCGCAAAGGTAATCGCGGTAGGCGGCTCGGGCGGGGGCAGGAATGCGAGCGGGTTTCGCGCGACATTGTCGCGCCTCACTTCGAAGTGCAGATGATCGCCGGTTGCACGCCCGCTGTCTCCGATCTCCCCGATCGTCTGTCCGCGCGCGACCTGATCGCCCTCCTGGACCAGATTGACGTACTCGTGGCCATAGACGGTCGCGTAATGGCTGTCGTGGCGGATGATGATCGTATTGCCGTAACCGTGGAGGCGGCCCGAGAAGATCACCACGCCGCGATCGGCCGCGTGAATCGGAGTGCCCGAGGGCGCCGCGATATCGACTCCGTCGTGCATCGCGCCGCCGCGCATCCCGTACCCCGATGAGACCACGCCGTTGCGGACCGGCCAGTCGAACTGACGCGACTCGCGCACGCCGTGGTAGGGAGACACCGACGATCCCTCGGCTCGCGCAATCGGCCCGCTCTGGTACGCGCCCGGGATCACCAGCGTCTGGCCGGCGCGTATCTCGTGCGGATCGGTGATGCCATTGGCGGAAAGCAACCTTCCTACGCTCACGCCGAAGCGGGTCGCTATGCGATAGGCGGTGTCGCCGCTTTGTACCGTGTAGGTGACGGGATTGGGCGATGCGGCAGGCGCCGCCGATGAGCCGCCGGCGCATCCGGAAATCGCAAGCGCGATCGCGAGCGCGCCCGCCGCGATCGCATCCGCGGTCCATCCTGCGATTTTGTTGCGCCGCACCATCACCACCGCCGCCGCCGCATTCCAGGGCGCCTCGCGCGCCGCCGCCCGCGCGCCCGAGCGATCTAATCCGGGAAGCCGTATTTGCCGGACATCTTCACGTAACGGCACTCGCCGAAATACTCTTCCTGCCAGCTCCCGCCCTTGCGGCTGATGCGGACCAGGGTTTGCAGCTCGTCCTCCCCGATCGGCGCAACTATCCGGCCGTCCGCGCTGAGCTGCTCCAGGAGCGGCCGCGGAACGCCCGGCATCGCCGCGGTCACGACGATCGCATCGAACGGGGCCTCCTCGGGCCATCCCTCCGAGCCGTCTCCGCACTTGAGATAGACGTTGCTTACGCCAAGCGAGTTGAGCACCACCCGCGCGCGATCGTGCAGATGCGAGTTGCATTCGATCGAGTAAACCGACCGCGCCAGGCGCGCGAGCACCGCCGCCTGATAGCCCGAGCCGGTCCCGATCTCGAGCACGCGTTCGATGCCGCTGAGCGCGGCAATTTCGGAACTGAGGGCGACCATGTAGGGCTGGGATATGGTCTGCGCATCGCCGATCGGGAGCGGACCGTCGTCATAGGCATGGTCCGCGTACTCGGGCGGGA
>DASPOF010000018.1:0-7385 GCA_035626155.1 Binataceae bacterium (SeqCode)
CTCGAGCGCCTGCATCATGTAGTACATGACGTGCGCGTATCCCTGCGAATGGTAGAAGTAGTGGTCGCAATCCCAGCTTCGCACCGGGCTGCCGTCATCCTTGGTCGTGCGATACAGGTTCGCGTGGGCATCGCCCAGGACGTCGGTCCATACCTGGAACAGCCGCACCAGTTCGACCGCGCGCTGATTCAGCTCTCGCGAGCTTTCCGGGCTTGCGTGAAGGCCCTCGACGTACATCCGCAGATGCCGGATGCCGTCATCGTATTTTCCCTCGGGCGCCGGCAGAATCCATCGCTCGGCGTCGTTGCGGAAATCGGTGTCGGCGATCACGAGGTTGGGGTCGTACTGATTCGAGGAGACCTTGGTCAGATGATCCTTGAAAACGCGCGTCGTCTCGCGCACGGCCATGATGATTCCGAGTTGGCGGTCGGCGTTGTTGTCGGCGGCGACTTTCGGTCCCCACAGGAAAAAGTCATTCGGACGCCATCCGAAGCCCGTGTGAAGCTCGTGATACATGATCTCCGCGAGCATCGAGGCGAATATTTCGCCCGGCTTGGATGAATTTGCCTCGGGGAAGTGCTGCTCGATGTTGTAATCGAGATGATTGTGGCGGATCTGTCCGAAGTGCAGCGCGAGATTGCCGCCGGCCCAGACGACGAAGATCAAGGCGAGCGCGATCAGGATCCGGTTGCGAGTTTTCATGCAGGCGGGGGCCTAAGCGCCCGCAACATTCTACCCCTAGCGCGATCGAGTCGCAGCTACAACTTGCCGAAAATCCGCTTCAGCGCCGAGCCCTGCTTGGCCACCTCGGCCGGCGCAACCAGCGACACGCTCGCTACCGGCTTCCCGTCCTGAACGATATTGGCGGTGCCGATCTGCTGCCCAGCACTGACAGGCGCAGCGACCGACGGTGGCAGATTGTAGACCACCTGGAGCGCGTTCTTCGCAGCCGATCGCTTTACGAACACTGCGGCATCGCCGCCGAATACGGGGGTCAGGCTCGCCGCCGCGCCGCCGGTGACGGTCACCGCCTGCTTGACCGGCGCGCCTTTGGCGGCAACCGTGCGCATCTCGTAATCGAGGAAGCCCTGCGACATCAACTCCGCCGCCTCCTTGAAGTTGGTGAGCTTGTGCGGCGTGCCGAGGACGACCGCGATCAGCCGCATGCCGCCGCGATGCGCCGTCGCAACGACGTTGAAACCCGCCTTGTCATAGAAGCCGGTCTTCAGCCCGTCGCATCCCTTGTATGTGCGCACCAGGTGATTGGTGTTGCGCAGTTCGAACGTCCCGTTTCTGAACGGGGCGGTATCGATCGACGACCATCTGAGGATGTCCGGATATTTCACCAACTCGCGCGCGAGCAGGGCCTGATCGTAAGCGCTCGCCACGTCTGCCTGCTGGCCGCGCCCCGGCGGCAGGCCGTGCACGGAGTAGTAGTGCGTGTCCTTCATCCCGAGTTCGGCGGCCCGCTGATTCATCATCTGCACGAACGCCTCGGTCGAGCCCGCGACATACTCCGCGATGGCGACCGCCGAGTCGTTGGCCGAGTGCACGACGAGCGCCTTCATCGAGTCATCGAGCGAGAACGTCTCGCCTTCCTTCAGATACACCTGCGAGCCGCCCATCTGCGCCGCCTTGCGCGAGGTGGTCACCTGGTCGGTGAGCTTGAGGCTTCCATCGTGCAGTTTTTCGGCGACGATCAGCATCACCATCATCTTGGTGAGCGATGCGGTCGGCCACGGCTGATGGTCGTTCTTCTCGAAGATGAGCGTGCCGGTCGTCGGTTCGATGACGCATGCGGCCACGTAGGCCGCCGCGGATGAGGTCGCGGTCTGATCCTCGGCGGTTCGCGCGTGATGGCGGCGCGATGCGATCGCGTGGGGCGGATGCGCAAGGGCAGCGCCGAACAGGACGGCGAGCGTAATCGCGATGTGGCGGAAACTACCGGCGCGCCGCGCCGGCATACGTGAAACCGCGCCCAACCTCACCATCACACCACCTCCCGGCAACGAACTTCAGCGATTACGATCCCCTTTCGCCCTCGCGGTGGCAAGCATCCTGGACGCGATCTGACGTCCAGCAGAGCCCGCGCGGATCCTCAGAAACCGCTGCCGCCCGACGCGACGGGACGCCGCACGCGTACTACTGCGGGGCTTTGCCGGATCAAGCTTCGCGGGTGGATGGTACTGCAACCGATTCCTTTTTCCTCGGCCATGGGGCGAGCATCGACACGCCGCTTTGGTAAATGCGATAGGGTTCGCCATGGAAGGTAATCAGATCGCGTTCCTCGAGTTGAATCGCTATCACGATGTACCCTGTGCACATGGCGGCAAAGAACAGATGGCCGATGCTCATAGTCGGGGTGCTCCAGAATGCGATGATGAACCCCAGGTAGATGGGATGGCGCACCCACTTGTAGAGGCCATAAACTTGAAACGCCGAGGGCTGATACTTTTCCCCGCGCCAGTAAGTCCATACTTGCTTGAGCCCGAAGAGGTCGAAGTGATCGATTAGGAACGTGGATGCCAGGACGATCGCCCAGCCCGCCCCGAAGAGCCCCTGAAGAATGAGCCGGCCGACAGGGTTATCCACGCTCCAGACGCGTGCGGGCATGGGCTGCCATCCGACAATCACCAAGAGCAGCACCACGCTCGCCACCAGCACATAGGTGCTGCGTTCGACCGGGGGTACAACGATTCGCGTCCAACGACGCTTGAACCACTGGCGCGCCATCACGCTATGCTGGCCCGCAAACAGCGCCAGCAGGCCCATGTTGATCAGCAAGCTGCGGGGCCACGGAGCGGCCGCGCGCGGCTCATCCAGCGTCCAGACAAACCAGATCGCATACGAGAAGACGGCCAGGAAAACCACATAGCACACCCCACCGTAGAGCAATGCCGATGTCTTCTTCATGGTTAGCCTCCTTGACAGCCGCAGGATCAGGACCTCGCGTCACACGCCCATAACTCATCTCCCCCCATAAGCCACCGCCACGCTCCGAAGGTTCGTACTTGTCGACAGCCGGTCGCAGCAGCGGGCGGTAGTGATCGGAATTTCCAATGTGAACCCGTCATCTAAACGCTTTTTCCAATCAAAAGGCTCCCGCCCTAAGGTTTCAGCCGGGTTTTTGATTTTCTAAGCAGCCAGCGGCCCCGTAAGGGGGGTCAAGGGTCCGGCGGCCGCAGAAATGGCGTTCGTTCAATCAATTCGGGAGGTTTGAGGTCGCGCGCTCGAGGACGAATGCGCGGGCGTAGACGCCCGCGCATTCACCTAGAAGCGATCGGAGGTCCGGTACGCGGCGTGAATGGTGCGAATCGCGGCGTGGTGATACTCTCTGAGCCCGGTGAACACAATGGACGCTTATGTAATCCGGGCCCTCTGGGATGGCGAAGCGGGGGTATGGGTCGCGCAAAGCGACGACGTACCTGGCTTGGTGGCCGAAGCGCCGACGCCTGCCGAACTTGAGGTCAAGCTCAAGGTACTGGTTCCCGAATTGCTCGAATTAAACGCGCCCTCCACGTCGAAGGGAAGGGTGGCGGAGATCGTGGCCCGGTTCGAGTACGAGGCGCGAATTGGACTGACCGCCGCCTGATGGCGAGTTACACCGACCGGGTCAAGGAGATTTTGCGCGAGCACGGCTGTTACTTCCATCGGCAGGGCAAGGGCGATCACGAAATCTGGTACAGCCCGACGACCCGCCGCTACTTTCCGGTTGATTCAAAAATCCTATCGCGCCACACGGCCAACGCCGTACTGAGGCAGGCGGGGATTCCCAAAGCGTTCTGAGCTTCTCCGGTGCGCGGCCCGTGCGCCGTTCTAAAACCGATCGGAGGTCCAGTAGAGCGAGCGTGGATCTTCGAACATCGCGAACGCGCGGCGCGATGCCTCCTCGGCGGTGCCACCGAATCGGCGCGCGAGCTTCTCAGGCGCGATCACGCGCCACATGTAGTTGCGGTCGTCGTGATGGTTCACTATCGCGCCCGCTCCGGCGAGATGCTCTTCGAGACGCGGATCGTGGGCGGTGTGAGATACCAATGCATCCGGTGCAGGCGCAGCCCCCTCGATGCGCAGGATGGCGGCGCCGCGATGGTCGCCGCTCAGAGGCAGTGAATGCGGGCGCCCCGATGCCGCCTCGCCGAGGTGCTTGAACAGCGCCGCCATCGCATCGTTCGCGCCCTCCTCGTATCCGTACTCCATCACCATCGCGACACCCGCAAACGGCATCGCGCGCGCGTACGCCCGGATTTGGCCCCCGTCGCGGCAGAGCACGAAGTATTCCTTCGATCCGGCCCCCGGTTGCTCGGGCTGATTGCCGGCATAGATGAGGTTCGCGGTCCAATCGGCGTTGTCGCGCAGCGCGGTGACGTTGAACCGCCCGCTGTACGCGCGATGCAGGCGCGCGACCGTCGCGAGATCGCGCGATGGATCGAAGACATCGATTTGATAGTGCGCAGGGACCCGGAGCGCCTGGGTGTTCGCGACGAGGCTGAACTCGCGGGCGACCGCGCGCCATCCGAACTGGTTGTAAAAGGTGAGCCGCTCGGCGAACAGGAGCGAGACCTCGAAGCCCTCGCGCGCCATCGTTTCCACTGCCAGACGCATCAGCGCCGACGCGACGCCCTTGTGCCGGTAATCCTCGCGAGTGAAGACCGACCCGATCCCGCCCATCGGGACGGATTGGCCCTCGAGGTTGATAGCGCGGTCGAAAATCTGAACGGTGGAGACGATCGCGCCGCCATCGCGCGCGATCAGGCAGAGCTGGTCGCGGAACCTGGGGTC
Source organism: Binataceae bacterium (SeqCode) (assembly GCA_035626155.1). Classification (GTDB taxonomy): domain Bacteria; phylum Desulfobacterota; class Binatia; order Binatales; family Binataceae; genus DASPOF01. The sequence goes on from DASPOF010000018.1 coordinate 4,780, forward strand.
GTTCTGATTATAACGCGCGAAGAAACTGCGGTCGCCGAACCACAGCCCGAGGAGGTCCAGAACCTCGTCGCGTTCGCTCGGCCGTGCCGCGCGAATTTCCATCGTCAGCGGATGTCGTAGTGGAGCTGCACCGGGTGGCCCTCGCGCACCACCGTCAGATCGACCGACGGCCTGTTCGGAAGCGTGTTCATCAAGCCGAGCGCCTCGACCGGGTTCTGAAGCGGCCTGCCGTCGATCGCGGTGAGCACGTCGCCGTCCTCGAGGCCGAGGTCCTCGAACACGGACCCCGCCTCGATATCCGACAGCGTCAATCCGTTGCTTGTGCCATGCGAGATGTTCGGCATGGCGCGAATCTGCGTCATCAGTTCGGCCGAGTGCTTAACCGCGTTGGCCACTTCGTCGCGCTTGAGCGCGTATCGGTTCGTTCCGGTCTCCTCGACGTCGACATCGACGCTATCGGGGTCGGGGTCAGGGGCAGGGGGTGGGCGATCCTGCTTGAATGCGCCCAGACCCAGAGGCATGCCGCGGCGGCCCGGAAAGCGGGGCATTTGGTTTTCCCGGGCAGGAATATCTCCCTCGGGTATTTCCAACGCGACCCGCTGTCCATCGTGATCGATGATCGCGCGAGCGCGCTCGACCCGGACCAGCTTCCCGGCGCCGGGGACATCCTCCCCGACCTTGTAGAGTGTCTGATTCCCGGTCTGATCCTCGATTATCGCGTACGGCTTGTCGCGCGTCGTGCTGGATGTTCCGAGCAGCTTCAGATGAAGGTCGAGCGCGGTGACGGCAGCCTCGGGTTGTTCCTGCGGCACGAGGTTGAAGATGTCGCGCTTGACGATCGTATCGTAGTCGGTGCGCGGCCGCGCGCCGAATGTCTCGCGCGGTCCCGCAGCCGCGGCCGGCGGAGCGGGCGTAGTCGCCAGATTTCGAGAAATAATCTGGTTGACCGAGCGCGCCGCGAAGTAGGCGATACCGGCTATCAGGAGGAAGTTGAGCGCGGTCACGTGGCGCTGCGAGAGCCGCAGTTCCATTTACTCGAACGCCTCCGCGTCGTACGAGCAGCCATCCACCAGGCGCTTGACCTCGTAGTTCCAGTGGCCCTTCCAGCGGTCGATCGTGAGGCTCGCCTGGGTGTTGCCCTGCCGGACCATCTCCATCATCCGTTGCAGGTAAATGGTCTCATCTTCGCCCCGCTCGTTCAATGCGTGAGCCCGCCTGAGGCCGGCCTCGGCGATTGACAGCAATTCGTAGCCGAGATCCCTGAACCGAATCCGGCCGGCGCGCGCATCAAGACCGAGCTTCTGTGCGGCATCGTTGAGCGCAAGCCGCTCGGGGTAGCTCCATCGCTTTACCAGGTCCCACGCGCCCGCCAGGCAGTCATCATCATAGAGGATGCCCTTGAGAAGTGCGGGCAGGGTGAGCATCAGGTGCGGCGGCTGGCTGTCCGCGCTGCGCACCTCGATGTACCGCTTGAGCCGGACTTCGGTGAAAATCGTGGTCAGATGGTTGGTCCAGTCATCGACGGTCGCGTGCTCATCGCCGATGCCGCGTTCCATGAACTGGCGGAAAGTGATGCCGGGCGGACGGGTCAGGTCGACATAGGTGTGGTCGCGGAGCAGGAAATACATCGGCACATCGAGGGCATATTCCGCGTAGTCCTCGAAGCCCGCGCCGTCCCGAAACACGAATTCGAGCATCCCGCTTCGATCCGGGTCGGTCTCGGTCCAGATGTGGCCGCGAAAGCTCTGGTAGCCGTTGAGGCCGCCGTCGCTGAGCGGCGAGTTGGCGAAAATCGCGTATAGGAGCGGCACGATGCCCATGCTCACGCGCAACTTGCGCATCGCGTCACGCTCGTCGCCGTAATCGAGGTTGGCCTGAACGCCGGCGGTCTGCTTCATCATCCGCTGTCCAAGCCGCCCCTTGCGAGCCATGTACGGATACATGATCCGGTATCGCGACTTGGGCAGCAGCTCGATCTCGTCGATGGTGCTGATCGGCTGCATCCCGAGCCCGAGCAGCGTCGCGCCGGCGCTGCGCGCGACTTCCATCAGTTGTTGGATGTGAATCGTGAACTCGCGATGGGCGCAGTGGATCGTCTCGCACTGCTCGCCCGAGAGCTCGATCTGGGCGCCGGGCTCGATCGTGATTGCGGAGCGATCGAGCTTGAGCCCGAGGATCCGTCCGTCCTCGTCGTCGGGTTCGTAGCCGTAGCGTTCGATGAGCTGCTTGAGGAGGTACTCGACGCCGCGCTCGCCGGAGAAGGGCAGGGCGCGGCCGTCGGCTGACGAGACGGCGACCTTCTCGTACTCCGAGCCGACGCGCCAGTCAGCGCGCGGCTTGGCGCCGCCCTGGAAGTAACGAATGAGGTCCTCTTTGTTTTCGACCAACTCGCTCATAGCTGCGGTTCCTCAAAGGAGACCCACCCGCTGAGAGCGCTTATCATGGCTTCGGTTTTACACTGAGGCAAGCCGGTTGCAATATGCCACTGGGCGCAGGACGTGGGCGCTCGCCTGATTACTCCAGTAGGGCGGGCCGCCGTGCCTGCCGATTGATGCGCGGGCGTCCGCGCCCGCGCCGCCAATCGCGACCGGCTAGGGCTGGCTGAT
>DASPOF010000019.1:0-9732 GCA_035626155.1 Binataceae bacterium (SeqCode)
GATTCTGGGCGACACCGAAATCGGCGAGGCCAACATCTTTCATCCCAACGCGGTGATCGGCGACGAGCCCCAGGACCTCGCTTACACCGGCGGGCGGCGGCTGGTCCGGATCGGTAATCGCAACATCTTCCGCGAGGGCGCAACCGTCCATCGCGGCAGCGAACGCGGGGAAATCACGATCCTCGGCGATGACATCTTCATGATGCAGAATTCGCACATCGCCCACGACTGCCGCATCGCCAACTCAGTCATCATCGGCGGCGGCGCGCTGCTGGCCGGGTGGGTCGAGGCCGGCGAGCGCGCGCTCATCTCGGGCAACTGCGTGGTTCATCAGTACACGCGGATCGGCAGGCTTGCGCTCGCGCGCGGCGGGAGCCGGATGAGCCGCGACATCCCGCCGTTTTGCATCACCGACGGGGTCCATACGCTTCGCGCAATCAACGTGATCGGGCTTCGCCGCGCGGGCTTCGACGCCGCCGCGATCGGCGCGCTCCGCCGTGCGTTCGTGGCGCTGTTTGGCGAGCGGCAGAATCTGAAGGACGCGATCGCGCGCCTCGAGGCGGCGGGCCCTCTCACCGCCGAGGTCGCCGAGATGATCGATTTCATCCGCGCAAGCAAGCGCGGCGTCGCCTTCGGCCCGCGGCAGCGGGGCGAAGCCGACAGCGAGAGCTAGCAGGCTGGTGACAGATCACCGCCTGCTCCCCCTCTCTTATCTCCCCCGGAAAAGACCGGGAGAGAAGATAGAGGAAAGCAGCCATCTTTCACGCAGCATGTTGAGACCGCAGGGCGGTCGAACCGCGAGGGTCCCGCTTTTCTCAACATGCTGCTGAAGACGCTCCTGCGACCGTGCTTGCCCGGTGTTTCGGGCGGCGATACAAGGAAGTTATGCGTTTTCGCCTTCGTTTTGTGATCGGGGTGGGACTAATTGCCGCCGCCCTCGCGTACCTGATTACCACTGCAATCCGGAACACGTCGGAGTACTACCTGACCGTCACCGAGGCCAGTTCGCGCGCCTCCGAACTGCAAGGTCAGTCGCTGCGCGTTGCGGGCCGGGTCAAGCCCGACACGATAAGCTGGGAGCCATCGACGCTGACGCTCAAGTTCGAGATCGCGCCGATTCCGGAGCCCGCGCCCGACGGCGTCAAGCCGGTGGCATCGAGCGAGCCGCCCTCGTTCAAGGTGACGTGCGTCGGACAGCCCAAGCCGGATATGTTCGCGGCCGGCCGCGATGTAATCGTCGAGGGCCGGCTCGATTCGCAAGGCGCGATCGCCGCATCGCAAGTGCTCACGAGTTGCCCTTCCAAGTACGAACCCAAGAAGGGACAATGATGGGCTGATGCCCGATCTCGGCAAGCTCTCTCTGGCGATCGCGTTCGTCCTGGCAATCTATTCGATTGCGGCGAACGTCTATGGCGCGCGGCGCCGCCTGCCGGCGTTCATCGTGAGCGCGCGCCACGCGTTGTGGGCGATGTGCGCGATGGTGACGATCGCCGTCGTGGCGCTGTTAAGCGGGCTGCTTTCGAGCGACTTCTCGCTGGAGTACGTCGCTTCTTACTCGAGCTCGACGCTTCCGACGCCGTACAAATTCTCCTCCCTGTGGGCCGGCCAGCAGGGCTCGCTGCTCTTCTGGACCTGGCTGCTGCTGATCTTCAGTTCGATCGCCGCCTTCCAGAACCGCCGCAAGAATCCCGAGATCACGCCGTACGCGATGGCGGTGCTTAGCGGGGTGGCGGTCTTCTTCCTGGCGATGCTGAATTTCGTCACCAGGCCGTTCGATCCGATCTTTCCGGTTCCGGCGCAGGGGCAGGACCTCAACCCGCTGCTGCAGAACTACTGGATGGCGATTCATCCGCCCTCGCTCTACACCGGCTACGTGAGCGCGTCGGTTCCGTTTGCGTTCGGCGCGGGAGCGCTGATTACGGGCAAGCTCGACGATGCGTGGATTCGGACGACACGCCGATGGGCGATTTTCTCCTGGTTCTTCCTGACGCTCGGCAATATGTTCGGCGCGCGCTGGGCATACGAGGTGCTCGGGTGGGGCGGCTACTGGGCGTGGGACCCGGTCGAGAACGCCGCCTTCATGCCGTGGCTCGTGATGACGGCATACCTGCATTCGGTGATGATCCAGGAGCGCAAGGACATGCTGAAGGTGTGGAACCTTGCGCTGATCGGGCTTGGCTTCTCTCTCACGATTTTCGGCACCTTCATCACGCGCAGCGGCGTGATCTCGTCGGTGCATTCATTCACGCAGACGGGCATCGGGCCGTACTTCCTCTCGTTCCTGCTGGTGGTTGTGGCCGGCTATACGGCCTTGATCTTTTACCGCGCGCGCGAGCTTCGCAGCCCCGCCGAATTCGAGTCGTATCTCTCTCGCGAGGCGGCGTTCCTGTTCAACAATCTCGTGCTGATCGGAATCGCGTTTGCGGTCTTCTGGGGCACGATCTTCCCGGCGCTCTCGGAGGCGGTGCGCGGGGTCAAGATCACGGTGGGCCCGCCGTTCTTCAACAGCGTCGGCGGACCGCTCGCGCTCGCGCTGATCTTCCTGATGGGTGTGGGGCCGCTGATCGCATGGCGGCGCACCACCGCCGGCAATCTGCTGCGCAGCTTCGGTGCTCCGATCGTACTCGGCATCATCACGGCTGCCGCCGCGCTCATCGGCGGAATCCGCGAGTGGTACGTGCTGGCCGCGCTCTCGCTCGCGGGCTTTGTGTTTGGCACGGTGGTCGTCGAGTTCCAGCGCGGAGTCAATGCGCGCCGCCATATGGTCTCGGAGTCGCCCGCCTCCGCGCTCGTCAACCTGGTCTCGAAGAACAACCGCCGCTATGGCGGATACATAATTCACCTCGGCGTGCTCGTCGCATTTGTGGGAGTCGTCGGCTCATCGTTTTTCAAGACCGAAGTGAAGAAGAACGTCCACGAGGGGGAGAGCTTCACGATCGGGCCTTACCAGCTTCACTACCTTGGCATCTCGACCGTCGACACGCCGCATCTGCTGAGCGCGACCGCGCGCGTCGAGGTGCTCCGCAACGGGCGGCAGACCGCGATGATGACGCCCGCCAAGCTCGTCTATAAGCGCCAGGAGCAGCCGGCGACCGAGGTGGCGATCCGCTCGACGCCGCGGGCCGATTTGTACGTCGTGCTCGCCGGATTCGATGAGAACGGCGCCACGTTCGACGTGTTTCTGACGCCGTTGGTCTGGTGGCTGTGGGCGGGAGGGGTGTTGATGGTGATCGGCACCTTTGTCGCGATGTTGCCGAACGTGCGCGAACGCACGGCGATCGCGGCGGCGCTCAGCCGCGCGGCCGCCGCAGAATCGGGCGCGGAGCCGGCGGCGGAGAGAGGTTGAGCTTGCGCGCGCCCCTGCGCTCCGCGATCGCTGCCGCGGCCGTGCTCGTGCTTGCCTCCGCGTTCTCAGGCGCGGCGGCCCCCGCGTTCGCCGCCGAACGTCCCACGCGCGCGCAGATCGCCGAGGGGCTGACGTGCCAGTGCGGATGCGGCCTCACGGTCGCCAACTGCAACCATCCCCAGTGCTCTTTTTCGGTGCCGGTGCGCGCGGAAATCGATTCGATGATCGCACGCGGCATGACCTCCGCGCAGATATTTGCGTTCTATCGCCACAAGTACGGCGAGAAAGTGCTTTCCGCACCCCCCGCCGAGGGTTTCAACCTGCTCGCGTGGACGATGCCGTTTCTGGCCGTGCTGCTGGGCGGCACGCTCATCGTAATCGCGGCCAACCGATGGCGGCTTGCGGCGCCCGCGCCTTCGACGGGTGCGCCGGAGCGCGATCGCGAATTGGACTCCGCGCTCAAGCGCAAGCTCGATGAGGAAATCCGGGAGCAGCTCTGAATCGTGATCTTCCTGGCCGCCATCATGATTATTGCGGGAGTTGCGCTGTTTGTCGCAGCGCCGCTCGCCGCTGGGATGTATTCGGTGCCTCGAAGCGGCGGGGCCGACCCGGAACTCGAACGGCTCGAGCATCAGCGCGCCTTCGCCGTGCAAGGCCTGCGCGAACTCGAGTTCGATCGCGAGATGGGCAAGCTGTCCGATGCGGATTACGAGACGCTGCGCGCGGGGCTGGAGAATCGGGCGCTCGATGCGATGGGGGCGATAGAGAAACTGCGCGCCGAGTCGCAAAAGAGCGCAGCCGCGCGCGTCGCGCCGCTCCACATCCAGCCGCCGGTACGTCCCGAATCCGCCGCCCCCGCCGCTCCGGCGCGTGCGCCGATTGCGCCAGGATCGTCCAAGGACGTATTTTGCCCGCAATGCGGGATGCGCATGGCGAGGAATGCCAATTTCTGCGGCGGGTGCGGCGCGGGGCTGCGCCCGGCGGGCCGCGCCACGGGCTGGTCTGACTGATGGCGGCGCCGGTTGTAGAAACTCACGGCCTCGGCAAGACCTTCGGCCTGCATCCCGTCTTGCGCGAGATCGAATTCCGCCTGCTGCCGGGCCGCGGCGCGGCGGTGATCGGCGGCAACGGCGCCGGCAAATCGACGCTGCTTTCGATTCTGGCCGGACTGTCGGCGCCGAGCGAAGGTCAGGCGCTCGTTTTCGGGATCGATTCGCGCCGGCTCGGCCCGCGCTACCGGCGGCGGATCGGGATGATTTCGCATCGGAGCTATCTCTATCCGAACCTCACCGCGCGCGAGAACCTCGAGTTCTACGCATCGCTATACGGTGTCGCCGATGCGCCCACTCAGATCGATACCTGGCTTGCCAGGGTCGGGCTGGAGGCTTCCGCAGACGAGCGCGTGCGCGCGTTCTCGCGCGGGATGGAACAGCGGCTTGCCGCCGCGCGCGCGATGATCGCCGACCCGATGCTCCTGCTCCTCGATGAGCCGTTCTCATCGCTCGATACCGACGGCCAGGCGCTGATGTCGAGACTCGTCGTGGCGGCGCTCGCCAGGGGAGCCGCAGTCGTCGCAACCGCGCACGCGGTGCCCGAAATCGAGAACGCCGAGTTGGATCTTTACGAGATCGTGCGCGGGCGGATGTTCCCGCTCAAGGAAAAGGAAAGAGAGGAGGTCCGGCACGGGCGCTTGCGCACGCTGCTTGGACGCTGAGGCGATGGCGGCGTTCACCGCGATTCTGCGCAAGGACCTGCGCCTCGAGATGCGCAGCGGCCAGAGCACGATCGCGCTCATCGCGCTCGCCCTGCTCGTGCTCGTCGTGCTGGTCTTCGCGCTCGATCCCGCGGTCGCCCGCGGACCCCAGACCGCGGCGGGCGCGTTATGGGTAGCGCTGGTTTTCTCCGGGATGCTCGGCGCCACCCGCGCGCTCACCGCCGAGAGCGAGAACGGATGCATCCGCGGCCTGCTGCTGAGCCCCGCCGATCGCGCGGGACTTTATGCCGCCAAGCTGGCTGCGGCCTTCATCTTCATGATGATCGCGGAGGGGGCGGCCGTCGTGATGATGGTGCTGTTCTTCAACCTCGAGTTCGACACGGCGCTGATGCGGGTTGCGCCGGTGATCGCGCTGGGCGCGCTCGGATTCGCGTCGATCGCGACCCTGCTCGCGGCGATAACCGGACGCTCGCGCGCGAGCGACCTGATGCTGCCGCTGCTGGCGGTCCCGATGTACGTGCCCGCCCTGATTGCCGGGGTCCGCGCCAGCACGGCCGCGCTGTCGGGATTGCCGTTTTCGGCCGCCCGCGACTGGATCGAGATACTCGTCGCGTTCAACGTGCTATTCGTGAGCGCGGGCTACCTGCTCTTCGAGCACGTAATCACGGAGGAATAGAGGTCGCCATCATGGCTCGGAAATTGGTCACTTCGCTCGGTGTCCTGAGTCTCATCCTCGTGATCACGGCGCTCTACATGGTCTTCGAGTACGTTCCCACCGAGGCCGACGAGGGGATCGTGCAGCGCATTTTCTATTTCCACGTCCCGTGCGCGTGGATCGCGTTCATGGCATTCGGCCTGGTCGCGGTCGCGGGCATCTTTTACCTGTGGCTCGGCGGACAAATCTGGGACGATCTTGGCCATGCCGCGGCGGAGACCGGGATGCTTTTCTGCACGCTGATGCTTGTCAGCGGGTCGCTATGGGCACGGCCGATGTGGGGCACGTGGTGGACCTGGGACTCGCGCCTGACGAGCACGTTCATCCTGTGGCTGCTGTATGGCGGCTACCTGATGCTGCGCGTGATGATCGAAGACTCGCGCCAGGTGGCGCGTTTCGCCGCGGTGATCGGTATCGTGGCGGCGCTGGATGTTCCGGTGATCATTCTTTCGGTGCGGCTGTGGCGCACGATTCATCCGGCGGTGCTCGTAACGCGCCAGGGCGGACACGGGCTCCAGGATCCGCGGATGGTTGCGACGCTGCTGGTATCGCTGACGGCGATAACCGTGACATTCGCATGGCTGTTCCTGGTGCGATTCGCGGAACTGAGGATGGGGACGCGGCTTGCCGCCTTGGCCCGCGGGATCGCGCTGGCCGAGGTTCGCTCGGGGGACATTTGATGGAACACTTCGGATACTTGTTCGCCACTTACAGCATTATCTTCGTCGCAATGTTTCTGTACGTAGCGTTCATATGGCAGCGGCAGTCGCGGCTTGAGTCCGAAGTGCGCGCCCTCGAAGCGAAGCTCAAGGCGCTGACCGAGCCGAGAAGCGAATCGGGCGGCGCCGAATCCGGCTCCAAGCCTTCACCGTAGGACCCACACGGCGTTGCCCGTGGCGCGCCCAATCGAAGCGTCCTTGGGGACGCGACCCAAGCGAGCCGGGGCGCCTGCCATGGTCGGGGAGGGTGCCGAAGACCTCGCGCCGGGGCCGCATTGCACAGCGCCGTTTCATGCGCATCTTGGATAGCTGGACCCGCTGAATGGAATTCCGCGACTACTACAAGCTCCTGGGCGTCGAGCGCAACGCATCCGAGGCGGAAATCAAGAGCGCCTACCGGAAACTCGCGCGCAAGTATCATCCCGACGTCAACCCCGGCAACAAGACCGCCGAGGCCAGGTTCAAGGAGATCAACGAGGCCTACCAGGTCCTGAGCGATCCCGAGAAGCGCAAGAAATACGATGAACTCGGCGCAGACTGGGAGCGCGGAATCTCCGAGGAGGAGATGCGGCGCCGGTACGCGCAAGCGGCCGCAGGCGCGGCGGGCGGCGGGGCGCGCGGATTTGCAACCGGCGGCTTCAGCGACTTTTTCGAGCAGTTCTTCGGCGGGCTGGGCGGCTTTCGCACGCGCGGCTTCGAGGAATACGGCTTTGCGGGAGAGCCGCAGCGAGCGCCCGATTTGAGGGCCGAGGTTCGAATCGCGCTCATGGATGCGATCCGCGGCGCGAAGCGGCGGCTCGAACTGATGTCCGAGGATGAATGCGTCGCATGCGGCGGAACCGGCATGGTGGGCCGCGAGGAGCGCCAGGGCAAGACCCGCGTAATCCGCTCGGCGCAACCGTGTCCGGCCTGCGGCGGTCGCGGATCGATCCCGTCGCCCCGCACGCTCGAGGTCACCATCCCGGCCGGGGTGAGCGACGGCACGCATCTGCGCCTCAGAGGGCAGGGCGGGCGCGGCCCGCGCGCCGACTTAAACGGCGACCTCTACCTCACCATCCGCATCGAGCCGCATCCGGTTTTCACGGTCGCCGGGCGGGACGTGCGATGCGTTCTGCCGGTGTGGGACTACGAGGCGTCGCTCGGCGCCGATGTCACCGCGCCGACGCCGGAGGGCAAAATCTCGCTCAAGATTCCCGCGGGAAGCCAGAGCGGCCGCGTGATGCGGCTTAGGGGCCGCGGGCTGCCCGCGCGCGCCAAGGATCCTGCCGGCGATTTGCTCTATGAACTCAAGGTGCTCGCGCCGATCGATCTCACTTCTGATGAGCGGGCGCTGATGGAGCAGATCGCGCAGCGGCGACGCGCGCGCTCGGTGGCAGACCCGCGCGCCGAGTTGATGGCGAAGAGTTGAGATGATGGCGCGGCGGACCACATCCCAGGCGCGGCCCCGGCGCTCATCCCCTGTCCGCGCGGCGTTTCTGAGCCGCGCAGTCTTGTGCGACCTCGGTGGAATCAGCGAGCGGCAGTTGGCGGTGTGGGAGTTCGAGGAGTTGCTCGCTCCCGCGCGCGTGATCGACGTCGGCGGACGGCGCGAGCCGCTCTACAATCGCGAGACGCTCCGGCGCATCCGCGTGATCCGCACGCTCGCCGAGGAACTCGACGTGAACCTCCCCGGCATCGGGATCATCCTCCATCTGCTCGACCAACTGGGGCGCTGAGCGCGGCCCAATTCCGCATGGCGGCCGGCGTCATTCACGATGGCGCAGGAGCTATACTATTGGGGCCATTCGCATCGATTCGGCTCCGCTGCGGGGCCGGGCCGTCGCGGATGATTGTGACTGATGATGCCTCGTGACGAGCGAAATATCGTACCCTCTGCGGTCGCGGGCGCGCTCGCGCGCATCGGGGTCGCACGGGACGAGCTGATCCTGGTTGCGCTTTCGGGCGGGCCGGACTCGGTCGCGCTCCTGCACGCTTTGCTCGATGCGCGCGAGCGATTCGGCTATCGCATCGCGGCGGCGCATCTCAATCATGCGCTGCGCGGCGCGGAATCCGATCGCGACGAGGCGTTCGTCCGCGCGCTTTGCGCCAGAGTGGGGATCGAGCTTACCGTCGAGCGCGCGGCCGGACTCGACGCTCACACTGCGAATCTTGAAGAACGCGCGCGAGAGGCGCGCCACGAGTTCCTCGGCCGCATCGCCGATCGAATCGGCGCAGCGCACATCGCGCTCGCCCATCATGCGGGCGACCAGGCCGAGACGGTCATCATGCGGATGCTCCGCGGTGCGGGTGTCGCGGGAATCGGCGCGATGGCCGAGTCAGGGCCGGGACGGCTGATTCGCCCGATGCTCACCGTCGGGCGCTCCGCGATCCTCAGTTATCTCGAAGCGATCGGCGCCGGCTTCGTCGAGGACACGAGCAACGCGTCGATGGCGCCGCTTCGAAATCGAATCCGCCACGAGTTGCTCCCGATGCTGGAGCGCGAGTACGCCCCCGGCGCGGGGCGGCGGCTTGCGGCGCTCGCCGCCGAGATGCGCGCGGTCGATGAGTTCGTCGAGCGGGAGGCCGAGCGCGAGCTTGCCGCGATGCGGCACGCCGGCGGCGGATTCGTGCTTGACCGGTTTGCGGCGCTCGACCCCGCATTGCGCGGGCCGGTGGTGCGCGCACTGCTTCGCAATTCGACGGGCGATCTCCGCCGAATCGGCCGCGCGCACGTGGATGCGGTGGTGCGGCTCGTCCTCGACGGACCACCCAATGGCGAAGTCGTCCTGCCCGGTGGATGGCGCGCGCGGCGAGAATACGGCCGTCTCCGTATCGAACGCATCGCGCGCACGGCTCAGCCAAAATTCGAAGTCCCGCTCGCTCTCGATGGTACGACCGAGGTTCGCGGCTGCGGCTTCGCTTTCGATGCGCGCCTTATCTCCGCGCCCGATGCGCCGATGCCGCCGGATGACCGCCGCGCCCTGTTCGACGCGGGCGCGATTGGCGGCATGAGCCTGGTCGTGCGCAACTTCATCGCGGGCGACCGCATCGAACCGCTCGGCCTCGGCGCATCCCGCAAGGTGAAGGAGCTGTTCATCGATCGGAAAGTGCCGCGCCGACGGCGCGCATCCTGGCCGGTCGTGACGCTGAGGGACGAGGTCGTATGGATTCCGGGGCTGGCGCGTGCGGCGCGAGCGCTGGTGACTCCCGCGACCGAGACTGTGGTCAGCATCGAGGCGCGCGGCGCGTGGGAATTGTG
>DASPOF010000020.1:0-13132 GCA_035626155.1 Binataceae bacterium (SeqCode)
TTCCACTTTTCTCGGTGGTAGCGGCGGCAACGATAGCCTGAACGGGCTCGCTCTCGACTCCTCCGGCAATATCTACGTAACGGGAACGGCTCGCGAGTCAACCTTCCCCACCACGCCGGGAGCGTTCCAGACTTCGTTCAGCGGCTCTCAAGATGCATTCGTGGCCGAGATTTCAGCGGTCAGCCCAATTCCCACTCCGACACCGACCGCCACCGCCACTGCAACTCAAACAGGCACCGCCACACCGACCCAGACCGCGACAGTTACTCCTACACCGACTTTGACTCCCACTCAGACGGCGACGCCGACCGCTACTGCAACTGGGACGCCTACCGCTACTGCGACTGCTACAGCAACGGCAAGTCCGACGCCGGTTCCCCCGACCATTTCTATTACTTCGCCAGCCGCTACGACCTACGCGCTCGATCAGCAGGTCGCCGCGACCTACAGCTGTACCGATAGCTACCCCGGGGATACGGTAACGGTATGCGCTGGACCGGTGGCCAGCGGCGCCGACTTCGATACCTCGTCGGTAGGCGCGAAGACGTTCACTGTGAACGCAACGGACAGCTACGCCAATTCATCCAAGGCAGCCGTGAGTTACACCATCGCGTACAACATTTGTCCGCAGTATGACGAGACTAAACCCGTGCACAGCGGTGCGACGATCCCGATCAAGCTCCAGCTCTGCGATGCGAAGGGAACTGATGAGTCGGCTTCCGGGGTAGTTGTCCACGCGACCGGGGTTGTGATGGTATCGAGCGATGTGAGCGAAACTCTCCAAGACGCAGGCGACGCGAACCCGGACTTCGATTTCCGCTTCGATTCAACTCTCGGACCCAGTGGCGGTTACATCTTCAACCTGAAAACGACTGGCTATCCCACCGGCACCTACGACCTTCAATTCACGGCGGGCAGCGACCCAACGGCGCATGTGGCGCAGTTCGAGGTGAAGTAACCGGCTGGGTGATAACGAGGCCGGAGCGAGCGCTCGCTCCGGCCTCATCGCCCGCCGTCCCAGATGGCGAGCTGCGGCGGCCGGGAATCGCGGCGGCGAAATGAGATTACGCGAGGTCGCTACGGCTGCGCGGCGCCGGTCGCGGGCGGCTCGGGGGCGGGGGCGGCCGCTTTGTAGGCCGGGAATTGGAGGTAGGAGGCGTAGAGCAGGATCGCGAGCACAATCAGCGCGGTCAGAACGTCGGCGAATCCGAGGCGGGTGGCTCCCTGGTGCGATTTGAGGCTTTCCATGACTCCCATCCCATCAACCTGGTCATTCGATCGTTGCCGATCGCATCCTAGCAGGATGTTCAGAAAAGCGTGACCATCGCATTTCGAGCGTGCCGCAACCTCAACATCCTGCGTGGAGGCGCGCGGCGAGTTTCCTCAGGCCTCGGCGGCGCTCCTTATCGCGGTTCGCACTGCGGCGCCGCTCTGATTGGCCGGCAGGCCGAAGAGCCGGCGGAGTTCCCGGCCGGTCACCGACCTCTCGGCGGACGCAATTTTGATCGGAGACCCCGATGCGACCACACGGCCTCCCTCGTCACCTCCGCCCGGCCCGAGATCGATCACATAGTCGGCGTGGGCGATTAGCTCCAGATTGTGCTCGATTACCACTAGCGTGTTCCCATCCGCGACCAGCCGCGCGAACACTTTCAGCAGGCGGCGGATATCGGTTGAACTCAGCCCCGTCGTGGGCTCATCGACCAGGAACATCCGCGGCAGGCTCCTGCCCTCGGCGTTGAGCGCGGCGGGTTCGAGATCGGCGAGCAGAAAGCGGGCGAGCTTGAGCCGCTGCGCCTCGCCGCCCGACAGTGTCGATGTGGGCTGGCCCATGCGCAGGTAGCCCAGACCGACGGCGCTCATCGCATCGAGCCGCTTCACGATCTGGCCCTGGTTGGCGAAGAACGATCGCGCCTCGTCCACGGTGAGGTCGAGCACCTGGCCGACGTTCAGCTTCTGGTAGCGGATCGCGAGAATATGGCTCTGGAAGCGCCGCCCGTCGCACGCGTCGCATTTGACCTCGAGGTCCGCCATGAAATGCATCTCGATTGTGATGGTGCCGGTGCCGGCGCACTTCTCGCATCGACCGCCGGTCACATTGAATGAGAAATCGCGCGGCTTGATGCCGAGCCGATGCGCCTCGGTGGTGCCGGCGAAGAGCTTGCGGATATCGTCGTAGATTTTGAGATAGGTCGCCGGGTTCGAGCGCATCGAGCGCGCCGGCAGTTCCTGACCCATGTGGACGATCTCACCGACCTGCTCCAGGCCGTCGATTTGGTCGCACTCGCCGGCTTCAGCCGCATCGCCGTTGCTTCTCAGCCAATTGTTGTACAGGACGTCCTCGACCAGCGTGGATTTGCCCGAGCCCGAGACGCCGGTCACGCAGACCATGCGGCCGAGCGGAATCGCGACATCGATGCCGCGCAGGTTGTGCTCGCGCGCGCCGCGAATCCGGATTGCGGGATCGTGCCGGCCGAATCGGCGTTCGCGAGCGAGCGCCCGCATCAGGAGCACGCGCCCCGGCGTTGCGATCGCGCTCTCGATTCGTTCGCTGCCCGCCGGCGCCGCGTGTATCAGGCGGCCGCCCTCGCTGCCGCCTCCCGGCCCCAGCTCGACGACGAAGTCCGCGCCCGCGATCATCGTCGGATCGTGTTCGACCACCACGACCGTGTTTCCAAGGTCGCGCAGATGTTGCAGGACGCCGAGCAGCCGGAACGCATCCGACGGATGAAGTCCCACCGTCGGCTCATCGAGCGCGTAAAGCGTCCCGACGAGCAGGCTGCCGAGCGCGCTTGCGAGATGAATCCGCTGCGCCTCGCCGCCCGACAGCGTGCGGGCCTGGCGCTCGAGGGTGAGATAGCCCAGGCCGACCTCGAGGAGGTAGCCGATGCGATTGGTAAGTTCGCGCAGGACCACGTCCGCGCGGCCCGCGAGGTCGCGGTCCCGCGAAAGCGAATCGACCCACGCCGCCAAATCGCGAACCGGCATGCGGCCGACATCGGAGATCGAGTTGCCGCGCACGCGAACGTTAAGCGCCTCCGGCTTGAGCTTGGCGCCGCCGCAGGAGGGGCAGGGGATGAACCGGCGGTACTTTGCGAGCAGGATTCGGACGTGAGTCTTGTATCGCCGCCCCTGCATCCACTTGAAGAAACCGCGCACGCCGGGCCATCGTTCGTTATCGAATCGCTCGCGCGGGCCCTCGTCGCCATCGAGCAGCCAGCGCCGCTCCTCCTCGGTCATCTCGCGGAACGGAGCGCTGGTGCGAATCTTTCGCCGGCGCGCGAGCTTGAGCATCCAGTCGTTCATCTCGCGGTACGCAGGGGTGCGCCACGGCGCGACCAGCCCCTGCCTGAGCGAGAGGTTGTGATTGGGAATCACCTTGTCGATGTCGAGCTCGACGGTGCGCCCGAAACCCTCGCATTCGGGACACGCGCCAATCGGACTGTTGGCGGAGAAGAGCGCGGGCGTCGGCTCGGGGTACGCAGTGGCGCATCGCGAGCAATTGAAACGCCGATCGAACTCGAGCGTGGCCGCGGTGCGAAGGGCGCCGTTGTCGCGCTCGACGCGGACCGCGCGCGCCCGTCCCGCGCCCAGGTAGAAGGCTTTTTCGAGCGCCTCGCGGACGCGCTCGGAGCTGCTCGCGTCGTTTGCCGCGACCCGATCGATGACGACGGTCAACTCGCTCGGAGCAGCCGCCGCGCCGTTGGTCAGCGACGCGGCAAAATCGGCGGTCTCGGCGATCGCGCCGTCGCGGTAAATGCGATGGTACCCGTTCTGGATGAGGTAGTTCGCCGCGTCCGCGATGGTTCGCGATCCGATGTCGAACGGAGCAAGAAAGAGGTACAGCCCGGGCGCGCCGAGCACGCTTGCCGCCGCGCTCTGGACGGTGTCGCGCGTGACCTCGGTTCCGCATCGAGGGCATACGGTCCGTCCGACGGTGGCGAACAGGAGCCGCAGGTAGTCGCTGATTTCGGTGACTGTTCCGACCGTGGAGCGCGCGTTCTTGATCGTGTTTTTCTGCCGCAGCGCGAGCGCCGGAGGAATCTGGGAGATCGAATCGACGTCGGGACGCTCCATCCGTTCGAGGAACAGCCGCGCGTAGGTCGAGAGGCTCTGCACGTACCGGCGCTGGCCCTCGGCATAGAGCGTGTCGAACACGAGGCTCGACTTGCCCGAGCCGGAGACGCCGGTTACGACCGTGAGCTTGTTGCGCGGCAGATCGAGCGAGATGCCGGCGAGGTTGTGCGTGCGCGCGCCGCGGATGCTGATGAAGCCGTCCAAGCTTCTGGCCGGTGCGCTATTGGGGATCGGAAAGCGGACGCGCCTTTTTCTTGCGCTCGCCCGGAAATTCGCCGGCGACCTTCGCGTAGAGGTCGGCCAGGTTGCGATCGAACTCGGCCTCGAGCTTCTTTTTCTCCGCCACTCGCTCGGCCTCAGGCAACTCCGCCAGCTTTGCAAGCCGGTCGGCGAGCTCGATCATGAGACGGTTGCGTTGCACCAGATATTGATAGCCGTCCATAGGCATTCCTGACGCTCAAATTCCAAACTTACAAATTATAGGGTATCCTCCAGATCGGTAACAACTCGCAGATCGCCAGCAATCAAAGTGGAAACTGCACCTGAAGCGATCGCGTCCGGCGAGGTTCCGCGGCTGACGCGCGCGTGGCCGGAAACCGGGATTTTAAGCGGGTTTTTCGGCCGCGACGGCGGCGTGAGCCGGGGGCCGTATGCGAGCCTGAATCTCGCCGTTCACGTGGGCGACGATGCGGCGGCGGTCGAGGAGAACTGGCGGCGGGCGCGGGCGCAATTTCCCGGCAAAACGATCTTCGCGCGGATGAACCAGGTCCACGGCAGGAGGGTCCACGTCGTGACGCGCGCGAATGCGGGCGAGGCGCGCGCGGGGGACGGGATGGTGACGGATGCGGAGGGGATCGCGCTCGCAATCTTTACCGCCGATTGCGTTCCCATCCTGATGATCGACCGGTCGCGCAGCGTTGCCGGAGCGCTTCATGCGGGATGGCGCGGAACGCTGGCGGGAATCGTTGAGGCGGGTCTCGATGCGATGGGGCGGCTGGGCGCGAGCGCGGGGAAGATCCGCGCGGCGCTCGGACCGTCGATCGGGCTGTGCTGTTTCGAAGTCGATCGCGAGCTTGCCGAGCGATTCGTCCGCGAAATCCCGGCCGCCGATCGCCACGTCCGCGATGGCCGCCCCGGCAAGGCGTACCTCGATCTGCGCGCGATCGTCCGCGAGCAACTGCTTGGCACGGGCGTGAGGGCGGAGGCGATTTCGGAAATCGGGCCGTGCACGCGATGCGCCGCCGATCGGTACTTCTCGCGGCGCGCCGCCGGCGGGCGCACGACAGGCCTCCAGATGAGCGCGGTCGGACTGGCGGCAGGCGGGGAGTAGCAGATGCCGATTCGCAAGTCCGCCAAACATAAGCGCCGCGGATTGATCGCGAAGCTCAGAAAACCAACTGCACCGCCGGCCCGCATCATCGAGGACAAAACCAAATACGACCGCGCGCGAGAACGAGAGCGGCTGAGAGGCGAGGCGAAATCCCCGAATCGCCGATGAAGCTTCCTATCAAAGAACAGGTGCGCGCCGGGATTGTCGGCGCGGGCCTCATCGGACAGTCGCATTCGCTGATGCTCCGGGAGGTTGCCGATCGCACCGAGGGCAGCGTTCGCGTGGCCGCAGTCGCCGACGTCGCGCGGGTGCAGGCGGAGCAGCTTGCGGCGCGATGGCCCGGGGCGCGAGTCGCGAGCGATGCGCGCGAGATCATCGGCGATCCCGATATCGATGCGGTCTGGATATGCACGCCGACCGCGCTTCATCGGGACGCCTATCTGGCCGCGGTACACGCCGGCAAGCACGTGTTCTGCGAGAAGCCGCTCGCGATGACCACGGCGGAGGCGGCGGAAATGGCCGAAGCGGCGCGCCTTGCCGGGGTCGCAAGCCAGGTCGGCCTGGTGCTCCGATTCTCGCCGGTCTACACGGTCATCCGCGCGATCGCGGCGGCTCCCGAAGCGGGACGGATGCTCGCGGTCACGATGCGCGACGATCAGGATTTCCCCACGCGGGGGGTTCACGCGAGCGGCTGGCGCAACGACCGATCGCTCACCGCGGGCGGTACGCTGGCCGAGCACAGCGTCCACGACTTCGACCTGCTCACCTGGATGTTCGGCGCGATATCGCGGCTCTACTGCCGGACCAGGAACCTCAACGGTGCGCCGGGGATTGAAGATTTCGGCGCGATCGAAATGGAATTCGCCGGCGGTTTTCACGGCCAGCTTACCTCGGTCTGGCATCGGATGATCGGGCGGCCCAGCAATCGGCGCCTCGAGGTCTTCGCCGAAAATCTGTTCGTTGCCTGCGATCACGACGCCGCCGGGCCGATCACAATCCAGCGCGCGGATGCGGCTGGCGAGGAGATTCTTTCGGAGAGCGACGTAATGCGGCGCTTCGAGGACATCCTCCTTAAGGAGCGGCCCTACCTCGCGCCGATGAAGGACTGGTTCGCGGTCCCGTATGCGCTCGAAGACGCGGCGTTCGTCGCGGCGTTGCGGGGCCAGTGCGGGCCCGACCCTGAGATTCGGGCCGGAGTGGCGGCGCAGCGGCTGGTCGAGGCCGCATACGAGTCGGCGCGCACCGGTGTCCCGGTCAAGATTGAAACTTAAAGCGTTACATGAACGCTTCCGTTGGGTGATTACTCCGAAGTTCGGCGAATGGTGATTCGGCTATGATTGATTTCCAGCCAAGCGAAGAACAAGAGATGATGCGCGACACGGTGGGCGCGTTCGCCCGCGACGAAATCCGCCCGGCGGCGCGCCCGGCCGATGAAACGGGCGCGATCGCTTCGGCTCTCGTCTCCAAGGCATGGCAGCTCGGCTTGGTGCGCGGGGCGATACCCGAGAAGTTCGGCGGCGATGGGGGCGAGCGGTCGGCGACGACCGGTGCGATCGTCGCGGAGGAACTCGGTTACGGCGACCTCTCGATCGCGCTCCACATGCTTGCGCCGCGGCTGCTCGCGTATCCGGTTATCGAGATGGGCACGGACGAACAGCGCGAACGCCACTTGAGGCGCCTTGCGGCCGCGGACTTTGTCGCGGCGAGCGCGGCGGTGATGGAGCCGAGCTGGAATTTCGATCTCGCCGCGCTCGGGACGACCGCGCGCCGCGACGGCTCATCGTTCGTCCTGAACGGAACCAAGTGTTACGTGCCGCTGGCGGCGGACTCGGCGACGATCCTCGTGTACGCATCGAATGGTGCAGGCGCCGGCGAGGCGTCCGTCGATGGGTTCCTCGTCCCGCGCGATGCTATGGGCCTGGCGGTGGGCGATCGCGAGCAGAGCATGGGTCTCAAGCCGCTTGCGACCTATCAGGTTGTACTCAAGGATTGCCGGGTCGGCGCCGAGGCGCGGCTCGGCGGAGACAAGGGCATCAACTTCACGCGCCTGATGAGCGAGTCGCGAGTGGCATTCTCCGCGCTCTCGGTGGGCATGATGCGGGCGGCGTTCGAGTACGCCCGCGATTACGCAAAGGAGCGCAAGGCGTTCGGCGTCCCGATCGCGAGCAAGCAGGCGATCGCGTTCATGCTCGCCGACATGGCGATTGAGATCGACGCATCGCGCCTGCTCGTGTGGGACGCGGCATCGCGCCTCGACAAGGGCGAGGACGGCCTCAAGGAGAGCTATCTCGCCAAGAACTATGTCGCGGCCAGCGCGCTCAAGATCACCGACAACGCGGTCCAGGTGCTCGGCGGCCACGGCTATATCCGCGAACATCCGGTTGAGATGTGGCTTCGCAACGCGCGCGGAATCGCGGCTCTCGACGGCCTGGCGACTGTCTAGCGCCATGCGCGATCGGACTACGGAGGCGAAAGGGCGATGATAGACTTCGAACTCGAACCGCAAACAATCACTCAACTCAAGATGTATCACGGCGTCGCGGAGCAGATGATGCGGCCGATCTCGCGCGATTGCGACGAGCACGAACATCAGAAACCGTGGAAGTTCTTCGAGACCATGTGGTCCGCATCGAGGCTTGCCGACTTGCAGCCCGGCCGCGCCGAGCGCCCCGCCGCCGGCGCCGAGCGTCCACAAGCCGGACCAAGGCTTCGCAACCTGAACAGCGTGATGACCACCGAGGAACTCTGCTGGGGCGACGCCGGGCTTTTTCTTTCGACTCCGAACAGCGGCCTGGGCGGCGCCGCCGTGAATGCGGCGGGAACTCCCGAGCAGAAGGCGCAGTTCCTCAGGCGCTTCAGCGAGGGCAAGCCCAAGTGGGGCGCGATGGCAATCACCGAGCCGGGTTGCGGCTCCGATTCGGCGGCGGTCGCCACGACCGCGACGCGCGATGGCGATAATTGGGTGCTCAACGGCACGAAGATCTTCTGCACCGCGGGCGAGATGGCGGTCGAGAAGTCGGAAGGTTTCGTGGTCGTGTGGGCGACGGTGGACAAGAGCGCGGGGCGCGCGGGAATCAAGCCATTCGTCGTTGACCACCACACGCCAGGGATGACCGTGGCGCGCGTCGAGAACAAGCTCGGTATCCGCGCCTCCGACACCGCGATGATCATCCTCGACAACTGCCGCATCCCGCTCGACCACATCCTGGGCAGCCCGGAGGTTCGGCGCGAGGGCGGGTTCAAGGACGTGATGGCGACCTTCGATGCGACCCGGCCGATCGTGGCTGCGATGGCGATCGGGGTAGGGCGCGCGGCGCTCGATTACGTCCGCGATTTCCTGCGCGACCAGCAAATCCCGATTCGCTACGGTATCTCGCCGCGCAAGCTCACCGCGGTCGAGCGCGACTTCATGGACATGGAGGTCCAACTCAAGGCCGCGCGCCTGCTGACCTGGCGGGCCGCATGGATGCTCGACATGGGCAAGCGCAACAATCTCGAGGCCTCGATGGCGAAGGCGAAGGCGGGGCTGGCGGTGACGCAAATCACGCAGAAGGCGGTCGAGCTGTTGGGACCGTTGGGTTACTCGCGAAAAATCCTGCTCGAGAAGTGGATGCGCGACGCCAAGATCAATGACATCTTCGAGGGCACCCAGCAGATCAACATGCTGATCGTCGCGCGGCGAATCCTCGATTACGGCAGCAAGGAATTGAACTAGGCCGCGCTACTTCCCCGAAACGAAGCGCCCCCGCGAGAACTTCGCGGGGGCGCTTGCCTTTGTCGAAACTCGAGCGGCGCGCGGTCAAGCCACGCTCCGCCGGGAGCGGGCCATCAATAGAACCACTTCCCCTTGTCCCATCGGAAGATCTCGGTCGTGTGGGTCTTCCCGGTCGGCTGGGGTTTGGCGTGTAAAGCCTCGTCGCGCGTTTTGCCGGCCAAGTAATAACTGATTTCCTCGTAGGTCAGCTTGCCGAGCGCAAATCCGGAGTCGGTCTCCTTGGTCGTGCAGGTCTCGACGTTGCTGTAGCCGGTGTACTGTGCGGTTTCGAACCCGTCCCTGAATTTCCAGACGATGCTCGTGAGATTGAATGTTTCGCGGTCGCGCAGACGCTGCTCCCAATCCTTGCAGAAGGTGACGAAATTCGTCGCCGCCTTCTTATACTCACGATCCTGGAGCAGGCGCTTCGGGCTGATCTTCGTGAGTGCCGCTTTCACCCGCTGCCGAAGCGTCGTCTTTGCTGCGGTCGACGCCGATGCGGCGGGCGCCGCCGAGGATGTCGATGCCGCCGCGGCGGGCGAGTTGGCTGGCTGTGCCGCCGGTTTAGCATCGATCGCCGCCGGCGACGGTGCTGGCTGAGGTTGGTCCTCCGTTCTTGCGGGCGCGGGCCAACACAAGACGACGAATGCCAGCGCCGCGAGAACTCCCCCGGTTCCCCTCGATCGTGACGGCGTCATATCGCGCGCCTCCCGCTGGTTCGCGACTGGCGTCGGCCGATTGTTACGGCGCCATCGCGAATCATCTTGGGAATCCCCATCAGGAATTCCCGCAAACCCGTCTTTGCGTTCTGTTAAACGGCCGCAGCCCCGTATGGAGCTGCGGCCGTTTCAGGTTCGAAGTTACGCCTGCCGGCGTTTACTGGAGCGGGACCAGCTCGACGCGCCGGTTCTGCGCACGGCCGTCAGGATTGTCCTTACCCTCCGGCGTCTTGTTGGGCGCGACGAAGTTGGTCTTGCCGTACCCGTGCGTCGAGAGCCGGTCGGCGCCGATTCCCTTCTCTTCGAGGTAGTTCGCCACTGCGGCCGCGCGCTTGTCGGAGAGCTTCAGGTTGTACTCCTCGCTCCCGATCGCGTCGCAGTAACCGTTCACATCGACTCTCACGTTGGCGTGCGACTTCAGCACGTCAGCCGCTTCGTCGAGAACCGCGGCATCGCCCGGCCGAATCTTCGCCTTGTTAAAGTCGAAGTGCACCCCGCGCAAGATGATCTTCTCAGGCGCCGGCGGTGGCGGCGGCGGTGGAGGTGGCGGTGGCGGAGGTGGCGGCGGTGGCGGCGGTGGAGGTGGCGGCGGAATCACAGGGTCGCAGAGATAATGCCCTGCCAGCGCCCCGATGCCAGCACCGAGCGCGGCGCCGCCCAGGCCCGCGAACACTCGGTCATCGTTCGACGCATTATGGTGACCATGCGTGTTAGCCGTAATCGCGATGCCAGCGGCCGCACCTGCGCCCGCTCCCAGCGCGCCGCCGATAACGGCGCAGGGTCCCCATTCGCGCGGCTTTTGAAGATTTGCGCATCCGCCCAGTGTGGCGGCGCCGAAGGCGATGGCTGCGGCTGCGGCCATCGATTTCAGTAGCGCTGACGTTCCTCTCATGGCTCCTCCCTCACCCAAGTCCGTGTTTGCGCGGTGCCCAAACTCCGGACCCCGCTACGACGCGTCACAGGCCCGTAACCGGAAGAAAATATAGTGACATTTCTCCCCGGATTGCAAACGCGCCGCTAATCTTTCATCGCCCGGACTATTCCGGGCTCTCCCCGCATTGCCGATGACCGGCAAATGGTCGAATCCACTGCCGGTCGGTTTCGAACACCCCCTGGTCCTCACCAAACTGTCTGAAAAGCTCCCCTGTTGCAACCTTTGAACGAGCGCCGGCGAGATCGCCCGGGCGCCAACCGCGCTCGGAAGACGGCGTCATCCCTGCTAAACTGTCCTTTTTGCAATGCTTTCGCTTGCGCGCGGAAAGGAAGGAAGCTTCCGTCTCGTCTCGAGCTACCAGCCGCAGGGTGATCAACCCGCGGCGATCGAGGCGCTGGTGCGCAACGTGCGCGAGGGCCTCCCGCATCAGGTGCTGCTCGGCGTCACCGGCTCGGGCAAGACCTTCACGATGGCGAACGTGATCGCGCAGGTGAATCGGCCCACTCTGGTGATCGCGCCCAACAAGACCCTGGCGGCGCAGCTCTATAACGAGTTCAAGAGCCTCTTCCCCGATAACGCGGTCCGCTACTTCGTGTCCTATTACGATTACTACCAGCCCGAAGCCTACGTGCCCTCGACCGACACTTACATAGAGAAGGATGCGAGCATCAACGACGAGATCGACAAGCTGCGCCATTCCGCGACCAAGGCGCTGCTCGAGCGCAACGACGTGCTGATCGTCGCCTCCGTCTCGTGCATCTACGGCCTGGGCGAGCCGGAGGTGTACTTCGAGATGCTGGTGTTCCTCGAGGAGGGCCAGAGCATCGAGCGCGACCGCGTCCTGCGCAAGCTGGTGGATATCCAGTACCAGCGCAACGAGTACGATTTTCATCGCGGGACCTTCCGCGTGCGCGGGGACACGGTGGAAGTCTTCCCCGCCTACGAAGAGAGCCGCGCGGTCAGGATCGAATTCTTCGGCGATCAGGTCGAGGCGCTCTATGAGATCGACGCGCTGCGCGGCAAGGTGATTCGCAAGCTTCGCTCGGTCGCGATTTACCCGGCGTCGCACTATGTAACCACCTCCGACCGCATGGAGCGCGCGGTCCGCGATATCCGCGCGGAGCTCAAGGACCGCCTCGAGCTTTTCCACGCCGAGAATCGGCTGCTCGAAGCGCAACGGCTCGAGCAGCGCACCATGTATGACCTCGAACTGCTGGCCGAGATGGGCTTCTGTCCGGGAATCGAGAACTACTCCCGCCATCTGACCGGCCGCGCTCCCGGCCAGGCGCCGCCAACCCTGCTCGATTACTTCCCGAGGGAGTCGCTGACCTTCATCGACGAAAGCCACGTGACCATCCCGCAGCTTGGCGGGATGTATCGCGGCGACCGCTCGCGCAAGCAGACCCTGGTCGATTACGGATTCCGTCTGCCCTCGGCGCTCGACAACCGGCCGCTCAACTTCGAGGAGTGGGAGTCGCACCTCAACCAGGCGGTCTACGTCTCGGCGACACCGGGCGATTACGAACTGGAGAAATCGGGAGGGCTCGTCGTCGAGCAGCTCATCCGGCCCACCGGTCTCATCGATCCCGAGATCGAGGTGCGCAAGGCGGGAAGCCAGGTCGATGATCTGCTCGGCGAGATTCGAAAACGCGCGGCGGCCAACGAGCGCGTGCTCGTCACGTGCCTGACCAAGAAGATGGCCGAGGACTTGACCGACTACTACCACGACCTCGGCGTGCGCGTGCGCTACCTGCATTCGGACATCGAGACGATCGAGCGCGTCGAGATTATCCGCAGCCTGCGCAAGGGCGATTTCGACGTGCTGGTCGGAATCAATCTGCTGCGCGAGGGACTGGACCTGCCCGAGGTCTCGCTGGTCGCCGTCCTGGATGCGGACAAGGAGGGGTTCCTGCGCTCGACGCGCTCGCTGATCCAGACCATCGGGCGCGCGGCGCGCAACCTGAACGGGCGCGTGCTCATGTATGCCGATGCGATCACGCCGTCGATGCGCGAGGCGATCGGCGAGACCGACCGCCGGCGTGCCAAGCAACTCGCATACAACCAGGAACACGGAATCACGGCGCGTTCGATTACCAAGGCGATCGATGCGTCGCTGGTCGAGATGTACTCGCCCGAATGGGCGGTCGTGCCGGAAGTCGAGGAGGAGACCGAGACCGACGAGCTGATCCCGGCCCACGAACTCGACGATCGGATCGCCGGGCTCAGGCGCGACATGATGGCGGCAGCGGAGAAGCTCGATTACGAGCGCGCCGCCGAGCTGCGCGATCGGATCAAGAAGCTCGAACGCAAAGTGTTCG
>DASPOF010000021.1:0-2059 GCA_035626155.1 Binataceae bacterium (SeqCode)
GTAGATTTTCACGAATTCCAGCTCGTCGGTTTTCTGCCCCATCAGCGGATCGAACTCGTGAATCGATTCTACTTCGTCGCCGAACAGCGAGACACGCCAGGCGCGGTCCTCGTAGTGCGCCGGGAAAATTTCGATCGCATCGCCGCGCACGCGGAACGAGCCGCGATAGAAATCGCCGGCCGAGCGCTTGTATTGCAGGGCGACGAGGTCGGCCAATAATTGCCGCTGGTTGAGCCGCTCGCCGCGCTTGATGCTGAACGTCATCGCCGAGTAGGTCTCGACCGAGCCGATGCCGTAGATGCACGACACCGAAGCGACGATGATGACGTCGTCGCGTTCGAGCAGCGCGCGCGTCGCCGCGTGCCGCATGCGGTCGATCTGTTCGTTGATCGAGGAGTCCTTCTCGATATAGGTGTCGGTGCGCGGGATATAGGCTTCCGGCTGGTAGTAATCATAATAGCTGACGAAATATTCGACCGCGTTGTCGGGAAAGAAGCTCTTGAACTCGCCGTAGAGCTGCGCCGCCAGCGTCTTGTTGGGCGCGAGGATCAAAGCGGGGCGCTGCGTGCGCTCGATCACCTTCGCCATGGTGAAGGTCTTGCCGGAGCCGGTGACGCCAAGCAGCACCTGGGTGCGGTCGTGGCGGCGCACGCCTTCGACCAGTTCGTCAATCGCCTGCGGCTGGTCGCCCTTCGGATCGAAATCGGATTTGATGGCGAGGCGCCGGCCGCCTTCGGATTTATCCGGCCGCGGCGGCCGGTGCGGCGTCCAGGTATGCTCGCGAAATTCCGCGCGGCCGTCGCGCAGCAGCCGTTCCAGCGATTGCTGGCTCGCCGCGCTGCCGAATGCGTGCACCGCGGTTTCTTTCGCCTCACCCTGGAGGGCGGAGGTCGATCGGGCAAAGCGCGATCGGGAGGGAGTGATTTCGGCGCCGTATTCGATGACCCCACCCCGCTCGGCTGCGGCTCGCGACCCTCCCCCTACCGGGGAGGGTGAAGATGTTGCCTCGTTCTCCTCCTCCTCATCCTCGATGCCGAGTGCACGCGCCAGATCGGGATCGAGCTCGCCGGGCGATACCGGCATCCTGCCGACATAGCCTTGCTGCGGCGGCTCGGCGAGACCGCGCGCCACCGAGGCGCGGGCGCGATGCGCATTCGCGAAGTCGGCGCGGCGATCCCACGAATTGTCCGGCGGCGGAGCAAGCTTCGACGCCGGCCGATCCGCGTCCGCTTTTGTGGATGGGCCAGGGGCGCCGGTTTGCGCGCCGATGCCGGCGCGGCCCTGGCCGATGGCGGGATTGAGAAGTTCCGCGAGCGACGGATCGAGCGCGGGCGTGTCCGGCCGCGCGGCCTTGGCCCGCGTCGGCTTTGCCGGGTCCTTTTTCGAATGTTTGGCCGGATCGCGCTCACGCGGCGCGCGCGGCCGATCGGGGCCTTTCGTCATGGTCACAATATGGGTCGAGTCTCGCGGCGAGGAAAGTGACGCTTGTCATTCCGGATTGCCGCAAACGGCAAGTCCGCAATCCGTAATCCCTGCCCCGTGGATACGGATTCCGGGTTCCTCGTTTCACTCGGTCCCGGAATTACGGGGCTATTCCAACCTGATCCCCGCGCGCTCGATCACCTCGCCCCATTTCTTGGAATCGGAAGCGATCAGGCGCGCGAATTCCTCCGGCGTGCCGCCGGCCGGTTCGTCGCCGATTGTGGCGTAGAATTGCTTCATGGCGGGTGCGTGAACGGCGCGATTGATGGCGGCGTTGAGCGCCTGGACGATCGGCTGCGGCACGCCCGCCGGCGCGATCACGCCCGCCCAGGTCGGCGCGGAATAGCCGGGTACGCCAGCCTCGGCGATGGTCGGCAAATCGGGAAATCCAGGCGAGCGATGGTCGCCGCCGACCGCGAGCGCGCGCACCGCGCCGGAACGCGCGAACGGCGCAATGGAATTGAGGCTTTCGAACATCAGCTGCACCCGCCCGGCCACAAGATCGTTGATCGCCGGGGCGCCGCCCTTGTACGGCACGTGCACGATTTGCGTGCCGGTCATGAACTTGAACAATTCG
>DASPOF010000022.1:0-28493 GCA_035626155.1 Binataceae bacterium (SeqCode)
GCGCCGGCGCACCAATCGCCGCCTCCGAAATCTCCGCACCCGCGCCAACTGACACGCACCCACGGCGCGCGGCAGAATCGACGTTGGCGGGCGGTTTGCTTGCTAAGCGGCGCGGCGGCGTTGCGCCCGGACCGGGCGAATAAGAACCTCGGCCGGAATTCCGAGCCGTTCATTTAGCCGGCGAATCATCTCAAGCGATAGTGCGCGCTTGCGGTGCATCACCTCGTAAACCCGGCTGCGACCGCCGATTACACCTACCAATGCCCGATGATCCAGGCCTTGCTGTTCCAACCGGAACCGGATCGCCTCGATCGGGTCCGGTGCATCTATCGGGAAATGCTTCCGCTCGTAAGCCTCGACGAGCGTCGTCAGTACATCGAGTCGATCCCCTTGGGGCGTTCCTTCCTTGGCGCCCCATAGGCGCTCGATCTCCCTTACCGCCTCCTCGTAATCGCCCTCCTTTCGAATCGGCTTAATCTCCATACTTGACCGTCCTCGCATCAATCTTATCGTAGCCCCGGTGACTGCCGATCCACTTGATGAACAGGACCTGGCGGCCATAATCGACGGCTGCCACCAGCCGATAATCATTCCCCTTGATGTTGAACACCACCCGGTCGGCACTCACGATGCTGGCCGTTGCGTATCTCTGTTTCACGTCCGCCGAGTTCCGCCAGTGCGCGTGTTGAACCTCGTGAAACCAGGTGTCGAGCGCCGCCTTCACCGCCCGTTGTCCTTTCTGCCCGCTCAGCGATTCAACGAACCGCATAAGCGTGCTGCGCGCAATCACCCGCACCGAATGGACTCTAGCAAAGTTCCCAATCCGGGAACAAGCGCCGCGCCGGCCAAGATTTCATTGCGCGGCTCCGATTGCCACAATGGGCCGCGAGAATCGTTCCGGAGGAACTCATGCCTATTGATCGGCCGCTCGACGGAATCAGGGTGGTGGAATTCGCGATGTGGGTTGCGGGGCCCTCGACCGCGGCGGTGCTCGCCGACTGGGGCGCGGATGTAATCAAGCTCGAAGATCCCGGTGTCGGCGATCCGATTCGCGGCCTGGCGTTTCGGGCGCCGGGCGATCAAAGCGTCCCGATAAGCCCGCCCTTCGAGCTCGATAACCGCAACAAACGATCCGTCGCGATCGACCTGCGCCGCCCCGAGGGGCAGGCTTTCGCATACCGGATAATCGGGCGAGCCGACGTGTTCGTCACAAGTCTGCGCCTCGATGCGCTCGAACGGATGAAGATGGATTACGCAACACTCGCGGCGGTCAATCCCCACATCGTGTACGCATCGGTCAACGGCTATGGCCATCGCGGTCCCGACCGCTTGCGCCCGGCCTATGACTTCGCCGCGTCGTGGGCGCGGTCGGGCCTGATGGCGACGATCAAGGAGCCGGGACAGCCGCCGCCCGCACAGCGGCCTGCAATGATCGATCATGCGGTAGGACTCGGACTTGCCGGCGCGATTTCGGCGGCGCTGCTCGCAAGACATCGAACCGGGCGCGGGCGCGAGGTGCAAATTTCTCTGTACTCGATGGGCCTGTGGATGAACGGCACGGATCTGACGGTGGGGCTGATAGCCGGCCGATGCCCCGAATCGGAAGGACGCGCGCAGCGCATAAATCCGCTGTGGAGTTCGTACGAGTGCAAGGACGGGAAGTGGATTTACTTCGTGATGCTCCAGGCCGATCGATACTGGCGCCAGTTCTGCGCCGCACTAGGCCGTCCGGAATGGGAGAACGATCCGAGATTCGCCAACCAGGGCCTGCGCGCGCTGAACTGCGCCGCGATGACCGCGGAAATCGATGCCGCGATGGCGGCGCGCACGGGTGCTGAATGGGGGCCGGTTTTCGATCAATATCAACTGATCTGGGCGCCGATGCGCACCGATGCGGAGGTGCTCGCCGATCCGCAGGCGCAGGAGATCGGAGCCTTCGCGCCGGTGGACCATCCGCGCATCCCCGGATGCCGGGTCGTCGATAGCCCGGTCAAATTCGCCGATGTCCCGCAAGGCCCTCATCGCCCGGCCCCCGAACTCGGCCAGCATACCGAGGAGGTCGCGCTCGAGGTCGGGCTGACCTGGGACGATATCGCGAGGCTGAAGGAATCCGGGGCGCTCGGATAGCAGGATGTTGAGAAGAGTCTGATCATCGCACCTCGCTTGCGGCGGCGTCTCAACATCCTGCGTGAAAGATGGCTGCTTTCCTCTATCTTCTCCCCCGGTCTTTTCCGGGGGAGATAAGAGAGGGGGAGCAGGCTGTGGCTTGTTACCAGCCTGCGGGCTGCGGGCGCATCGGCCGCATGGTGGGCGGATTGGCGGCCGCATGCCGGGGCCGCGATGCCCGGAGTCGCCAAAGTCCGTGTAAAATAAAGACTTTTCGGCGTTTTCGGTCTCTGGATTGACTGTCCCGGCGCCGCATCCGTATCATTTTCTGGCTCCCCGTGGAGGTTCATGGGCCGTGCGAATGATAACCCCGCCAGTCGCTGAGAGGCGTGCGATCGACCGGGACCTTTCCAACTACTTTCGGACCCACCGGAAGGCGTCGTTCAACCGCGCGGTCTCGCAACTATGCCGCTACTTCAACGTGAAGCGGCCGCGGATCGAATGGTACGAGTACATCGACTGGGGCAAGACCGCGGGCAAGACCTTCGAGGACGGCAAAATCATCCTCGTCCATCCCGAGAACTGGAAGCGCGGACGCGTCTACAACAGCGAACGCATGTGGGTCCAGATGATCTACCACGAGATGGGTCATTACCTGTTCTGGACCGACGCGGAGCGCAAGGCTGACGCCTTCATGCGCCGGATGGTCACCGGGCTGAGGCCGCCAAGCGCGCGCAATCGCCGCGTCCGGCGCGGTATACTGTGTGCGAGGCGATCGGCGGCCAGCAGCCGCCGGCGAAGGACTCGCGCCGGCGCTCGCGCGCGACAGCCGCGCCGCGCCCGCCGCGCCGCGTAACAGGCATTACCACGATGGCGAGCAAGCCCAACGTCGAAAACCGCTGGTGGGTAGAGACCACCTTCAAGAAGCCGAAGAAGGCCAAGTCGGAAGTCGAGATGCCGCAGCTTCCGGTCGCGATGGCCTTTTACCAGGCCGCTCGCGACTACGATCAGGAGCGCGCCAAGGACGATCTCACCGACAACAACCTTCGCATCGCGCGCCAGGCCGACACGAAGCAGGGCGAGTGGGTTTACGTCGCAATGACCGAGGAGCACTACCCGCCACACCTCATCAAGCGAATCAAGGATGAGTTCCGGCTTCCTCGCGAGGCGCGCGGGATCGTGCTCGACCACGGCCGCCTCGTGCGCCTGCTCATCTGCGGGCCGCAAATCGAAGACTGGATGATCGACGTGACTCTCAGCGACGAGCCGTCGGTGGATGCCTACGTGTGGAACGTGATGTACCGCGAGCAGCTTTTCCGGCGCGCCGAGGAGGCGCTCCGTCAAGCGCGCAAGTGGGCGCTCAACCTCATCCAGTATCCGCCCCCGCGCGACGAACCCTTCCGCGGCGCGCTCCTGTAGTACGCCGGCGCGTTGCGCGCGCGCTGCGATGATCGAGCGGCGCGCGCTTGCGGCCGGCCTGCAGTATCGCAAGACCCCCGAACCGGCTAAGCTCCGACCAGGTGCTGCGCCATGAAATTCCTTCCGCTCGTGCTCAGAAATCTCCGGCGCAACCGGCGCCGAACGATCCTGACCGTGCTCTCGATCGCGGTCTCCATTTTCGTTTTCGCGGCGCTGATCAGCATGCCGAGCCTTATCCAGCAGATACTTCGTGACCGCGCGAATTCGCTTCGATTGATATCGTTCTGCAAGGCCGGATTCTTTTATCCTCTTCCCGAGGCGTATGTCGGCCGCATCCAGAGCATCCCTCATGTCGAGGCGGTCGCCGGCGAAACCATATTCATGGGGACGTACCGCGATCCCAAGGACCTGGTTCCGAGCGCGGCGCTGGATCCGGATCACGTCGAAGATATTTGGGGCGACTGGAAAGTAGGCCGGGCGGATGCCGAGGAATTCCGCCGCGTCAAGACCGGTGCGCTGGTCGGGCCCACGCTGCTCAGCCGCTTTCGATGGAAGGTGGGCGATCGCGTTACTCTGCGCGGAACGGTCTTCCCGGTGGACGTGGAGCTGACGATTGTCGGTACGCTCGGCGGGACCGCGCCGCCGTATGCGCTGATGTTCCGGCGCGACTACCTGGATGAAGTTCTCGGGCGGCCGGGCACGGTCAACCTGATCTGGATCAAGGTCGATAGTTCGAAATGGATCCCGTCGGTGATCGCCGACGTCGATGAGAAATTCGCGAACTCATCGGCCGAAACCAAGACTCAATCTGAACTTGGAGTTTCGCTCAGCCAGATGGGGGCGTGGCGTCCGCTGATCGACGGAATCGAGGGGATCGCACTCGTCGTGATCTTTGCGATTGGCCTGGTCGCGGTGAACACCGCCGCGATGTCGATTCGCGAGCGCCGGCAGGAACTTGCCGTGATGCGCGCGATCGGGTTCACGCGCCCGGTCATCGTCTCGTGCCTGGTGTCGGAGGGCCTGCTGATCGGAGCGCTCGGCGGCGGCCTCGGTTGCCTGGCTGCGTACCTGGGCCTCAAGCTCGTGCCGTACGCATCGGAGAGCCTCGGCATGTTCGCATTCATGCTCGTAATGTCGCGGAAAGTCGCCGCCGAGAGCCTGCTTGTCGCAATTCTGATCGGGCTGGGCAGCAGCATTCTGCCCGCGAGCGCAGCGACGCGTGGCGACGTCGCCGGTTCGCTGCGCGCGGTGATTTAATCACCACCTGCGGCGACGATCGTCGGACTTGCCGTGAAGGATGCCGGCGGCGAGCGCCGCGGCTATTTGGGGAACTGGACGGTCGCGGTGCCGGTCACGAGGCGCTCGGCGTCCTCGTTTTCGATCCACACGTCGATTTCGACGGTTCGATCTTCCGGGGTCGCGTGCGTGATGAACCCGTGGAACGTGATCGTGTGGTCGGGCTGGACGGGCACGCGATAAGTCGTGCCGATCCTCTGCAATTTCGCGCCGCCCTCCGGACCGAGCCAATCGGTCACGAATTTGCACAACAGCCCGAGGCTCATGTTGCCGGGCAGGATCATCCCGGGCAGCCCCTCCTTGCGCGCGCCTTCATCGTCGGTGAATCGCGGCGCATCCATGCCGCCCGATCGCGCGTAGCGCCGGCACTGATCCTTGCTGATGAAGACCTCGAGCGGTCCGAGCGTGTCACCGATTTTTGCGTCTGCGAATGTTCTCACTGGGTTTGACCGATGCCGGCCCTTCAGGGGCGATTCATGAATCGGTGGTCGACATGCGCGACCACCTCGCGGTTCTGGTTCCTGAGTGTTGAGCGGATTACGACGAAGACCATCGAGCCCGACCGCCCGGTCTTTTCGTAAATCTCTTTGACGTAAGAAGTGAGCGTGATCTCATCGCCGGCCCGTACCGGTCGTACGAACTCGACATCCTTGCCCGCATCGAAGCCGCGCTGGCCGAAGCGCGGGATGTGCTCGAAGAAGTGCCGTCCGTTGCGAAACGATACCGCGAACGACGGCGGCGCTACGAGTTCGCCATACGGGCCCTTCTTCGCCGCCTGCTCGTCGTTATAGATCGGATTGGACTCGCCGAGCGCCTCGCAAAATTTCTCTATGTCCTCGGCGCTGACCTTGACCGGATCGGTCTCCTCGAAAATGTGATTGATGAGGGAGGGATCGAAATCAACCATTACCTTACCTCGGCTCCACGGCGACTGCATTGGTTACCGGCTGGCGGCGCGGGCGGAAATCGACCGGCTCGTACTGGCCGGTCTTGAGTTCCCGCACGAGATCTTCGATCGAGCGGATGTCGGCGGCAAAGCGCGTCGCGCAAAGCCCGATAAGACTGACGAGATGGCTGTCCGAACCTCCCGTCGCGCGGTAGCCGTAGCGCCTGATGAGCTCGGCGCTCTGCTCATCCTCGCCCTTGCGCGAACCGCCGTTGAGAAGCTCGACTGCGACCACGTTGTTGAGCGGGGGCTTGGTCCGATAGTGCTCGCACATCCCGATATTCGGGCGCCCCGGATGGCACGGCACGGCGAGTCCGCCCATCCGCGCGACCTCATCGAGCAACTCCTGCGCGTCGAGCCGCACGTTGGCGAAGTCGAACCGCTTGAGGATGTCCTCGTTCACGCCGAAGACGAGCACGTGGCCGTAATTGGTCTCCACCTCCGAGGCGCGCAACACCATGACCCCGTACTTATCTTCGAGGTGGCGGTAGTCGGCTTTGCGGTTGAACTGGCGATGCTCGGTGAGAACGATCCCATCGAGCGGACGCTCGGAGTGACGCAGCTGAATCCAGTTGAGATAGGCCTCTACCGGTGCGCGGCTGTCCTCCGAGGCTTCGCTATGCGAATGCAAATCAAGGGTTGTGGCCACCAGGTTCTGATCCTTACTTCGCCGGGCGGAACTTGACGAGCGTCACCTCGGGCGTGACGTCATCGAACACGACCTCGACGGGCATACCTATTTTAACCTCTTCGGGGCGGCAGTCGACAAGGTTTGTCATCATCTTGAGACCCTCGTCGAGTTCCACGTACGCCATGATGTAGGGCAGCGATTCCCGCCATCCGGGCGCCTGGTTCTGGTAGGTCGCCGTGAAGGTGTAGACCTTGCCGCGCCCGCGCGACTTGATCCATTCGGTGCGCGGCGAGAGACATCGCGCGCATTGCGCGCGCGCGTAGTAGCGCAGCTCGCCGCAGTCGCGGCACTTCTGGACGTAGAGTTCGTGGCGCTGAGCGGCCTCCCACCACGGCCGGCTTTCCTCATCGATATGCGGGAGGGGCTTGGAATATTTCTGCGGTTTCTGGTCAGCCATTTCCCTTCCCTCCGCCCTATTGATTGGACAGGATCAGCGTCGCGCCTGAATGACGCGAGCCGAGCGCTCCGCCGGTGCCATGCACCAGCGCGGTCTTGCAATCCTTCACCTGGCGCGGACCGCACTCGCCGCGAAGCTGCTTGGTCGCCTCGATCACGAGGAAAATTCCGCGCATCCCGGGATGGTTCGAGGAGAGCCCGCCGCCGTCGGTGTTGATGGGAAAATCGCCGTCATAGCGCAGCCGCCCGCCGGTCACGAACGCGCCGCCCTCGCCGCGCTTGCAGAAGCCAAGGTTCTCGAGCGTGACGAGGACGGTGATCGTGAACGAGTCGTAGATCATCGCCATGTCGATGTCTTTGTGCGAAACGCCCGAGCGCTGGAACGCGAGCCGCCCCGACTGCGCGGCGGCGATCTCGAGGAAGTCGCGCTGGCCGCGCGCCGCATGGCGCACCGTCTCGCCCACGCCGAGGATGTAAGCGGGCTTCTTCTTCAGGTCGCGCGCGCGCTCGGCCGAGGTGACGACCAGCGCGCCGCCGCCGTCGCTGATGATGCAGCAGTCGAGCAGGTGCAGGGGCGAGGAGATGGTTCGCGATGCGAGCACGTCCTCGACGGTGATCGGATCGCGGTACTTCGCGTTGGGGTTCATCGATGCGTGATGGCGCATCGTGACCGCGATCTCGGCGAGCTGCTCCGGCCTGGTGCCGTAATCGTGCATGTGGCGCTGCGCGATCATCGCGTACAGGCCGACGGTGGTCGGTCCGAAGGGGATCTCGTACTGGTCGCAGGGATCGCCGGCGCCGCCCCCGCCTCCGCCGCCGGTTCCGATCGCGAAGCGCTGCGATGCGGCGGTCGAGCCGTACGCGATCACGCACACCTCGCACAGCCCCGAATTGATCGCAGCCGCCGCGTGAGCGGTGTGCGCTACGAACGACGACCCGCCGATCGAGGTCGAGTCCACGAAGTTGGGCGTGAGATTGAGATAGTCGCAAAGCCCGATCATCCCCATCCCGCCGATCCCGGACGTGCACAGACCATCGACGTCCTTCATGGAGAGCCCGGCATCGTCCAACGCGCCGCGGATGCTCTCGGCCATGATCTGGTGCATGTTCTTGTCGGGCGCGAAGCGGCTGGGATGCTCGTACACGCCGACGACTGCGGTTTTTCTCGAGAGACTCATGCGAGGAGCCCTACCTTAGCTCGGAGAGGAATTGCTCGATCGCGCCATTGAGTTCGCCCGGGCGCTCGGAAGGAATCATGTGGCCGGCGTCGGCCACGACTTTAAGCTTCGCGCCGCGAATCTTGCTCTTGATCAACTCGGCATCGGCCACCGTGGTGCCCTGGTCGTCGGCGCCGGCAAAAATCACCGTGGGCTTGTCGATCTTCGCGATCGACTCGCGCAGATCGACCTGCGAACAGGCCAGCATATCCGTGTACCGCACGCGCGGGTCGGTCTTGATCTGCTCCATCCAGCCCTCGCGCACCACGTCGAAGTTTTCCTTGAGCGTCCTGGGCGAGTAGCCGTCGGTCGTGAACGCCTGCGGCGCGCGTCCCATCGTCACCGCCCTGAGCGCGTCGATGCGATCCTTGGCGACGTTGAACTTCGCCGCAGTGGCGACCAGGACGAGCGCCTCGACGCGCGCCGGATAGCGCAGCGCGAGGTCCATCGCAATTGCCCCGCCCATCGACCATCCCGCGATCACCGCCGACCCGACCTTGAGCGCATCCAGGAACGCCACCACGAAGTCGGCATAGTCCGGGACGCTCATCAGGCCCTCGACGCCGGACGATCGGCCGTGGCCCGGAAGATCGAGCGCGACCGGGCTGTGCGATGCGCCCAGCGCGTCGACTTGGCGGTGCCATCGATGGCCGTTGCCGCCGGCGCCGTGGACGAGCACGATCTTTCGGCCGCGCGAAAGATCCGGCACCACGTCCGGCAGCGTGGTCGCGCCGCAATAGTGGTAATAGGTCGCGTAACCTTTAACCTCTGTGTATTTCGTCGGCATCGCCGCGCAGCTCTCCCCGCTTAAGTCGGACGTAGGTTAGCTATTAGGTTCGCAGCGCAATTGTCAAACGCCGCGCGCGCGATGATCGGAATGAGTGGCCGCGTCCGATGCGCCGCGATGCGCCGGGCACGCGCGCAGGGCCACAAGCGCCGCGATGCGCCGCGCTCGGCGCCCTTGGCGGCGCGCCTCCGATACGATGTCGCGGAGTGTGGTGGAGAAGCCCGCCGCTACTTATTGTGCCGCCGGCCGCGCTGCGGGGCCGATAGCGGACCGTCGAGCTGGGCGCGCTCCCACTTCTCGATCGCGGTCCGATTGAAGCGCCATGCGCTGCCGACGCGGAAGCCTGGGATGCGGCCTTTTCTGAGCAGCCGGTAGATGGTCGTGGGGTGAACCCGCAAGTGGCGAGACAGTTCTCCAATTGTGAGGATGTCTTCTTCGGTCGGCATAGCGAAAACCGCCCTTCGGGGGGAGGTCTGCCAGTAGCTGACGGAGACGCTCCGGCCACGATGCTCAGCTTCTTTAAGAGTCTAATTCATGCAAGAACGAGTCAAGCTGGCATTTTAAATGATTTGTATCATGCTTAAACATGCGATGGCCGAAGCCCGGGAAATTTCACCCAGGGTGGTCGAGGCAGGTGATCTTTCGTGCTGAATGATGGGGTTTGTCATCGAGGGTGGAGCCGGCTGGCGTGTCCGGAATCGAAAACCGCGCTGGTGTTTCCCAGCCCAGCGCGGTTTGAAATTCTCCGCGGCTCAGGCAGCGGACAGGGGGCGCGGTTCAGCGCGACGCCATCTCGGTGAGCTCCGTCAGGCGCGCCATCGCGAACTGGTTGCCGCCATCGCGCCAGACGCGGACCTCAACCCGATCGCCGGGCTGGCACTTCTCGACCAGCCGGTCGAGCGTGGCCGCGTCGGGAACGATTTCGTGGTTGAACTCGCGCACGACATCGCCGGGACGCACTCCGGCCTTAAACGCGGGCGACCCGATCATGACCTCGGCGACTTTCGCGCCCCAGAGATCAGGCGCGGACCGCGCGGTCACGCCGAAGTAGGCGGATCCCGTGGGAGGATGAAGGTCGGGATGGAGAAAGTGGACGCGCGCCGATGGCATCGCGTGGTGCGCCACGCGCACGATATTGTGCGCTTCGTCGAGACTGTACACCTCGGCAGCGAGGTAAACGTCGCCGGTACGGCTCGCGGAAACGCCGACATCGGTGAAGCCAAGGCCGGTGAGCGCCTCTCTGATTTTTTCCTCGGCACGATCGGGCCTGAACCGGTTTAGCGCAACGGGGCTCTCATGCTCCGGCTCGGGAATGATTACCAGCGTCGTGATCGCATCGTCGGGAAGCTCATTGACGGGTTCGCTTCCGGCCACCATCTGCGACGCATCGTAGACCGCAGAATTGTCACGCCCCAAACGCGCGATGCTGAACAGGGCGGGAACGCCGATCAACAGAATGAGTCCCAACGCGGCGGCTCCGACCGCATAGCTGCGCGGCGAGACGCGCGCGAACCAGGCAGGCGAAGCCTGACTCGCGCTCTCGGGTTGCGGGTCGAATTCGGCATCTTGCGCTGGCTCGACCGGGTCGGCGTCCAGGAGGGCAGTCTCGATATCTTCGACCGGCTTACCATCCCACCCCTCGATTCGAACCGCCAGGTCGTCGCCAATCCAGACGTAGTTCTCCTCGGCGAGGAGTTCGCGAGGGACGCCGCGCGTCGCCTCGTCCAGGCTTACCAGTGAGAGCGATGTGGTTGCCCGAGACCCTGCCGCTTCGGGAGATTGGCCTTCGGTCTCGGTGGCGGCGCCGGCGCCCCGGTCGGCAAGCGACGTGGTCGCGCGAGACTTCGACGCGCTGGAGGGCGGCTCAGCCGCGGCCCACATCTCGCAATGCGAGACGTAATCGGGGAAGGTCAGCCCCGGGGCCGGTTTGCCGGGCGCGGACTTCTGCTGCGCCTGTTCCGCGACATCATCGAAAGCCGGAATTGAGTGTTTGGGTGTTCCGCCGTTCCTGCTCATCGTTCACCCCCACGCGCGCAGCGGTGCGGCGCTCCTGCATTACATAAGCGCCCTTGTCTCTAGATAACAGGTTGGAGGAAATTACGCCACCGGCGAACTGTGAGAAAAATTCACAGCCGCCGGTGGCGCGAATCAGATGCAGGAACAGGTGCGGGCGGGCGTCAGATCGCCTCGCTCACCGCGTCCTCGCGCATATCCGGCTTGGGACGGCGCTCGATCGGAATCCAGTGGCGCTCGCCTTCGCCGAAATAGACCTGGCGCGGGCGGGCGATCTTCTGCTCCGCATCGCGCACCATCTCGGCCCACTGCGCCATCCATCCCGACGTGCGCGGGATCGCGAACAGCACCGGGAACATCGTCATCGGGAAACCCATCGCCTGGTAAATAATCCCCGAGTAGAAGTCCACGTTCGGATACAGCTTGTGCGAGATGAAGTAGTCGTCCTGAAGCGCGATGCGCTCCAGCTCGACGGCGATGTCGATGAGCGGGTTCTTGCCGGTGACCTGGAAGACATCGTTGGCCATCTTCTTCAGGATCTTCGCGCGCGGGTCGTAATTCTTGTACACGCGATGGCCGAAGCCCATCAGCCGCCGCTTGCCCTCTTTGACGTCTTTGATGAAGGCGGGGATGTTCTTTACCGCCCCGATCTCCATCAGGCCGCGAATCGCCTGTTCATTGGCGCCGCCGTGAAGCGGTCCGTACAGCGCCGCGATCGCCGCAGCTGCAGCCGAGAACGGATCCGGATGCGAGCTTCCGACCGCGCGCATCGCGTTGGCCGAGCAGTTCTGCTCATGATCGGCGTGCAGTATGAACAACACGTCGAGCGCCTTCTCGAGCACCGGATCGGGCTGGTACTTGAGCTCGGTCATCTTGAAGAGCATCGCCAGGAAATTTCCGGTGTAGCTGAGGTCGTTGTCGGGATAGACGTAGGGCAGGCCGCGAGTGTGCCGGTAGGCGAACGCCGCCAGCGTCGGCATCTTGCCGATCAGCCGGCGCGTCTGCAGGCGGCGCGACTCGAGGTCGTGGATGGCAGCCGCATCGGGGTAGAAGGTCGAAAGCGCGCCGACCGTCCCGAGCAGCATCCCCATCGGGTGCGCATCGTAGCGGAAGCCCTCCATGAACTTCTTGATGTTCTCATGGACCATCGTGTGGATCGTGACGTTGTGCTTCCAGCGCTTGTAATGTTCCTGGTCCGGCAGCTCGCCCTTCACGACCAGGTAGGCGACCTCGAGGTAGTCGCATTTTTCGGCCAACTCCTCGATCGGATAACCGCGGTAGCGCAGGATTCCCTCGTCGCCATCGATAAAGGTGACCTTGCTCCGGCACGACGCGGTGTTCATGAAGGCCGGGTCGTAGGACATCAATCCGAAATCCTTGGGCGACGTTCTTATCTGGCGGAGATCCGAGGCGCGGATCACGCCGCCATTCTCGATCGGAATTTCGTATTGTTTGCCGGTGCGGTTATCCGTGATTGTGAGCGTATCCTTTGGCATGAGATCTACCTCCAAGGGCCTTTGACACGGCCGATCGCCGCGGACAGGGCGTCTTCCCGGTTCGGGAGACGCAACGAATTCAGCTCTCGTTCAACATAAATACAGTAGTCGCGATTGGCAGTCTAGAATACATTCGATTCGGGTGGCAACCGCGGCCCACTCGCATCTCCACACGGTGCGTGGCACGCTTGAGGAATACGCATCGCGCGGCGCAAGGATAAGGGCGCACCCGAATGATCGACAAGCTCATGACCGGCATCTCGGCGTTGATCGTCGGATCAATCGCGGCGCTGGGTTATTCCGGCGTCGTGTTGATGATGGCGATCGAGAGCGCGTGCATTCCGCTTCCGTCCGAGGTGATCATGCCGTTCTCGGGATTCCTGGTCGCCACCGGACGTTTCAGTCTGCACGCGGTCGCGATTGCGGGCGCATTCGGATGCCTGCTCGGCTCGTACGGCGCCTATTACGTTGGAACGAGCAGCGGGCGTTGGTTCCTGGAACGATACGGGCGATGGGTGCTCATCGCGCCGCATGAGCTGGAAATCGCCGATCGGTTCTTCGCCCGATGGGGTTCTGCGACCGTGTTCTTCGGGCGGCTGCTGCCGGTGGTGCGGACCTTCATCGCGTTTCCGGCCGGAGTCTCCCGGATGAATCCGTTCTCATTCACGATCTACACGCTGGCGGGCTCGTATCTCTGGTGTCTCGCACTGGCGTGGGCGGGGATGAAGCTTGGCGAGCATTGGAAGGACCTTGCGCCCTGGTTCCACCGTTTCGACGGCGGGATTGCCGGGCTGCTGGTCGCAGGCGCCGCCGCGCTCATTTACGTCCGGGTCAGGGGAATCGCGGCGGCGACTGCGAACGCCGCCGCTGGCGACTAGCGGCTCGGCCGGAGAGGCTCGCGATGGCATCCGACAGCGCTCGCGCCCCGGGCGAACTCGAGGAAGTCTTCAGGACGCTCGATCCGATCCTGGCGCAGATCGCAATCGACGTTCTCGCGCAGGCGGGAATCGATTGCTTCGTCTTCGATGCGAACGCATCGCGCCTGTGGGGATCGAACGCGCTGGTGCCCGCCCGACTGATGGTGCCGGCCGCGGACGCCACCGAGGCCCGCGAGCGCCTCGAGGAAGCCGGCCTGGAGAATTAGCGCCCGTTCTGCTCCGCGTCAGGCCGCGGAGGCCGCTGATAGATCCCCACGTAGCGCGCGATGATGAGGTACTTCTGGAACAGGCGGTTGGTTTCCGCCTCGTGCTCGCACACGTCGTTCCTGTCCTTCGGGTCGAAGAAGCAGGTGGGATCGGACTCGAGATGGTCGCCGGTATGGTAGTACGCCATCGCGCGGCATCCGCCGCAGGTGTACTGGTAGCGGCAGTTTCCGCATTTGCCCTTGAGCTTGCTGCGGTCGAGGAGATCGGCGAACAGCCTGCTCTTGGCGACCAGCTCATCGAGCGGCAGATCGCGCACGTTGCCGGCGTGAAGCGTGTCGAGCAGCACCGGGCAGACCGAGACGTCGCCCTCGGCGTTCAGCGCAAGCCAGGTTCCCACCCAGCATCCGATCGGCGGATTCTGAGGCACGGTGCCGTTTCGCGCGCCGCCGGAGACGCGCTCGTGCAGCTCGGGCGAGAGGAAAAACGGCGTGTAGCTCACGTAGCCGTTGACGTGCTTGCGCAATGCCGGATGGAAGCGCTCTTTCAGGTCCTTGCTGTCGAAGGCGAGTTCCGAGAACAGCCCGCATCCCGAGCCGCGCGCCACGTAGGGCGATCGGTTGTACGAGATCCGGTTGCGCACGAGGTAGTCGATGGTCTTCTCGAAGCTCTCGGTATTGTACTTGCCGATCGTGATGATCACGTGGCGATCGATCTTGAGCTCATCGCACAGCCTGAGCGCCTCGAGCGTGCGATCGGGCGCCGCGTCGCGGCTGAATTCGTTGCACTCGTCGATCGAGTTCAGGCCGACCGCGATCGTCAGGTTGCCGCCGGTGGCCTTCTTTATCTCGACCAGCCGCTCGCGCGTGAGCAACTCGCAGTTGCTGCAGATCTTGCACTGGTAGCCGAGTTCGTTCGCCAGCGCGAGCAGGTCCATCGCATCCTTGCGAAGCAGGAACTCACCGCCGCTCCATCCGACCGCCTTGAGTCCCAGCCGCTTGCCGGGAATCAGCACGAGTTCCCGAATCTCGTCGAAGTTGAGTTCCTGTTTGCGCGACTCGCGAACCACCTGCGGAACGTTGCTGCTGGTCATGCACGTCTGGCATTGCAGGTTGCACAGGCGCGTCGTCTCGAAATAAAGCGCCGGAAAGCTGTACTCCACTACTCTCCCTCCCAGACTTCAGCTCGGAAACGGACTTAGCCGGCAATCGCGGTGCAAAATCGATTCCAAAACGACGAATTTGGCGCGCCCTAGTCCTGTTAGCCGAAAGTCGCAAGCGCCGCAAGCCTTCGGAAGCCATCGCGCGCTGCATTCGAGCCGCACCAATGGTCTGCTTTCGCCCCCGGCGCCGGTTCGCGGGCGGCATTCGTGGAACGCCGCCGCCACTTTGCGCAGCAAATGGTACCATTTATGAGCGCCGTGCGGAACCCGCGAAACTCATCTATAATGCGCCCCCGGCGAACCGCATCCCCCGCGGCGCCAAACGCTCGACGCGGCGCGACGCAGGAGAATCATCAACGATGTCTCTTCACTGGTGGCAGCGCGCGGTTTTCTACCAGATCTATCCGCGCAGTTTCGCTGACTCGAACGGCGACGGCATCGGCGACCTCGACGGGATCACCTCGCGCCTCGACTACCTCAACGACGGCACCGAACGCTCGCTCGGCATCGATGCGATCTGGCTCAATCCGATCAACCCGTCGCCGCTGAGCGACTGGGGTTACGACGTAAGCGACTACTGCGGCATCCATCCCGAACTCGGCACGCTCGAGAGTTTCGATCGGCTGGTTGCGCAAGCCCATCGGCGCGGCATCCGCGTAATCGTCGATCTCGTCCCCAATCACACCTCCGACCAGCATCCCTGGTTCATCGAGTCGCGCTCGTCGCGCACCAATCCCATGCGCGACTGGTACATCTGGCAGCCTGGCTCGCCCAGCCGTCCGCCCAACAATTGGCAGAGCGTTTTCGGCGGCTCAGCCTGGAAGTTCGACGAGCGCACGGGCGAGCACTACCTGCATATGTACCTCGAGGGGCAGCCCGACCTGAATTACCGCAATCGCAAGGTGCTCGAGGCGATGCAGGACGTAATCCGGTTCTGGCTTGGGCGCGGCGCGGACGGATTCCGCGTCGACGTGGTCGCGGGCCTCATCAAGGATAAGCAGTTGCGCGATAACCCTCTTCGCACCCAGACCGACCCCGACATCCCGTGGTATGCCGAGGGCACGCACCTGCCGATCTACAGCAACGACCGCCCCGAAATTCACGACATCATCCGCGGGTTCAGGCGTGCGGTGGACGAATTTGGCGATCGAATGATGGTTGGCGAGACCTGGCCGAACGAGCAGTCGCGCCTGGCCGATTATGTGAGACCCGATGAGTTGCACCTTGGATTCAACTTTCGGTTCCTGCTGGCACGGTACGATGCCATGCGGTTTCGCGCCGCTATCGCCGAGACCGAGCGGACTTTCGGCCCCGGCGCCTGGCCTACGTGGACCCTCTCGAACCACGACTTTCCGCGCCATGTCACACGCTACGCGAATGGGGGCGATGGGCACGCGAGGGCTCGGGTAGCGGCAGTGATGCTCATGGCGCTGCGCGGCACTCCTTTCATCTATTACGGCGAAGAGATTGGAATGCCGGAC
The DNA here is from genome assembly GCA_035626155.1 of Binataceae bacterium (SeqCode). GTDB lineage: Bacteria > Desulfobacterota > Binatia > Binatales > Binataceae > DASPOF01. The sequence goes on from DASPOF010000022.1 coordinate 16,153, forward strand.
GCCGGGATTCCGGCCGACCGCCAGCTCGATCCGGTCGGGCGCGACGGTTGCCGCACCCCGATGCAATGGTCCGACGCCGAAAACGGTGGCTTCTCGACCGCCGCGCGAACCTGGCTTCCCTGCGGCGACTACCGGAGCACCAATGTGGCGCGCCAGACGGGCGATCCTCATTCGATGCTCGCGCTCTACAAGCGGCTGATCCGGCTTCGCAAGAGCACGCCCGCGCTGGCCGAGGGGACGTACCGCAGTATCGCGAGCGTCCCGCAGGATTGTCTGGCCTTTGTTCGCGAGACGGTCAGCCAGCGCGTGCTGGTCGCATTGAATCTCAGCGCCGAGCCGCGCGAGCTGCGCGTGGAGCCGGGCCGGCTCATCCTGAGCACCAATCCCGCCCGTGCTGATGAATCGATCGGCGGCGCGCTGGAACTTGCGGCCGACGAAGCGGCGATCGTCGACCTGAAGTAGCGTCCAATCATCGAGGGCCGTGCGGGCAGCGCCCGCGGCGAAAGAAAAAATGCGGCGAGCCGAAAGGCCCGCCGCATTTTGCTGATCCGTGATTCGAGCGCAGATGCTTACGCGTCGAAGTAAATCGCGAACTCGTAGGGATGCGGCCGCAGCCGGATCGCGCTCACTTCCTTGGCCATCTTGTAGTCGATCCAGGTCTCGATCAGATCGTCGGTGAACACGTCGCCCTTCAACAGGTACTCGTGATCCCGCTTCAGATGGTCGAGCGCCGCGTCGAGCGATGCCGGCATCCCCGGCACCTCGGCGAGCTCGGCTGGAGTAAGCGCGTAAATGTCCTTGTCGAGCGGCTGGCCCGGGTCGAGGCGGCGCTGGACGCCGTCGAGTCCCGCCATCATCATCGCCGAGAACGCCAGGTACGGGTTGCAAGTCGGATCGGGGAAGCGCACCTCGATTCGCTTGGCCTTGGGCGATGGCGAGTACATCGGGATTCGCACCCCGGCCGAGCGGTTGCGGCTCGAGTACGCCAGATTGATCGGCGCCTCGAATCCGGGAACCAGCCGGCGATAGGAGTTCGTGGTCGGGCAGGTAAATGCCGCCAGCGAAGGCGCGTGATGCAGAATGCCCGCGATGTAGTGCATCCCCAGCTCCGACATCCCCGCGTAGCCCGATCCTGCAAACAGAGGAGTCTCGCCCCTCCACAGGCTCTGGTGCGTGTGCATCCCGGTGCCGTTGTCGCCGAAGATCGGCTTGGGCATGAAGGTGACGGTCTTGCCGTGGCGGACCGCGACGTTCTTGCAGATGTACTTGTACCAGGTCAGCCAGTCGGCCATCTTCACCAGCGGCTGGAAGCGCATGTCGATTTCCGCCTGGCCCGCGGTCGCGACTTCATGGTGATGTTTCTCGACGCGGATCCCCACCCGCTCCATCTCGAGCACCATCTCGGTGCGGATGTCCTGGAGGCTGTCGTTGGGCGGCACCGGAAAGTAGCCTTCCTTGTTGCGAGGCTTGTAGCCGATGTTAAGGCCGGGGCTCGCGACATTGCCTTCGCGCCCGCTGTTCCAGATGCCCTCATTGGACTCGACGAAATGGTAGCTGGAGTTCTGCGTCGTGTCGTAACGCACGCCGTCGAAGATGAAGAACTCAGGCTCCGGGCCGAAGTAGGCGGTGTCCGCGATGCCGGTGGATTTCAGGTACGCCTCGGCCTTGCGCGCGACGTTGCGCGGATCGCGCGTGTAGTCGGCGCGAGTGATCGGGTCCATGATGTTGCAGATCAGGGTGAGCGTCGGATCCTTCGTGAACGGCTCCATCACCGCGGTGTTCGGATCCGGGATGACGAGCATGTCGCTCGTGTCGATGGTCTGCCATCCGCGTATCGACGAGCCATCGAAGCCGAGTCCTTCCTCGAATGGCCCCTCATCCTTGAATTCCGAAATCGGGGTGGTGAAGTGCTGCCACTGCCCGAGCAAGTCGATGAATTTCAGATCGACCGCCACCGCACCCTTTTCCTTGATCATTTGCAGAACTTCTCTAGGTGTCATCGAACCCGTAACCCTCCTCGCGGTTTAAAGCGGAAGCGAACGTTAGATCGCCGCTTGTTTTGAACACAATTTCAGGCGTCCCGCAATCTTACGACCGGCTCCGGGGCGAGAATCGACCGCGTGTTGAATCGTGAGCCATTCGGTCATTTGGGCTGCCACCGCTTTCTCTCACGAAACATTGCCAAACGCAACGCCCACTGCGGCAGCATCTGCTGCCCGTTTGACTGGCACTTGGGCGCACCAAACCATCAGCCTCGATTCCGAAATTCAGAACTTTCGGGCTGTATTACCCGAGCGGTGCCCCCGCCCATCAGCCGGTCAATTTGAGAAGAGCAAAATAAATGCCCAGCATCGCAAGCCCCATCGGCACTCCCACCCGCGCCCACGCCAGGCTGCGGATTCTGAGCACGCCCGCACTCACGATGTTCGGAATGTTCCCGGGAATCAGCATCCCGCCCGAGATGAGAAGAGCCAATATCGCTTCGCGCGCGCGGCCAACGGCCATGGGCCGGAACTCGATCGCGACCAGCGTCGCATTGTCGAGCACCGCCGAGACCGTATTCATCCAGAACAGCGCATCAGCAGTGAGCATCGGGACGAAGCGCCGCGCAAGCGGCGCGTACGCATGGCTAACCAGGACGAGACCCGCGATGAACGCATAGATCCGCGCGCCCTGGATGATGGCGGCCATCGGAGACTCTTCTGCATGCGTGCGCGCCCGTTCGTCGCCGTTGGCGGTGCGCGCGAAGAATCCGGCGACGATCGCCGATGCCGCCATCCCGGGTATCACCCATGGCGCAAGTAGCGTGAACAGGCCATGAAACGGCAGATCGAGCGCTGAGGCCGCAAGCGTCGAGAGCGGACCGCCAAGCGGCGTAAGCGCCGAGCCCAATCCGATCGCGAAACACCCCGCGACTATAAACTTCGTCCGACTTTGATCCGCCAGACGGAGCAGGGCGCTGACCTCGACCAGCAGCAGCGCCGCAATAATCGCGGTGATGACGCTGGAGGACAGGCCGACAATAAAGACCGACAGCGCGGCCAGCACTCGGCGGTTCGTCTTCTCTCTGATCGCGGAGAAAAACCGGTCGATCGGACCTCGCATGAAGCTGAACAGGATCCCGGCAACGATCACTGCGATCGTAATCGCTACCGGCTCGCCGAGCGCATCTTTCACGAGCGGCAAATCGAAGCCGCCCCCCAAAAGCGTCGCCACGATGCCGACGGCCAGGATGTAGAGATCGACGTAACGCTCGATCCGGTGCACCGCGATCGGTCCGATCAGCAGGAGAATGAGGATTCCGATGGCGGCTGGGAGGCTCATGCACTGTTTCCCGGACAATCGGCGCGGCGGCTCGATCCGCCCCCGCGCGCGATCGCGCATCGGGCATTCGCCGCGCTCCGTCCGGCAGACTCAATAACAGAACGTCGCGCGCTCGGCGACAAAGAAAGGGGCGGCGGAATCCGGTCAGGACTCCGCCGCCCGTGCGCACGAGGCGCCCCCTCCCATCATCAGAAGCTGTAGAGCATTGCCGCCGTGAGCGTGTCCTGACCCGCATAGGTGTGCAGCGGATTGACACTGGTTGGCGTCAGGTAGCCGTCGCTGGAGAAGAACGGATGCGCGTTCGACTCGTCGTGACGGTACTCCAGGCGCGCCATCAGCCCGGTGGTGCCGGGAATCTTGTACGATAGCGTCTGCGTGAAGTCGCCAAGGATTTGCTTGGTCCCGGTGCGCGCGCCGTCGGGGTCCGAGAACCATTCACCGCGCGTCGCAAATTCCAGGTTGTCGTTCCAGTCGTACACGACGTAGCCGGCCGCACCCTGCCACTTCACGGAGTGGTTGATCGTGTATGTGCTGGTCGAGGAATTGTACGGCAGGAAATTGAGAACGTTGCCGTACGACGACAGCGCCGGAGAAACCGACACCGGTCCGGTTTCGTGGCCGTACAGATACTCTCCGACCAGCGTCAGACCCGGCACGAACGAGGGTTTCCAGGTCAGGATCGGGTCCACCACCGCACGCTTGGAATTGGAATGGTTGACCTGCTCGGGGCCGAAGATGGCGTTGAAGACAAACGCGACGCTCTTGTCCTTGTTGTTGAGTGTGATCTCCCCTTCGACGGTCTTGCCGTCGTTGTTGTCCGAGACGTCATCCCAACCATTGTTCACGCCCAGCGTGAGGCCCGCGTAGTCGTTGATCGTGTACTGCGCGCGAATCCCGGTGTGGGTGAATGGGCTTCCGTACCCATAAATGTAATCGCGCGTCTCGTTGTAATTGAGGTTGCTCTGGACCACTTCCTGGTCCAGGAGTGTCAGAAATCTCCCCACCTCCACGTTGATCCCGCTCCCGACGGGAATCGTGTAGGTAAGGTAGAACTGGGATGGGTCGATGATCGTGTTGCTGGCGCCCGCCGGATTGATGTTCGAATAGCGGGTCGATTGCGCGAGCACGTTCGCGGTGTTGCCGAAAATCAGGTCAGTCACGAACCCGACGCCGCCGTCAACGGTCCGGTCGATATGCAGGATGCCCTCGTTGAGTCCGAAACTGTTGGCGTTGGGGTCGAACACTCGCAATTGGTTGAGGCTGCCGCCGGTGGCAGTCGGGCCTCCGCCCTTGCTGTTGGCAGTATCAGGCCGGTTGAAGTTGGACTCGTAGCCGGCATCCACCAGGCCGTGGACGTGAATCCCGAGGTTGTCCGACAGGTCCTTTTTCAGATCGCCAAAGTCCTTCTCCAGCAGCCCCACATGCTCGCCGACCGTCTGCGGCTTCGCATTCGCGTCGGCGGGTGGCGCCACCGTGATCGCCTGCTCGATCTTCTTGATCTCGGTCGTGTTCGAATCGGTCTGCTTGACCAGGTTGCTCACCTGTCCGCTGAGTTGGTCCAGCCGCTGCTGCTCGCTGGCCGAGGTTGAGGGTGGATCCGCATAAGCTCCGGACGCACCCATAATTGCCAACGCCACGGCGCCCCCCAGCAGAGCAAGCCTCGGCGCGACGCCCTTCACGTTCCTGTCTTTCACGATGTCCTCCTCCCCGCGGCCGAATTGGCCGCATCTTCGACCACCGGTCACAAGAGCGCACCGGTGCCGACATTGGACCGGCTTGGTGGGTTTCAAGTTTCGTACCGCAAACGATTTGGACCTTCAACGCGCCGCGCCGTGAATTAAGCACAGGGGCAGTCAGCGCAAGCGCGCACGCAAGCGGCAGATGCCCCTTCAACAGGCGGCAGTGGTCATCGGATCGCGTCCCGACATCGCGTCGCGCGAGCGCCGCGCCGCGCGAGCGCCCGCCGCCGATCGCGCTGGAACCCGCGCGCGCGGCGCGGCACAATCAGTGGCGAAGATGCGCAAGAGCACGCTGTTGATTCTGCTCGGCGCGGGAGCATTCGCCGCCTGGGTTTTCTACTCGCTCTCGCGAGTCGAGCCCGTCCGAGTCGTGCGCAGCACGATTCAGCATCGCGGCGGCCGCGTGTTCGTCGAAGGCGAGCTGAGCAATGGCGGCCCCGACGTCGGCTCGCTCGAGGTCGAGGTGCGCTACTACGATCGCAGCGGGCGGGAGGTCGGCGAGGACAAGTTCGCGCTCGGCGGGCTCAAAAATGGCGCCCACGCGAGCTTTCGCGGTCCGGAGCGTGATTTGGAGGGGGTCGCCGGCTATTCGTTATATTTGAACCATGGCCGGAATCCCTATGGGAATTAGGCAGGAAAGCCTTGCGGACATGAAAAATACTTATTCATTAAAAAAGAAATTCTTGGGCTAAATCCGCGTAAGCGTCTTAAAACGCAAGATTTTGTGTCCTCCCTTCCCCGCGCGGCACTTATCGCACTTCGGTCAGGATCGATCAATTCCACGCCACGTTTGTTTGCCAAAATGTCGCCAAGGTGCTACGTACTGTTTGGCAGTGAATCCGCCCTCCTTGATATACGAGGCGCGGTATGCCGCGAGGGTGACGCGGCCTTACAGGGACAGGGGGATAACCGATCATGGCACCACGGGCCAGGGAACGAAATTTTGGACAGGTCATTCGCGAGCGGCGGCGCCAGCTCGATTTGACGCAGGAAGAAGTCGCGCGCCGGATCAAGACTTCCACCCCCTACGTCGGCCATCTCGAATCGGGCAAGCGCCACCCCTCCGACAAGATCGTCACCCGGCTTGCGGAAGTCCTCGGGCTGGATCGCCGCGAGCTGTTCTTCCTCGCCAACCCGCGCGCGCAGGCGCTGCTCAATCCTGAGCCCGCGACCGAGGCGGTCTCGGCCTGGGAGGAGTTCCGCAAGAACGAGCAACTGCGCCGCATCCACAACATCAGCAACGAAGAGATGGAGATGCTTTCGCGCGTCGCGTTGCTGGGCGAGGTCCGTTCGCCGCGCGATTTCATTTACATCCTGAACACGGTGCGTCACGCGGTGGGCCGCTAGCTCATCGGAGACGCTTCTTCGCTCCAGCTCGGCCCTGATTTTTCGCCGCGCGGGCCTGTTCCTCATTCTGGTTGATAGGTGCGCGCGCCAGCCCGCGGGCGTCTTCTTCCGAAACTCGCCGCTGGATTGCGCGGCGCGCGGCGGCTAAGCTTCCGGCGCTTGCCATGGCGGCTCCCGCTCCATCGCGATTGCGTGCCGCGCGTCCCTATCGATGGCCGCGCCGGTACACCGTAGTCGGCCTGTTCGCGCTGGCGACGATGCTTTGCTACGTCGACCGCGTCAGCATCTCGGTTGCGATTATCCCGCTCGCCCGGCAGCAGGGTTACGATGCCGCCGCGCAGGGACTCGTGCTCTCAGCGTTCTTCTGGGGCTACCTGTGGCTGCAGCTTGCGGGCGGATGGCTCGCGGATCGCTTCGGCGGGAGACGGGTGCTCGCGGCGGGTGTGGGCGTGTGGTCGCTTGCGACATTCGTAACGCCGCTGGCTGCGCGGGCTTCATTCGCATCGCTGCTTGCGGCGCGGGTGCTGCTGGGGCTGGGCGAGAGCGTCAATTTCCCGTCGATTCACAGCATCACCGCGCGATGGCTGCTCGCTTCGGAACGCGCGCGCGCGATCTCGCTCAACTTCAGCGGCATGTACCTGGGGACGGTGCTCGCGCTCATCGTGAGCCCGCCCATAATCGTCGCGTTCGGATGGCCCGCGTTGTTTTACATCTCGGGTGCGATCGGCGCCTTGTGGGTTGCGGCGTGGATGCTGAAGGTGGCCGATCGGCCCGAGGATTTTTCGGGAATAAGTGCGGATGAACTGGCGGAGATCACCGCGGCCCGGGCCGCCCAGCCGCGCGCCACGGTCGTCCCGTGGGCGCGAATCGCGCGCGAGAAGGCGGTATGGGCGATCGTGCTCGCCCACTTCTGCAGCAACTTCGGCTTTAACATCCTCGTGCTCTGGCTTCCGACCTATTTGAATCACGCATTCGGGGTGCCGCTCAGCCGGGTCGGCGCCTATTCGCTGTTTCCGTGGATCGCGACGTTCGTGGCGATCAACAGCGCGGGATGGATCGCTGACTGGATGCTCGCGCGCGGCGTAGCGGTGGGAACGACGCGCAAGCTGATGCAATCGGTTGCGTTCGCCGTCGGCGCGGCGCCGCTTCTTGCGCTTCCCGCGGCGAGCGCGCCGGCCATCGCGGTTGCATTAGTGGCGATCTCGGCCGCGGCAAGCGGAATCGGCGGCGCCGCATACGGCGTGAATCATCTCGACGTCGGGCCGACGTACGCGGGAATACTGATGGGGCTCTCCAACACGGTGGCGGCTCTTCCGGGGATCATCGGGGTTGCCGCGGCGGGCTTTATCCTGCGCGCGACCGGTTCCTTCAGCGCCGTCTTTTTCCTGATTGCGGCGGTTTATGTGACCGGGCTCAGCGGCTACGTGATGTGGGCGAGCGGCGAGCAGCGGCTTTGATCGGCGGGCCTCAAAGTTGCCGCGCATCCGCGGCTCTGGCGCTTCGGGCCGAGATTCGGCGTGAAACTACCGGGCGGCCGTTTCCCGGATAATCTTCAACAGGCCGGCGTGGAGCAATCCGTTGTCGGCGATCAGGCCTTTGAGCCTGACATCGCGCCGATTGAAGCGGATGTCGCGCCCGCTAATGTCGGTGATTGTGCCGCCCGCCTCGGCAATCAGCGCGGCGCCCGACGCGATGTCCCATTCGCTCTTGGGCGATCGCGTAAACGTCGCATCGCCCTTGCCCGCCGCGACCATCGCGAGCTTGTAGGCGACGCTGCCGGTCGGGCTTACCTTGAGCGCGCCATGGAACACCTGCCATTCGCCGCGCGCCGTTTCGCTGCGGCTGGCAAGCACCGTGGCGCGCCTGACCGTGCGCGTGCGCGTCACGTGAACGCGGCGCGTGTTGAGGTGGCATCCCATCCCGCGCGCCGCCCAATACATCTCGCGCTTGATGGGATTGTAGGTCACGCCCAGGATCGGCCGGCCGCCATCGACCAGCGCGATCGCCACGCAGAACTCGGGAACCCCCTTGATGAACTCCTTGGTGCCATCGAGCGGATCGACGATCCATACGCGCCTGCGGTCGAGCCGCGCGGCGTTGTCCGCGGTCTCCTCGGAAAGCCATCCGTAGTCGGGGAAGGGACGGCTCAAGATTTCCCTGATCGCGCGGTCCGCCGCGAGGTCGGCCTCGGTGACCGGGTTGTCGTGGCCCTTGGAGCCGATCGTGTAGCCGCCGCGGTGCCAATAGCGCCGCAGGATGTTGCCCGCCTCGCGCGCCGCTTTCATGGCGAGCGCGAGTTCGGCTTTCAGATGCGCGGGCATCGCCGCCGAAGCGCGCGGAGCGGTGCCGCGGCGCACGACTGGCCTCTTCTTCTGCGTCTGCGAGCGCGCCGTCATCTTACGACTCGCCGCGCTTGAGCCGGCGCCGTCGCACCTTCGCATAGGTGGACGTAAGCGTCGCGAGCATCTCGGCGCGACGCTCGTACAATCGCCGCGGCTTGCGCGGCCTGCGTTTGGCGAGCGCGTATGCGGTGATGATCGGCAGCGCGACAGTTGAATCGAGGTAACACACGACCGAGTCCGGCAGCCGGCTCGGATCGATCTTTCCCCAGCTTACCGCTTCCGACGGCGTCGCGCCGGACAGCCCGCCCGTGTCGGCGCGAGCGTCGGTTACCTGCAGGAAGTAATCGTGGCCCTTTTCTCCAACGCCCATCACTTCCTGGATCTGCGGCTCGGTTTGCAGCACGAAATTCTTGGGCGAGCCGCCGCCCAGGATGAACACCGCGCTCTTGCCTCCCGATTGCTTCGCCGAATAAACGATCGCCGCGGTCTCGTTCACGTCCGCGAGCGGATCGAGCCGAAGGCCGTAGCCCTCGATTTCGAGCAGCGCAAGGTTCATCCCGATGGACGAATCGCCCGGCGATGACGTGTAGATCGGAACCGCGAATTCGTGCGCCGCGGCCAGCAGCGAGCGCCGCTTGAGCTTGAGCACGCGCTCGCGCTCGGCGACATAGCGGCCCGCGCGAAAGTGATATTCGGCGGTGCTCATCGGATGCTGGAATTCCTCCAGCCGCGATATCTCCCGGAAGAACGCATCGGTGGACAGCAGCACCCGATAGTCGAAGAAGATGTCGTAAATCCTGACGACTCCCGCCCGCCTGAGCGCGACATCGTCCGCCTCTGCGGAGCCCTGGTACATCTTGAGGCCGATGCCGAAATGCGTGTCGTGATAAACGTTGGCGCCGGTCGAGACGATCCAATCGACGAAACCGTTCTCGATAAGCGGGATGATGCACGACATGCCGAGCCCCGCCGGAGTGAGCGCTCCGGTGACGCTCATCCCGACGCAGGTATCCGGCGCGAGCATCTTTTCGGCGAACAGCCGGCACGCCTCGTGGAGCCGCCGGCCGTTGTATGCCAGAAACGCGGTATCGGCGAGTTCGGCGACAGTCATGTCGCCGCGTACTGGCTGCGGATTGATTTCGGCGCCGGTAAGCCGCGCCGGCCTGGTCTTTTGCGCCATCGCAATCTCCACCTGAATTGCCTGATTTGCGGGAGCGCGCCCGGGTGGTGGCCCGTTTTCCTGCGCGCATCGCCCGCGGTTCAAACCGCCGAAATCCTAGCAGGATGTTGAGAAAAGCAAGAGCCTCGCAGTTCGACCGCCGTGCCGTCTCAACATCCTGCGTAAGAGATGGCTTCTTTCCTCTATCTTCTCCCCCGGTCGTTTCCGGGGGAGATAAGAGAGGGGGAGCAGGCTGTGGTTTATCACCAGCCTGCTGGCCGCGCCCGCCGCGCGATTCCATCATTTCAAGTTTGCCGTAACTCAGCCGCCAACCTACAATCGCAAACCATCGAAGGACGCGCGAAGGCGCCCGGGGGAAATGAAATGGCGGTCGTCGCGATCAGTCTGCAACTGGGGAGCCGGGGCCTGGAGTTCGGCAGGATGGCCGCCGATGCGCTCGGCTATGGATTCGTCACCGGCGATGAAATGATCGCGGAGGCCGCGCGCCGCTTCAACGTGAGCGCCGACGATCTGCTGATCTCCGACCTGCGCACGCCGCGCTTCTGGGAACGCGGCCGCAGCGAGCGGCATCGCTACCTTGCCTATCTTCGCGCGGTTCTGCTCGAAAAGCTCGCGGCAGATCGAATCGTCGCCGCAGGCCGGACGATCGCGCACCAGCCTCCACGCTGCGGCTCGGTGCTTCGCGTCCACGTCGTGAGCCCGTTTGCGCTCCGCGTCAAGCAGATTGCGGCGGGCGAGAAGCTCGAGATCGGCGCCGCTGAGAAGCGCGTGCGCGACTACGACCGCGAAGCGCGGGAGCGCAGCCAAAGTCTCCAGTCGGTGGACATCGAGGACTCGGCGCTTTACGACCTGACTGTGAACTCGGCGAGCCATTCCTTCGAGCTTCATCTCGCGGCGCTGACCGCGCTCGTCCGGCGGATCGATGAGACCGCCGGGGCGGCGGAGCGCCAGCCGCTCCGCGATGCGGCGGTCGCGGCGCAAGTGCGCGCGGCCCTGCTGGCGCATCCGAAGATTCGCGATGCGCAAATAACGGTCAACTGCAAAGAGGGCGTGCTGGTGCTAAACGGCGCGGGGCTGGTGCCGCCGTGGGATGCGCTGGTTCGGGAAATCGCGGGACGGATCGAAGGTGTGGCGCGGATCGAAATCACTGCGGATGAAACGCCGATGCTCGATCGCGCGGGGTGATACCGCCGCATCCACAACCGCCGCACTCGAATCGGCCTGCCGCCTGCGCGGCGAGCCTGGCATCCCCCGGACGGTTGCTCTTACGCGCGCGGGCCGGGCGTGTTATGGTCGCGCTCCAAAATCATCCCGATGCGCGCCCTGATCATCCTTCTTGCGACCGGCTTTTACAGTGGATACTCGCCGGTCGCGCCGGGCACCGCCGGCTCGGTCGTAGGCCTGGTGGTGTCGTGGGCGCTGTTCGGCCCGCTCTGGCAGCGGTCCCCGCTTCTGGCGCTTGCGGTTTTCGCGGTTGCGTTCGTACCATCGTGCTGGATCGCGGGACGCGCGGAGGAAATCTTCGACCAGCGCGACTGCCCGCGGATCGTGATCGACGAGGTGCTGGGGATGGCCGCCACCATGTTTGCCAATCCGCTCACCCCGCTTTATTTCGCGATCGGGTTCGTTGCATTCAGGCTGTTCGACGTGATCAAGCCGTTTCCCGCCGGTCTGATCGACCGGCGTCTCGGCGGGGGCGCGGGCGTGATGCTGGACGATCTGGCCTCGGCGGTATATGCGAATATCGTCCTACAGGTGCTGTCGCGAGTGCTATGAAGGTCCGCTGAAGCGCCGGGCGCGGCGGGCCGGGCGCATCGCGGTTGCGCCGAGGAGTGGCCGATGATTGAGAGAGCAGTCATTCTTTCGACCGGCGATGAGCTCACCACGGGCCGCGTCGTCGATACCAACGCCAACTACATTTCCGACAAGTTCTCGGAAATCGGATTGGACCTGGTCGCGGTAATCACGGTGGGCGACGTGCCCGAGCGCCTCGAATGGGCGTGGCGGACCGCGACCGCGATGGGGGACATCGTCATTTCGACCGGCGGGATCGGCCCGACCGCCGACGATCTCACCACCGAGACAGTCGCGCGCGTCGCGGGCGTCGGGCTTTGGCGCGATGAGGCCACCGTCGAGCAGATGTTGCGGATTTTCTCGACCGCCGGCCGCGCGATGCCGCAGAACAACCTCAAGCAGGCGATGTTCCCGGAGGGCGCCGAGGTCATCGCGAACCCGCTCGGCACGGCGCCGGGTTTTCGGATGCCGATAACGCACGATGGCCACACGGCGCAGCTCATCGTTCTCCCCGGCGTGCCCCGCGAGATGAAAGCGATGATGGAGACTACGGTGATGCCGTGGATTCGGAGCAATCGCGGCACGGACAAGGTGTACGCGGTGCGGAACTTCCAG
>DASPOF010000023.1:0-29051 GCA_035626155.1 Binataceae bacterium (SeqCode)
CGCAGGCTTTCCGGGCTATCCAGCCTAAGATTGGAGGAGTAAGTCTTTCCACTGTCAGGGTCGTAGATCCAGCCGTTCCCCCACAGGTTCGGATCGCGGCGGTCAGGAATGAATCCGCCAAGGATAGTTAATCCGATGAGCTTTCGCGTGCGTAGCCGAGGGTCCGGATTTTCGGAGTCGACTGCGTCGGTCCCGTTTTTCTCGAAAGGGTCTTTCAGGCAGATAATCTTGCCGCAAAGCTCGTTGCCGCATTCTTCAATCTGAATGCGGGATTGCCCGTCGTCGGTGGCCCAGATTCCTATCGGGGTGAAATTTGCACTCGCGGACCCTGCAGAAACAACCGTCGGATGGCCAATCGTTACGGCCGCCAGGACCAGGATGGCTGCGCTCTTCATCGGGCAGCCCGCCGCATGAACCAGTTCGGAACGTTTAGAACCGTCGCTTCGCCTATGAGCCGAAATCCGAACTTTTCATAGAATTTGACGTTCTGCGGTTTATCCGTCTCCAGATAGCCGACGCTGTTTGCCTGTTCGATGCGTTTGCAATACTCCGTCATCACGACAGACCCGATGCCCTTTCCTTGCAGGTGCGCATCGACCGCGACCGGACCCAGATGCCAGTGAGGTTCAGCAAGGTCGTGGGCTGCCCACAGGCTCAGCCATCGGGCGAGGCGCGCGAACGCTGAGGGACCGACCCCCACCAACATGCGGAGCGCCAGAGGCAGTTTCTCAAAAGATCCCGGTTGGCAAGTGGCCGAGGGCATATTACCGGCGACGGCAACCAGTGTTTCCCCGTCGAATGCCGCCAGCACGGAGCCCTTGCGGAACGTCATCGGCACGGCAATGCGAAACATGCTGCGCACCCGGGCGGAGCGCCGCACCGGGTCATCGCCGAAGGCCGCGATGTTCAGCGGGTTATCGCGCATGCCTCGGGCGGTCAGATCCGCTGCGAGTGTGAGTTCTTCGCGATGCAACTCGCGTACGGAGAGGCGATTCTCCATGTGCATGCGGCTCCTGTGGACGGCGTGCTTTCAACCGGCGGCGGCGCCTGCCGCTTGCGGCGTTGCCGTAATATCGTTACATATCCTTGTTACATATCGCCGTTACAGAATCAAGGAGAGCTTGAATGCCGAAGCAAGTCGATGCCGATCGCAGGCGCTCCGAGTTCGTCGACGCGACCTGGCGAGTCATAACCCGGGAAGGCCTTCGTGCGGTCACGCTGCGCCGCGTCGCCGCAGAAGCGCAGTGCACTACCGGCTCGCTCACGCACTATTTCACCAGCCGCGAAGCTCTGCTCATCGAAGCGCTTCGCGCGGCGCATCACGATGCGGCCGCGCGCATCGCGCGGGTCGTGGAGGAAATCAAGGATGATTCCAAGCGCCTGGAAGCGGTCGTGCTAGAGGCGCTCCCGCTGGATGGCACGCGCATGATGGAGTGGAAGACGCGGCTTGCGGTCTGGGCCGAGGCTTCGGCGAGCCCGGTGCTGAGGCGCGAAAACACCCGTCGATACCGCCAATGGAGCGACCTGCTTGCCCGCTGTTTGTCCCCGATAATCGGTCGCCGCGGCGACCTCAGGCGTGAGGTTGTGCTGCTGACCGGACTGGTCGATGGCCTGGCGTTGCGAATGCTTCTGCATGAAGAAGGACAGACCGGTACGAGTAAGTCCGAAGCGATTGCAGACTTGCGATCCTACCTGCGAAGACTCCAGGGGACCTATCGATAGGAGGGGTCTCCAACACGCGCGGACCGACTGCGCGATGCATCGATTTGAGGCCGTCCCCGTTTGCGTTTCAGCGTGTCGCTTCCATGCCCTAGACCAGCTCGATTGTAATGCGGCGGCCGACGATGGCCGCAGCCCGCTGAAGGCTCGAGAGCGTGATGTCGTCTTTCGCACTAAGGAGCCGGTCAACCTGTGTGCGGCTGGTTTTCAGCAGCGTAGCCATTCTGTTCTTCGAGATTTTTTTCTTCTTCATGGCTTCGGCAAGCTGCCAGGCTACGACCTCCTTGACTGCCTGCGCCTCCTCGAAAATGCCCTCCTCCTTGAGGAAGTCATCGACGCTCGAACCCATGTGTTTATTCCTCATTGCTCCAACTCCTTGGGACTTTCTTTGGCTGAGCGCCGTCGGCCATCCTGCACCGCGCTTAGGACGTTGTATTTTAAATTGTGCAGCGGCCCAAATAATTTGGCGTGGGGAAACCCATCGCTCCGCCTCACCGCCCACCCGACGGCATGCCCGGGAAGGGATCACGGGCTAAGGCCGGCCGCGCGAAGATGCACCCGATCATGGCGGCGGCCTTGACCCCCTCACGACAAACTGATAATGATTCTCAATATTGGGGCTATGACCGCGCCGCTCAATCGCCTCCTCCCGGGCCAGTCCGCCACCATCAGCGCGGTGGATGGCAACGGCCAAATCCGCCAACGCATGATTGCGCTGGGTTTGCGCCACGGCAAGCGGGTGACCGTCATCCGCCGGGCGCTGATGAACGGCCCGATCCAGGTTCGCGTTGGTACCACCGACCTCATCCTGCGGCGCAGCGATGCAGCCAACGTCCGCGTCGTTACAACCTGATGCGGTGAAGCGCGTCGCGCTGGTCGGTATGCCGAACACCGGCAAATCGACCGTGTTCAATCGCCTGACCGGAGCGGCCGCGCGCATCGGCAACTGGCCGGGCATCACGGTGGACGTGATGTCGGCCACCATCCCGCTCGGCGGCGAGCCGGTCGAGGTCGTCGACCTGCCGGGCCTTTACGATTTCCACGGTTTCAGCGAGGACGAGAGGGTTGCGCGCCGGTTCATCGAGGATCAGCACGTCGATGTCCTGGTCGTGATTCTGAACGCCGCGCAACTGGACCGCCAGCTCGGCCTTGCGCTTCAGATGCGGGATCTCGGAATCCCCACCCTGCTCGTGCTCAACATGGCCGACGAGGCGCGCGGACTCGGCATCCATATCGATACCGCGAAGCTTGCGGCGGGGCTTCACATCCCGGTCCGACTGTTGAGCGCCAAGTATGGCGACGGATTCGAGGAAGCTATCGAGTCGATTACGACCCTCTTGAGGCCGCATCCGGCGGATGAGGCCGCGCAGTTCCCGTGCGGCCATCAATGGGGTCCAAGCTGCAAGGATTGCTGCCTCGCCCAGCCGGTCCGGGCCGGCGAGCAGCTCGATTCCCTGATCGCTGCTGCCGTCCACACGCCATCGTCGCTGCCCGAGGGCTGGACCGGCAGGCTCGATCGCGTCCTTCTCCATCAAACACTCGGCTTGCCGCTATTCTTCGTCGGGATGTTCGCCGGCTTCGAGGTGGTTTATCGGATCGGGACCCGGCTTCAGGATTTGCTCTCATGGGTGCTCAACGCCTTCCAGGCCGCAGTGCTCATCCCCGCCATCGCGGGATGGCCCAGGCTTGCGCACAGCTTTGTGCTCGAAGGGGTCTGGGGTGGCATGAGCACGATCGTGACTTTCCTGCCGGTGGTGGTCGTCTTCCTGATGTTCATCGCCATCGTTGAGGACACCGGGTACCTGGCGCGGGCGGCTTTCCTGATGGACGGCTTCATGGCGCGGCTTGGACTCGACGGGCGAAGCTTTGTGATGCAGTTGATGGGCTTCGGATGCAACGTGCCGGCGATCATGAGCACGCGGGTGATGCGGTCGCGGGCGCTCAGGCTGCTCACGATGATGGTGGTGCCGTTCTCGCTGTGCTCGGCGCGCTTGCAGGTGTTCCTGTTTCTGACGGCCGCGATGTTCTCGCGGCGCGCGGCGCCGCTGGTGCTGTTCAGCCTCTACCTGATGAGCTTCGTGGTCGCGATTACGACCGCCTGGCTGTGGAGCGGGCGCTATCGCGATCCTGAACCGCTGATGCTCGAGATGCCGCCTTATCGGCTGCCCACGCCAAAGCAGTTGCTGCTGCAAGCCGTGGAGGAAGCCCGCCACTTCCTCAAGGCTGCGAGCGGATTCATCATGGCCGGGGTGATCGCGGTCTGGTTCCTGACCCACATCCCGGCCGACGTGCCAGCGGCTAGCCCCGCGACGCTGGCGGGCCATCTGGCAACGGTCATGGCGCCGGTGTTCCGGCCGCTCGGGATCGATCCGCTGCTCAGCGTCACGCTGCTGTTTGGACTGATCGCGAAGGAGATCGTGATCGGGGCGCTCGCGGTCATTTATCGCACGGGCACGACGAATCTTGCCGGCGCGCTCGCGGCAAATCTCAACTGCGCGGCGGCCTACAGTTTCATGCTGTTCACGCTGGTTTATACGCCGTGCCTGTCGACGATCGCGGCGCTCAGGCAGGAGTCGAGAAGCTGGCGATTCACGTTGCTCGCGATGGGATGGTCATTGGCGCTCGCGTGGGCCGTGAGCTTCGCCTTCTACCAATCCACTCGCCTGTTCGGCTAGCCGCCGAAAAAAAAGGCGGCCCGGATTGGGCCGCCTCCGACGGATTCCAGAAAAATTAGTGCTTGGTCTCGATTCGCCGGCCGTAGGTGACTTCGCCTTTGTCGACGCGGAGGCTGAACCCGCATTCCGGGTTGGTGCACACCCACGCCTTGAACAGCACCGAAGCGCCCTCCTGTCCGTAATCCGACAATGGGATCAGGGTCCCATTGTTACACTTTTGGCACTTCGGCCACTCCATCATCCTCCCTCCTTCAGACCGACCCGAAACCGCTACATCCCGTCTCGAAAGTTATCCGACCCCATAATCTAAAGCAACGATGCCGGTTTGTCCGGGCAGGGCGCCCGACGAGCGCGCGCGGAGACACCATCGCGCCCGCAGCGCGCACGTCGTAAACTGGTCACGATGCTCTGGTCGGCGAAAATTGCCGCAGTTCGGCGAACGCGCGCGATTGTGGTCGTCGCGGGCATGGCGGCGTTCTCGATATCCGTGCACTCTGCGCTCCATGCCCAGGATGCGCCGGCGATCCGCAGCCAGGGCGGCCAGACCCTCGAGGTAGCACCGGTCGCTCCAATCGCTCCTGCGCCCCAGAACCCCGCACCAGGCGCATCGGATGACAACACGCGAGTCATCCCCACGATACCGCCCGAAGACCAGGTGCTGGTCTTGCCGCAGGCCAGCAGCGACTTCCTCGGAAAGTGGGGCGGCCATCTGACGCTGACCACTCATTACGGCGAGGGCCAGCCGCCCGCCGACGCGATCGTGAGCCTGATGTTCGGACAGCGCGAGGGCCACGTCGTGCTCGCCACCACGGTGCTCGGCAACGCGGACAGCCAGATTCTCGACTACCACGCCGACACCGACGGGCCGCGCGCGGTAAAGCTCGAACTGAGCGGGCTGGATATCAGCACCCGCCCGCCGCTTCGCCACGTCGAGAAGCTGACTCTGGCGCTCTCCGACGACAACCAGATCCGATGTCACAAGCTGGTGGACATTTACCTGGCCGGGATGAGCGATCCGCTGCTGGAGGCCGAGTACGACGGCACCTTGCATACGCTGACGCGCCGCGAGGACCGGATGCTCAGCGAGGAGGTGCTCCGCCGAGGCGCGGTCCCGCGCCTGCGCATCGAGGAAGGCAATCCGCCGCCTGACTGATTTATTGATCTCGGACCGATCGGGCCGGCGCGAGGATGGGATGGGTTCGCTCTACGTTTCGACGAGGCGTTGCGCGCGCGCGGCGCTCACTTGAGTCCGCGCACGGAGAAGCCCCGCTCATTGCAGCACAAGAGCGAGCGCTTGCCGTCGAGCGTCGTCTCCATCACGACCTCGCGGGCCCACAGCCGCTGGAGGTAGGCCATGGTCTTCTCGGCATACTCCAGGTGAAGGTCGCGCCCGTCATGATAATGCTTCAGATAGAGCGTGCGATTTGAGCCAAAGTCCGCGTCCTCGACTTTGATCACCGGAATCGAATTCATCCCGACGTTTTTGATCAAGGTCTCCTTGACCTGGCTCCATTGCTCGTCGTCGGCGACTTTCGTGACGACCAGTTCCTCGCCGCGCGCCTCGTACTGGAAGATATCCATCTCGCGCATGAGGTCTTCGGTCAGGTAGCGGCGCAGGAATGAAGTATCGCGCTCGACTTCGCGCACCTCGAAGAGCTTGTCGCGTCCCGGCTTGTCGGGCGCGCCGTCGCGCTTGATCTCCTCGGGCGTGGGGTTGGTCCAGCGGCGGTAGATTTCCTCCCAGATTTTGAGACCGAGATGGTACGGGTTGATCTGGCCCGGAATCGGGCGGACCACCTGGTTGTGGCGGACGATGAACTCGAGGTGCAGGCCCTGGTCCATCTCGAGCGAATCGAGGATTTTCTTGTGCCAGTAGCTGGCCCATCCCTCGTTCATGATCTTGGTCTCGATCATCGGGAGGAAGAACTTCTGCTCCTCGTCGGCCATCGTCAGCAGGTCCTTTTCCCACTCGGCGAGGTACGGGTTGTGATCGCGAATGAAGAGCAGGAGGTCGTCGTCGGGTTCGAGCGGGACCTTGTGGAGGTCGGGTTCGACGACGGGCTGGCGCGCGTGAATTTTCTGGAACGGGTCGAGGCGCGGCTGCGCCGCCTCGTGGGCACGCTCGATTTGCTCCTTGCGCCCAAGCTTGCGAATCGCGAGGTTTCGCCGGCACTGGAATGCAAGCGCATGGGCGGCATCGAGGATGCGCTCGATTTTCTCCATCCCGATCGAGGGGTCCTCGACGTAGCGCCGCACCCGCATCGCGTGCGCCTTGAATGATTCGATCGTGAGATCGGCGCGGGTCGCCTTGAACGTGAAATTGTTCTTGAAGAAATCGTTGTGCCCGTACACGTGCGCCATCGTCAGGATTTGCAGGAGCAGCGTGTTGTCGCGCATCAGGTAGGCGATCGCGGGACTCGAGTTGATCACCATCTCGTACGGAAGCCCGCTCACCCCGTGATCGTAGAGCGTCTTGAGCTTTTCGTACGCCTTGCCGTAGGACCAGTGCGGATAGTGCGACGGCATCCCCGAGTACGCCATGTACCCGAGCATCTGATTGTGGTCGCAGATCTCGAACTCCTGGGGAAAGCAGTCGAGACCGAACTCATCGAGCTTGGCGCGAATCCGCCGGTCCCACTCGACCAGATCGCCAACCGTGTATGCGGGCATTCCTGCTCCCTTCGATGCGGCCGGGCTGGTGCTCATTCCTTCACCCGGTCCTTTGCCAGGAACGCCTTGAAGGACGGCCAGATGTCCTCCTTGCGTTCGATGAGCACGGTGTGGAAGTTCGGCTCCTGGAGCCGTCGAAACAGGTTCAGCATCGAGGATTCGTAGTAGCGCGACCCCAGCGGCTTGATCTCGCCGTAGCCGAACAGGTTGCACACCTCGGCAAGCTGCTCGGCCGCCTTCAGCGCGGCCGTATTGTCGGAGTCGAAGTTGTCGCCATCCGAGCAGTGGAACGCATATACATTCCACAGCGACGGATGGTAGCGCTCGGCGATAATCTCGAGCGCCTTCTGGTAGCCCGACGAGATGAAGGTGCCGCCCGACTCTCCCTTGTGGAAGAACTCCTCCTCGGTCACCTCGCGCGCTTCGGTGTGATGCGCGATGAAGACGATCTCGACATTGCGGTAGCGCGTCGAGATGAACTGGTAGAGCAGGAAGAAGAAGCTTCGCGCGAGGTATTTCTTCATCGTGTCCATCGAGCCCGAGGTGTCCATGATGCAGATCACGGCGGCGTTGGACTCCTCGCGGATGTCGGTCTCGACGTGCTTGTATCGGAGGTCATCCTGGTGGAATGGAAAGCGCCGGCTGGCGCGCTTGAGCGCTGCGCCGCCACCGCTGAGGGCTTGCGGCGAAGAAAGGGCCGCCTCGGGCGCGTCCTCGGCGGAGGCTTGCTCGTCGAGGGCGCGGGCGTTGTCGGCGCTTCTCTGGCTTGCGAGCATGCGCATCACGCGCTGCTTGGCGGTGCGCCGTTTATCGAGCCGGACGCGGATTCCGACGTGACGGTAGCCCTTGCGCTTGGTCGAGTA
Organism: Binataceae bacterium (SeqCode); assembly: GCA_035626155.1. Classification (GTDB taxonomy): domain Bacteria; phylum Desulfobacterota; class Binatia; order Binatales; family Binataceae; genus DASPOF01. Next base: position 7,928 of record DASPOF010000023.1, read on the forward strand.
CTCGGACTGGATTTCGCGCAGCGCCTTGCGCTCGAGGTTGGGCAGCTCGAGATCCTCGAACATGATCTCGATCAGTTCCTCCAGCGTGACGTCGGTTTCGTAGTAATCGACGCCGGGGCGATCGCCGGCGACGTCATCGCCCTTGCCCTGGCCTTCCTTGCCGGTTTTGCCGACGACCTGCCCCGGGCGCGAATCGCCGCTGCCCTGGGATGCGCCGGGAGCATTCTCGCCGTAGATGAAGCGATACTCCTTGATGCCGCGGATCGGGACCTTGATTACGCGGTCCTTGTCTTTGCCGATGATGGATTCCTCGGCGATGATGTCGGCGATGTTTTCGCGGATGGACTCGCGGACTTTCTGGCGATGGCGCAGGCGGTCCCCGGCGGAGCGGTCGGAGCGCTCAGATTCGGACGGGCGGTACTCGCGGAAAATCGTTTCATCAGTCGCCATCGTCAGTCCTCGGCTTGCTCCTGATTATACCCCGGGTGCGCTGTCACCGCCGTATGGGAATGCCCGGTTCGTTGGCGGAAAAAAAGATCGCGCCAAAACGGGAAAAGTGCCGGATCCGCCGCTATATTTGCGGGTTCGGCTGGGTTCGTTGCGGGTTCGATCGTGGCGGCAGCCCGCCGCCCTCTTCGTGGTTTGCCACGCAGCGCGCGGGTCTTCGCCGAATCGCCGGATCATCAGGCGTCAGGGTTCGGTTCGGTCGCTGCTCAATCCTTCCACAGGTTGTTGGCGGCGTACTTGAGCACCACGTCCACGCACGAGTCGCAATAGCCGTTCTCGAGCAGGTTCTTGACCATCGCGCCGTACTTCTCGCCCTGCTCCTGGTCGCGGGTGCGTGCCTTGGTGATGATGCGTGAGATGTCACGCACCGAGGTCATGAGCTTCTTTTCGATCGCTTCCTTGAGCGGCTCGTAACTCTTGTAACTGACCTTCTCGCCGCGCCGCGATGCCGCCCACAGGTATGCGATCACTTCCTGGCGGAAGCCATCGGCAGCCGATCCGATGATCGCGATCTGCTCCTCGATCGACTTGAGGAAGCCCTCGTCGGGCGCAAGCTCCTCCTTGGTGTTGCGGTCGCGGACCTTGGTCTTATTGACGTAGGCCTCGGCGTGGTCGAGGTAGTTCTGGAACAACGACTCCGCCTGCTCCTGGTAGGAGTAAACGAACGCGCGCGTGATCTCCTTTTCGAGCAGCTCGAGGTATTCCTTGTGCAGCGTGTCCTGAAGGACCTCGAGGTACTGCTTGCGCGTGTCGTCGGGGAGGTCGGCCTCCTTGGTCATCTGGATGAGCGCCTCGCGGACGTTGATCGGGTTGATGCAGTTGCCCGAGACGTTGTCGGAGAGCGCGTTGTCGAGCGCCTTCATGATGAAGCGGGTCGAGATGCCGGACATGCCCTCGCGCTTGGCGTCCTCTTTTAGCTCTTGCACGTCGATCTTCTTGGTGCGGCCCTTTTCGACCACTTCCTCGCCGCTGTACAGGCGCAGCTTGGTCATCAGGTCGCACTTCGAAGTCGGCTCCAGCCGCGACAGGATCGCATACATCGACGCGATCTCGAGCGTGTGCGGCGCCACGTGCGCGCGGAAATCGGAGTTGCGGATGATCTTCTGATAGATCTTCACTTCCTCCGAGAGCCGCAGATTGTAAGGCACCTTCACGACCACGATGCGGTCGAGGATCGCCTCGTTGGTGTGGTCGGCCCGGAACTTCTGCCACTCGGCCTCGTTGGAGTGCGCCACGATGCAGGTATCGACGTAGACCATCCCGTGGCGTCCGGGGGCGGGGATGACCTTCTCCTGCGTCGCGGTGATCATCGCGTGCAGGTACTCGGTCTCGTTCTTGAAAACCTCGATGAACTCGACGATGCCGCGATTGCCGACGTTCAGCGCGCCGTTGAGTTCGAGCACGCGCGGGTCGCCCTCGGAGTACTGGTCGAGCTTCGAGATATCCTCGCTGCCGATCAGCACCGAGGTGTCCTGGTTGTTCGGATCGACCGGCGGAACCACGCCGATACCGGTGCGGTTGCGCTTGGAGAAGTTGCGGGTCTCGACCGGGAACTCCTCGTAGCGCTGGTTGAACTCCTCCTTGAGCCGGTAGCGGCACACCGGGCACAGGTCGCCCTCGATATGCACGCCGAGCATCTTCTCGAATTCGCGCCGGAGGTGGCGCGGGATGAGATGCAGCGGCTCCTCGTGCATCGGGCATCCGTCGATCGCGTAAACGAAGCCGGTCTGCTCGAGTCCGCGCTGGACGCGCTCGACCAGCGAACTCTTGCCCGAGCCCACCGGGCCCATCAGATAAAGAACCTGCCGGCTCTCCTCGCCCTTGAGCGATGCGGAATGGAAGTAGCGGACGATCTGCGCAATCGTGCGCTCGATTCCGAAGAATTCGTCGGCAAAAAAGTTATAGACCTTGACCGGCTCGTCCTTGTAGAGCCGCTTGGTGCGCGGGTCATCGGTCTCCTGGATGTTGCGCGCACCGGCCCCGATGACCATGTCGTAGATTCGCGCGTGAGCGAGCTTGGTCATGGTCGGATCGGCCTTGACCAACTCCAGGTATTCGAGCAGGGTGCCGCGCCACTGCTTTGACTCGCGTGCAGCGCGGTCTTCCTTGATCACTCGCTCATAGGGATTCACATCCGCCATCGATGAACTCCTTGAGTTTTTAGGGCGTTTATGCGGAGAGGCTTCCGGAATCGCCCCGGGACGCGCGGCCTGTGCCGTTTTTTGAGCACACACCTACAGTGAGTATATAGGACGCGCCACTGGGCAACAATATGGTTAGTCGATCGAGGCCCGAAAAAGCGCGCGCGGCAAAAGCGCCCGATGATGATCGCGACCTAAGCCGAAGTGGTCTTTTACGCGCCGAGCTGTGCAGAGACCGCAACCGACTCTATTAAGACGTAGCGGCCGCGATCATTCTTCACTTGCGACGCGAAGACCCGGTCGTCGTGCGCGAATGAAATCCACCATCGACGCTCCGCCGCCTCCGAGAGCCAGCGCGCCTTCTGCTCCATCGTCGTCAGCGCATCGAGGTCGTAGGCCTGGTTCCAGGGTCCGCGCATGTGCGACCGGGTCGGGACGATATCGGCGAGATGGATTAACCGTTCGCCGCCGGCAGCGACGACTGTAATCTGATGATCGCGGGTATGACCGCCGGTCGGGATGGCGGTGACTCCGGGGACAATCTCGGTTGCGCCCTCCAGCGCGTCGATCTGGCCGGCGGTGGCCTCGAGGATTTCGCCGGCGTGGCGGTAGGCGGCGCGCAGGCGCTCGTTGCGGGCATCGCGCGCGATTTCGAGCTCCCCCTTCTGGATCAGGATTCGCGCGCGGGGGAACGCCGATTCGAGCGCGCCCGACTCGCGCCGGCGCACGAGTCCTCCGCAATGATCGAAGTGCAGATGCGATACGATCACGTGTGTGACGTCGCCCAGCTCCATCCCGAGCGCGCGCACGTGATCGGGCAGCCATCCCTCGCCGTGATCGAAAATCTTGCGCTCGACTGCCCCGAGGCGGTTGCCGATGCCCGTGTCCACCAGGATTGCATCGCGGCCCCGAATGATGAGCGGGCAGATGAGGTTCAGCCGGATGCGGTTGAGGTCGTCGGGCGGATGCTCGCGCTGCCAGAGTTCGCGCGGAACGACTCCGAACATGCATCCGCCGTCGTTGCGCCACAGCCCGTCCGTTAGCATCGCGACCGTAAACGCGCCGACTTTGATGGTGGGCGGCTTCTCCACGGTTCTAGTCTTCTCCCTGGATGCCCAGCGCAAACGTGTTCAAGTTCCCAGCAACCACACGCCCAGCAATAGCGCGACCCCTCCCATCGCCGCGATCGCGCCGTGAATGGGAATCAGCCGCGCCATCGCGCCCGCGATCGCATCGCCCGGTCCTTTCTCTGCCGCGGCGCGAATCACCGCGCCGGTCCTGAGCGCTGCCGCCATCATGATCGCCATAGCTATAAAAAGGACGGTCTTCACGCCGAGCACAATCACGAACGTGTGCGAGAAGCGAAACCCGCGCGGGATGCCCTCGGCGACGAAGCTCGTCGCGCCGGTCGCCGCCAGTAGTACAGCCATCGCGACGTTGAGCCGATCGATCTTCGGCGCAACGCGCACCGCGAAGTTGCGATGCTCCTCGCTTCCCTCCTCGAGCGCGAGTCCCGCGATGACCAGGCATCCGCACGCAGCGATCCATACCGCGCCCGCGAGCGCGTGTATCCATAGAATCGCTGTCCGCAGGCCCATCGCGAATCGTCCGCCGCGATAAGATTAGCGCGCGTTCCCATCGAGCGCGACGGCCATCGCGCCCGTGGCGTTCCCGCCGGCTTTCGGCTAACAAGCACGTTGCCGCGTTGCGATTCGCCGATCGCGGCGGCGGAGGTAATCGAGATGCTCAATCCATACATCGAGGGGTGGGAGCTGCGCGGGCTGGTGCTCAAGAAAGAAATTCGTCCGCGCGAGGTCGCGGAATTTTTCCTCGCCCGCGTCGAGCGCCTCAACCCGAGCCTGGGCGCTTTCATGACGATTACCGCCGAGCGCGCGATGGATGACGCGGCGCGGCTGGAAAAGATGCGTCCCGCCGAGGCGCGCAAGCATCCGTTGTTCGGCATCCCTTACTCGATCAAGGACCTGGTCTGGACCAAGGACATCCGCACGACCTACGGTTCGAAGAACTTCGAGAATTATTTTCCCCCCGCCGATGCCGAGCTTACCGTGCGCCTGCGCAACTCGGGCGGAATCCTGCTCGGCAAGACCACAACGCCGGAGTTCGGCGCGCGGCCGACTACCGAGGGCGGGCTGTGTCCGCCGGCGCGAAATCCGTGGAACCTCGCGCACACCGCGGGCGGCTCAAGCGGCGGCGCCGCGTCGGCGGTCGCCGCGGGGATGCATCCGATCGCGCAGGGCAGCGATGGCGGCGGATCGATTCGGATTCCCGCCGCGTGCTGCGGGGTCGTGGGGCTGAAACCCTCGCGCGGGCGGATCACGTTCGCGCCCGAGAAGGCCGAATCCTGGGCGGGCTTCTCGACCACCGGCCCGATTACGCGAACGGTTCGCGATGCGGCGATGATGCTCGATGCGATCGCGGGCGCAGTGCCCGGCGATCCCTACGCGGCGATGCCGCCCAAGCGTCCGTTCATCGATGCGCTCAGGCCGCCGCGCAGGAAGCTCAAGCTGGCTGCATTCAGCGAGTCGAAACTCGGCCGGCTCGACGACGAAACCCGCAAGGCGTTCGCATCGGCGTGCAGAGCGTTTCGCGAGATGGGACATTCGGTCGAGCACATCGATATCGATCCCTCCTCACGGCTGAACGAATACATCCGCGTGATCATCGCCGCGGGCGTCGGCTCATGGAAAGTTGAGAATCCCGACTTGATGGACCCGGCCGTGCGCGGAACCTGGGAAGCCGGCCGCAGGATCATGGCCGCGGATTACATTGCAGCGGTCACCGGGATGCACAACGCCGCGCGCCAGATCGTTCAGGAGTTGATGCCCTACGACGCGACGCTCGCGCCGGTGCTGACCCGCCCGGCGGTTCCGGTGGGGTCGCTGCCATCGAATCCCGAAACCGCGGCAGAGGAAATTTATGCCTGGATTCCGTTCACGGCGCCGCTCAACGCGACCGGCCAGCCGGCGATCGCGCTGCCAAACGGATTTGCCAAATCAGGGCTGCCGCTTGCGTTCCAGATCATCGGGCGGCAGAACGACGAGGCAACCATAATTTCGCTCGCCGCGCAGTTCGAGAAGGCGCGCCCCTGGCGCGACAAGCATCCGCCCATCGATTAATGCGCGCTCCTAGTCCGGGATCTCGGGCAGGAGCAAGGCGGCCTCTTTCGATGTGCGCGCACCGGCCGTGACCATCGCGAGGCTTGCGAGGATCAGCGCCGCGCCGGCGACCGTGGGCAGGGTCAACGATTCGCCCAGCAACACGACCCCAAGCGCGGCGCCGACCAGCGGCTGGATGAACAGGAACGGCGCCGCGACCGATGCGCCAACGCGGCTCAGCGCGCGAAACCACATCCAGTACCCCGCGACCGTTCCGAACACCGCCATGTAAGCTACCGACAGCCACGCGGCCGCGGTCATCTGCGGGATTCCTTCGCGCGCCATCTCGATCGCGCTGGCCGGAATCCAAACCGCGAGGCTCCCGGCAACCGAGATGCTGGTCAGCAGAAGGGGCGGCACGCGCGCAAGCGATGCCTTGCCGGTGATCGTGTAGCCGGCCTCGAAAAACAGCGCGGCCACGACCAGCAGGTCGCCGATAATCCGCGCGGCGCCGCCCGGCCCCTCGACGTTCGGGAGGACGCCGCGCGCGACCACCAGGTACACTCCCGCACCGCCGGCGACGAGCGCGGCGACGCCCGATCGCGTCACTCGCTCGCCGAGCACGGTCCACGACAGGACCGCGGTGAAGAGCGATTCCGCCGCGATCAGCAATGCGACATCGACCGCGGTCGACATCGCGAGGCCCGCGTACTCGAATGCCTTGTTGAGGACGAAGCCGAGCAGAACCAGGCGCGCGAGTTCCCACATCGATTGGCGCCCGCGAAGCTGGTCAGCTATGAGCCGGCGGCCCGACCAGAGCGCCGGCGCCATCAGCAGCGTCGCGATCGAAAACCGGACTGCGTTCAACTCGGCGAACGAGAGGCAGGAGAGCGCCTGCTTGCCCGCAGCGTAGGTCCCGCCCCAGAGCGTGTTGCCGATCGCGAGCATCGCGATCGCCTCGCTCCGCGAGACGGAGACGGTTGCGGGCGGATGATTTCGCGGCGAGGCGGTATGCACTCGCGATATCCTGCGCGGGCCGATTCCCCGGTCTGGCGGGCTCGCGCAGTCCGGGCCGCTGCTCGTGCCGGGCAAGCCGGCCCGATCCTCAGGGCGGCACGTTGCTGAAGATGATCGTGCCGGCTGCGGCGAACATTCCGCCGACTCCCTGCGCGACCGAAATCTTCACGCCCGGCACTTGCGCCGGGGCCACCCCGCGCAACTGACGCACGGATTCCTGCATCGCGTACATCCCGTACATCCCCGAGTGCATGTAGCTCAGGCCGCCGCCGTTGGTGTTGAGCGGCAGCTTGCCGCCCGGCGCGGTGTTGCGCTCCCAGATGAACGCGGGCCCCTCGCCGGGCTTGCAGAAGCCGAGGTCCTCGAGCCCGTAGATCGGCAAGTGCGCGAAGGCGTCGTAGACCATCAGGTGACCGACGTCCTTGGGCGTGATGCCGGCCTCATCGAAGGCCTTCTTGCCCGACACGCGGAATGCGCGCGAGGTGCTAAGGTCCTCCATCTGGCTGACCATCGGCGTCTCGACGCTCTCGCCCGTGCCGAGGATGTAAACGGGCTTGCGGGGAAAATCCCGGGCGCGCTCGGCGGAAGTCAGAATTAAAGCGCCGCCGCCGTCAGTCACCAGGCAGCACATCAGCAGGCGGAACGGATATGCGATCATCCGCGAGTTCAGCACGTCATCGATGGTGATCGGGTCCCTGAACGTGGCGCGCGGATTCTTCCCCGCCCACTCGCGCTGGACCACCGACACCATCGCGAGCTGCTCCTCGCGGATGCCGTACTTCTTCGCGTAGCGCAACCACGGGATGGTGAACGTCGATGGCGGGCCCACCACTCCGTATGGCGCCTCGAACTGCTCCGGAAGCCCGGAGCCGCCCACGCCCCCGCGATTGCGATAGGTCGCGCCAACGCGCGAGCGGCCGCTCTCGCCATGCGTGATGAGCACCGTCTTGCAGTAGCCCTCGTTGATTGCCGCGGCGGCGTGGCGCACGTGAATCATGAACGAGCATCCGCCGATCGAGGTGCCATCCACCCAGGTGGGCGTGATGCCGAGATAGTGCGCGATATTCGTGGGCGACTCGCCCGCGGTCGCGACGCCATCGATGTCCGACGGTTTCAGGCCGGCATCCGCCAGCGTGTTGAGTGCCGCATCAGCGTGAAGCGCAATCTGCGACAGATTCGGAATGTTCCCCATCTCGGTGGTCTCGGCGGCCCCGACCACTGCGACTGATTTCGGTTTCATCTTACTTCCCCACCGGCTTGAAGAGCGGCAATGCAATTTCGTCAGTCTGCTTCTCGAACACCACCTCCACCGGCATGTCGAGTTGCAGCGCCTCGGGCGTCTGCGGGCATCCGACGATATTGGTCATCATGCGCGGCCCTTCGGCGAGTTCGACCACCGCGATCGAATGCGGCGCGGTGAAGCCGGGCAGCGGGCGATGATTGATCACGTAGCTGTGGAGCTTCGCGCGGCCGCTCGCCTTGAACACCGACACCTTGCGCGAGGCGCACTTGGGGCAGAATGGCCGCGGCGGAAAATAGACATAGCGGCAAGCATCGCAGCGCTGAAGGCGCAATTCGCCGGCCTTGGCGCCTTCCCAGAAGTGCGCCGTCTCGGGCGTGGGTACGGGCAATGGTCTCTTGTTCTCGGCCAAGGTGAAATCTCCCTCTTGATGGAATTTCGATCGGAGCGCTAAGGGGTATCCTCAATCGAGGCGATCGTTCGACCCCCTCCGGCTCTCGCACTCATCCTTTTTGGACATCAGGCGCGGATTGTCAATAGCTCGCGCCGTCGAGCGCCAACTCCCGCGCGCGAGTGCCGCGAAGCAATCGGCTGCGAAGCGCCGCTGCTCAGAGCGTACCGAGTGCGGGGTCCGGGATCGCATCCCACGCGCGGCGCTCGTCATCGAGCGGCCCATTCTCCACTCTGCTTGCCGCGCCGAAGACCATCGTCGCGCGCCGCTCCGGATCGTATGCGGGCCATGCGCCGAGGCTCTCGCAGCCCGGGTCGCCCGAACGCGCAAACGCAAGCCACGCATCCTGCATCTGCGCCCCAAGCTTTTCGACCGAGGGGCCGCTTCCGGAAAACAAGTCCATCCCAGGCAGATGGTTGGCGCCGAAGACGAACCCCAGCTCCAATGCGTGGCAGGACCCGAGCGCGCCGCCGATCGCGGGCGATCGCCACGTGAAAAGGTAGTTGTACACGCGCGGCTCGTGCCGTCTCTGCGCCTCAGCGAGCCGCACGGCAGGCATCCGGAATACGCGGTCGGTTTCGATCGCCGAGAAGAGATCGATCGGGGAGGTGGGTTCGCTGCGCTGGGCGCGAGCCTTTTCGTAAGTATCGATCAGAGAGTCGCAGCCTTGCGGAGGCACCCGCCTTGTCAGGCGTGCGACAAGTCTGGTCCTGTCGAGCGAGTGCGCGGCCGGGTCCATGAGCGTGAACAGTTTCCACTCCTCGAGCGTCGAGCCAGCCATCACGGCGACTCGCGATGCAGAGCCGTCGGCCACCATGCCGATCGCCGCGCGCGGCAGCACCGCGCCATCGACCACCGGCTGGTACGCCATCCCGAGTTCGCGGTCGGGCGTGCGCCCATCGGCCAGCATGGTGCCCTTGAGCAGTTGCTCCGGCGCGAGCGCGCGAATCGCGGCGGCGTCGGTGGGCGGTGTCTTAAGCTTCGCCAGGATCCGCTCGACCGCCCGGTTCGCGCGCTCCAGCGGAAGACCGGTATGGCACGCGCCGCTTTGGGCAATCGCCTTGTGGAACAGTCCGCGCGCCTGCGGCATCGCGAGCAACAATCCCACGCTCATGCCGCCGGCGGATTCTCCGAATATGGTTACGTTGTCCGGGTCGCCTCCGAACTCGGCGATATTGTCGCGCACCCATTCCAGCGCGGCGACCTGGTCGAGGAGTCCCTCATTACCGGTGGCCGGGATTTTCCCGCCGGTAACGTCCGCGAGACGCAGGAATCCCAGCGGTCCGAGCCGGTAATTGATCGTGACCACGACCACGTCGCCGCGCCGGGCCAGCGGCGATCCGTCGTAAATTCCCTGCGAGCTCGAGCCGATCGAAAACGCGCCGCCGTGAATCCACACCATCACGGGGCGCCGCCGGCGATCGAGTCCGGGCGTCCAGACGTTCAGAAAGAGGCAGTCCTCCGACTGCTCCTGCTCGACCATCATCGCGGCCAAGGCGGTGAGCCGCACCACGTTTTGCGGCGCTATCGAGCCAAACCGGCGCGCATCGCGCGCGCCCGTCCACGGCGCCGGTTTCTCGGGAGGGAGCCAGCGCCGCGCCCCGACCGGGGCGGCCGCGAACGGGACGCCTTTGAACACGAACAGGCCGCTTAGTTCTTCACCGTCGAGCTTGCCGTAGCGAGTTGATACGGTCGCGCTCATCTTTTTCCTCCGCGCGGGACTAGCGGGCATTTTCGCAGAGTCCGGATGCAAGCCACAATCGGAAAAACCACGAGGAGCCGTCCGCTTGCGAGGTCGCTCTTGATGGGAACCGTCTGGCATTCCACGGGCCGCCGCCGTAGTGTCGCCGATGTGAGCGCTAAGCGGGAATTTCCGCGGCGCCGCGGTCCGGGCCAGTGACAGCAAGAGTTGTGAAGCTCAGGCAGGCGCAGATCGAGGAGGCGGGCGAGGTGCTCGCGCGCGCATTCCAGGACGACCCTCTGATGGCCTACACGCTCCCGGATTCGGCCCAACGCGCGCGTCTCCTGCCTCAGTACTGCACGCGGATGGTGAGGTTCGGGTTTCTCAGCAACGAGGTTTATGCGACCGCCGACACGATCGAGGGCGTCGCGATCTGGCTGCCGCCCAACGTCAGATGGACGCGGGAGAGAGTCGAGGCGGCCGGCCTCCACGAACTTTCGAGAATCTTCGGCGGCGACGCGATGGGGCGATTTCGCGAGATCGTCGGGCGTGAAGCGAGAGCGCGAGAGAGCGCTATGACCGGCCCGTACTGGTACCTCCTGCTGCTCGGCGTCGAGCCGGCGCATCAGCGCCGCGGAATCGGCGGCGAGTTGATCAAGCCGATTCTGGAGCGGGCGCAGGCCGAGGGCCTCCCCTGCTACCTGGAGACCGAGCAGCCGCGCAACGTTGCGTTCTATCGCAAACAGGGCTTCACGCAGATCATCGATGGAGAGGCGGTGGGGTTAAGCGGCGTGCGTTTCTGGACATTTCTGCGCGCGCCGAAACGGTGATGGTCGCGATGGATTTCGTCCCGGTCAGACCACGGCGGCGGCTGAAGCCGCGATGGCTGAATGCTTCGCTCACCTGGTTGTTCGTGGTGCGCGCGCTCAGGAGCGCATCGCAGGGCTACCTGGCGATCATCGTGCCGCTCTATGTGGCCGTGCTCGGCTACGATGCGGTGCATCTTGGGATCCTGTTCACCGCGGCGGCGATTGCGAGCGCGGTCCTGACCGCGCTGGTCGGGATATACTCGGACCGATTTGGCCGCAAGAACTTCCTCATCGCCATCTCATTGCTCACCGTTTTCGGCGGGCTCGCCTTCGCGGTCTCAACCAGCTTTGTCGTGTTGGTATTGGCCGCCGCCATCGGCACGATCGGCAGGGGCGGCGGGGCCGCCAGCGCCGGCAACTGGGGACCGTTCTACCCCGCCGAGCAGGCGCTCATCGCCGAGCACGCCGACGACGCGAGCCGCACGACCATCTTCGGGGTGTTGTCCTTCGTCGGCGTCATCGCGGGCGCGATTGGGTCGCTGCTGGCGTGGTTGCCGCGCCTGCTGACCGCCACGATGGGATTGCCGGCGTTGAGCGGCTATCGCGTTCTCTTTCTCCTCACCGCGGTGGTGGGCGTCGCGATGGCTGCGGCGGTCGTGCCCGTCACGGAATCGCGATCGCATCCGGCGACACAAGGCCCGAGCGCGTTTGCCCCCGCCACGCTGAAGCTCGGCCTGTCGCCGGCATCGTGGAGAATCGTGGCGCCGCTGGCGCTCACCAACGTGATCCAGGGATTCGGCATGGGGATGCTCGGACCGCTAATCGTCTACTGGTTCTATCGCGGGTACGGCGCGGGGCCGGGCGAGCTGGCGACGCTGTTCTTCGTGATCAATCTTGCGGCGGCGCTGCCCTACCTGCTCGCGGGCCGGCTCGCGCTTTCGATGGGTGCGGTGCTGACGGTTACGGTGTCGCGTCTGGTCGGGGTGGTGCTCCTGGTGGCGATGATCTTCATGCCGACGTTTTTCTGGGCGGCGGTGTTCTACGCTCTGCAAATGATCGCCGCGACGGTTTCGGTGCCGGTTGCGCAGTCGTACCTGATGGGCGTCGTCGGGCCGGCCGAACGCGCGAGCGCGGCCGGGGTTTCGACCGTTCCCTGGCAGGTGGGCTCGATGCTTGCTCCGTACTTTTCCGGCTATCTAATGGAATACGCGGCGCTCGATTTGCCGGTCGGACTTTCGGCCGCGCTGACCGCGGTTGGCGCCGTGCTGTACTATTTCTTCTTCCGAGACATTCTGCTTCCCGAGGAAATGGAAACGCCGCGGCGGCAGACCGTTGAACGAGCGTCCGGGGAGAGCGTCCGGCGAACTTGATCTCGCGTGCCGCGCCGGGTGCGCGCTGGCTATTCAGGAGCCGATTCGCGCGATTCCGGGCCATGTGAATCAGCCTGCCGAGTCAGCTAAGATCACCGCCAAGATTGGTTTTGTGCATGAATTTGAGGGCCCGCCCGCGGCGATCACTCGCTTTCCGGCGGGCGCCAACTTCAGCCACCAACCGCTCGAGCCGGGCGCGATGATGCCTGCGCGGAGGCTCGGAAGCTCGAGCCAGGATGCAACCGATTATTCGGCCAGGAACTCATGAGTTACGATCGCACGGCGGTACGAAAGGTTATCGACAGGGTCAGGGCCGAGGGGCGCGGCGCGTTGACCCCGACGGAAGGAAGGATTGTCTGCGAGGCCTACGGGATACCGGTGCCAAAGGAAGCGCTCGCGACCTCAGCCAAAGAGGCCGCGAAGGTCGCCGGCGACATCGGATACCCGGTCGTGATGAAGGTCGTCTCGCCCGACATTCTTCATAAGACCGAGACCGGCGGCGTGGCCGTGGACCTCAGGACTTCTGCGGAAGCCGAACGAGCGTACGACACGATCCTGCGCAATGTCCGCTCGCATGCTCCCGGCGCGAAACTGACCGGCGTGCTGGTGCAGCAGATGTTGCGCGGAGGGCGGGAAGTGATCGTCGGTGCGCTCACCGATCCGAGTTTCGGCAAAGTCGTCGCGTTCGGCCTGGGCGGGGTGCTGGTCGAGGTGCTCAAGGAAGTCACTTTCCGGCTTGCGCCCGCAACCGACGCCGATGCGCTCGCGATGCTCGACGGGGTGGCGGCGGCCGAAGTCCTGCGCGGCGTGCGCGGCGCCGAGCCGGTCGATCGCGATGCGCTCGCATCGATAATCGTCGCGGTCTCTCACCTGGTCGATGACTTCCCCGAGATTCACGACATCGACCTCAACCCGATCTTCGCCCGCCCCGACGGCGCGGCGGCCGCCGACGTGCGCATCCTCGTGGATTTCACGCCGCCCAAGCCGCGCTACCGTCCGTCTCATGACGAGATCGTGCGCGCGATGAACCGGATCATGAAGCCGGATGCGGTTGCCGTCATCGGGGCATCGCCGGAGGCCGGCAAAATCGGCAACTCGGTGGTGAAGAACCTGATCGATGGCGGGTACCGGGGGAAAATCTATCCGATTCATCCCAAGGTTCCGGAAGTGCTGGGCCTCAAGGCCTACCGCAGCGTGAAGGAGGTCCCCGGCCCGATCGATGTCGCCGTGTTTGCGATTCCCGCGCCGCTGGTTGCCGCCGCGCTCGGCGAATGCGGAGAAAAGGGAGTGCCCGGCGCGGTGCTGATCCCCTCGGGATTCGCCGAGACTGGCAACGTCGAGTTGCAGGAGCAGATCGTCGAGATCGGGCGCAAATCGAACGTGCGCCTGATGGGGCCGAACATCTACGGCTTCTACTACACGCACAAGAATCTGTGCGCGACGTTCTGCACCCCCTACGACGTAAAGGGCGCAGTCGCGCTCTCATCGCAGAGCGGCGGCGTCGGGATGGCGATAATCGGATTCAGCCGCTCGGCCCGCATGGGCGTGTCGGCGATCGTCGGACTCGGCAACAAGTCGGACATCGACGAGGACGACCTGCTCACATTCTTCGAGCAGGATCCGAACACGCAGGCGGTCGCGATGCATGTCGAGGACCTCAAGGACGGCCGCGCGTTTGCCGAAGTAGCGCGCCGCGTCTCGGCGAAAAAGCCGATCGTCGTGCTCAAGGCGGGCCGCACGGCCCAGGGCGCCAAGGCGGCGCGCGCGCACACCGCCGCGCTGGCGGGGAACGACAAAATCTACGACGACATGCTGCGCGCCTGCGGCGTCATCCGCGCTTACAGCCTGAGTGACATGCTCGAATTCGCGCGCTGCCTCCCGATTCTCCCTGCGCCCCGGGGCGAGAACGTTTTGATCGTGACCGGCGCCGGCGGCTCAGGCGTGCTTCTCTCGGACGCGTGCGTCGAGAACGGGCTCAAGCTGATGTCGATGCCGCCGGACCTCGATGCGGCCTTCCGCAAGTTCATTCCGCCGTTCGGCGCATCCGGGAATCCCGTGGACATCACCGGCGGCGAGCCACCCGCAACCTATCAGAATACGATCCGGCTCGCGCTCGAGGATGATCGCATCCACGCGCTGATCCTCGGCTACTGGCACACGATCATCACGCCTCCGATGACGTTCGCGAAGCTCGCGGCCGAGGTGGTCGAGGAATTCCGGCGCAAGGGGATCAATAAACCGGTCGTGGCGTCGCTGGTCGGCGACGTAGAGGTCGAGCAAGCCAGCGATTTTCTGTTCGACCACGGAATTCCGGCCTACCCGTACACGACCGAGCTGCCGGTGGCGGTGCTGGGCGCGAAGTACAAGTGGGCCCGCGCCGCCGGGCTGATCTGAGGCCGCCGGATCCGCGCGCGAATCAGCGGGAAGGGACCTAAAGGGTCAGAACCGCTTTTCCGATAATCCCGCGTTGGCGATAAAGCCGGTCGGCGACCGCCGCGATCTCGGTCCACGGCGATTCGAGATCGATGTGCGGCTTGAGCGTACCATCGGCGATCATACCGGCCATCCGCTTAAGCCCGCGCGACGCCGGCTCCCACGCCGTCTCATTCATCAGATAGAAACCGTAGAGGCTCGCGCTCGCGCGCATCAGGCTGCGCACTTCGATTGTGGCCTGCGCCGATGCGGACGCTCCGCACGAAACGCACATCCCGCCCGCCGCGAGCATCTCGAGCGCGGAGGCGAGCACCGCGCCGCCCACCGATTCCAGCACCATGTGATAGCGGCCGAACCTGGCGGCCGCGCTGATGTCTTCGCCCACGACCACTTCATGCGCGCCCCACTCGCGCGCCGGCTTCTCGCGTTCCGGGCGGCGAACCGCCGCCACGACGAACGCCCCCGCGTGGCGCGCGATCTGGCAGGCGAAATGGCCGACCCCGCCCGACGCACCGGTGATGAGCACGCGGCGCGCGAGCAACGAGCCGTTGCGCTCCAGCCCATACAGCGCTGTGAGGCCGGCGACCGGGAGGGTTGCGGCCTGCGCAAACGAGACGCTGTCGGGAATTTCCGCCAGGCCGGCGGTCGGCACCGCGACGCGCTCCGCCCACGCTCCGGTCGGGACCAGGCCGACGACGCGCGCGCCCGCTTTCGGCCCGCCTCCGATTGCCGCCGGACGCTCGACTATCCCGGCGAGGTCCCAGCCCGGCCGGTAGCCGAGCGGCGCCTCGGTCAGCGCGTTGCGCACCTCGCCCAGGTTGATCGAAATCGCCTTCACGCGCACGAGCGCCTCGGATGCCTGCGGAGCCGGCGCGTCGAACTCCCTGATCACGAGCCGTTCCTTCGTCCCCGGATCGACTGCGACCGCACGGACCTTTTCCATACGGAAAGTTCCTCCCGTTCGACCTTGTCGTCACTGGTAACACGAGTCCCGGCTTGATGACATCGCAAGCGTTGGCGTGGCCGGAGGCTTTGCTAAACTCCCGATCTCCGGGTAACTAATCCTGAGGCTGGTTGCGATGACGCCGCCGGCCTCCCAGCGGAGTAAATAATGCCAGACAAACATCCGTTGCGATTCGGGATTCTCGGCGCCGCGCGCATCGCGCCCGATGCGCTCATCAAGCCCGCGCACCAGGTGTCCGATGTCGAGGTGACCGCGATCGCGGCGCGCGATCCGGCGCGGGGGCGCGAGTTCGCCAGCGCGCACAATATCCCGCGAGTTCACGCGACCTATACCGATCTCATCAACGACCCCGACCTCGATGTGATCTACAATCCGCTGCCCAACTCTCTCCATTGCGAGTGGAGCATCGCGGCGCTGCGCGCCGGCAAGCACGTGCTCTGCGAAAAGCCGATTTCAAGCAACGCGGCGGAGGCTGAGCGCATGGCGAAGGCCGCCGAGGAGACTCATCTGCTGCTCGGCGAGGCGTTCCACTACAGCTACCATCCTCTGGCGGAGCGCGTGCGGCAGCTCTTGCGCGACGGCGCGATCGGGCGGCTCACTCATCTCGAGGCGAGGTTCACGGTCCCGATGTCTCCCAAGAACAACATCCGCTTCGACTGGAGCCTCGCCGGCGGCGCGACGATGGACTTGGGATGCTATCCGCTGCACATGCTGCGCAACTTCTCCGGCCTCACCCCGCGCGTGTTGCGAGCCACGGCGCGGATCGGACCGCCGAACATCGACGTCGCGATGGATATCGACCTGGAGTTGAACGGCGGCGTATCGGCGCGCGTGAGCTGCTCGATGGCGCAGGATGCCACCCTGATGATCCTGTTCACCGCACGCGGCGAGCGCGGCGAACTCAACGTGGTCAATCCGGTTGCGCCCCATCGCGGCCACCAGTTGACGCTCAAGACCGCCGACGGAGAGAAGAAAGAAACGGTCCCGGGCGACGCGACGTTCACCCATCAACTGCGCGCGTTTGCTGCGGCGGTGCGAGGCGCGGCAAAATTCCCCACCGATGGCGCCGCCGCAGTCGCCAATATGCGCGTGATCGACGACGTCTATCGCGCCGCCGGACTTCCGCTGCGCGGAACCTGACATGGACGCGCAAGTCATCCAAAGCTGGCTCTCGAAGATGTGGGACGAATCCGCAGTCCCCGAGCTCTCCGAATACATCCGCATCCCGAACAAATCGGTCGCGTTCGATCCCGATTGGAAGGCGCACGGCTACATGGATAGCGTCGTCGAGCGCTTTCGGCGCTGGGCGCTCGGCCGCGAGATACCGGGGATGCGGATCGAGGCCGTGCAGCTCGCCGGCCGCACGCCGCTTCTGTTCATCGAGATCGCGGGGCAATCGGATGATTGCGTGATGCTCTATGGCCACATGGACAAACAGCCCGAGATGACGGGCTGGCGCGAGGGGCTCGATGCGTGGCGGCCGGTAATCGAGAACGAACGCCTCTACGGCCGCGGCGCGGCGGATGACGGGTACGCGATGTTCGCGAGCTTGGGCGCGATCGGGGCGCTCGCCGCGCACGGAATCCCGCACGCGCGATGCGTTGTGTTGATCGAGGCGTGCGAGGAGAGCGGCAGCTTCGATCTGCCGCATTATATCGACCATCTTGCCGGCCGGATCGGGCAGCCCAGCCTGGTCGTCGCGCTCGATTCCGGTTGCGGCAATTACGATCAGCTCTGGTGCACGACGTCGTTGCGCGGACTCGTCGGCGGAGTTCTCACGGTCGAGGTTATGGAGGAAGGCGTTCACTCGGGCGATGCGGGGGGAATCGTACCGTGCAGTTTCCGCATCGCGCGCATGCTGCTCAGCCGCATCGAGGACGAGCGCAGCGGGGCGATCCTGCCCGCCGAGTTCCGAAGCCCCATTCCTGCGGGACGCGTCGCGCAGGCGCGCGCCGCCGCGCCGCTCCTGGGCGAAAGCGTTTACAATAAATTTCCGCTGGCGGGAGGAACGCGTCCCCAGAGCACCGATCTCGCAGAGCTGATCCTGAACCGCACCTGGCGTCCGGCGCTCAGCGTGATCGGCGCGGACGGACTACCGCGATCGGCGGAGGCGGGCAACGTCCTGCGTCCGAAGACGGCGCTCAAGCTTTCGCTGCGATTGCCGCCCTCGTGCGACGCCGAATCCGCCGGGCGCGCTCTCAAAACTCTGATGGAGCAGGATCCGCCGTATGGCGCCAGGGTCAGCTTCGAGCCTGACTGGGCGGCGCAGGGATGGGACGCGCCCGTGCTCGCTCCGTGGCTCGAGAAGTCGCTCAATGATGCATCCACGACTTACTTTGGAAAGCCGCTCGCGTACATGGGCGAGGGAGGCACGATTCCGTTCATGAGCATGCTGGGCGGGCGGTTTCCCGATGCGCAGTTCGTCGTCACCGGGGTGCTCGGGCCGGGCGCGAACGCACACGGCCCCAACGAGTTCCTGCATATCCCGACCGCGAAGCGGTTGAGCTGCTGTGTTGCAAAAGTTCTGGCGGACCATTTCCGCCGCGCCATTTGATAATTTTGGTAAATCGGGCGCACCTCTGATGGCGGGCACGCGCGCGTCATTCTTCTCCGCTTCCGCGCCCTGCCGGCGCCGGAAAATGATGGACGATTTGCGGCCCGTAAATTCTGAACATCTCGCCCTGCCGGGCGCCTGCGTTACTATTGCGTTCGATTAGGATAAAATTGTGGACTTGCCGAGCAGTACTCACGAAACGATGGATTCGGAAAGCCCCGCGCCGCCCTCTTCGCCGACCCTCGTGCCTATGATTGTCGGATGCGCGCTGTTCATGCAGACGCTCGACTCGACGATCATCTCGACCGCTTTGCCCGCCATCGCCCACTCGCTGCATGAAGATCCGATCAAGCTCAATCTCGCGATCACTTCTTATCTCCTGAGCCTCGCGGTATTCATCCCGCTGAGCGGGTGGGTAGCCGACCGGTACGGTTCGCGCACCGTGTTCCGGACGGCGATCGTGATCTTCACCATCGGCTCGGTCTGTTGCGGGATGTCCCGATCGCTGCCCGAGCTGGTCGCCTCGCGCGTCTTGCAAGGTCTCGGCGGCGCGATGATGGTGCCGGTGGGCCGGCTGGTCGTGCTTAAGTCCGTGGCCAAGTCGGAGCTGGTGATGGCGATGTCCTACCTGACGGTACCCTCGGTGCTGGGTCCGGTGGTCGGGCCGCCCGTGGGCGGGTTCATCGTTACTTACTATTCGTGGCGATGGGTCTTCCTCATCAACGTGCCAATCGGACTGATCGGAGTCCTGCTGGTTACCCTCTTCGTCACGAATATCCGCGAGGAGGACATCGGGCCGCTCGACCTGCGAGGCTTCGTTCTGACCGGGTTGGGACTTGCCGGGATTGTCTTCGGCTTCGAGGCGCTCGGCCGGGGAGTGCTTCCCGTCAGTATAGTTATGACCGTGCTGGCGGGTGGAGGATTGTGCATGGGGCTCTATATCCTCCATTTCAGGCGCACTGCGTATCCCATTGTGGATCTGGGGTTGCTGCGGATACCGACTTTCACCGCGGCCACCGTCAGCGGCGGTTTCTTCCGCATGGGCATCGGCGCGCTGCCGTTTCTGCTGGCTTTGCTGCTCCAATTGGCATTCGGTCTTAGCCCATTCGCCTCGGGCATGCTCACCTTCACCAGCGCGGCAGGATCGCTGACGATGAAATTCATCGCGCCGCCGACGATTCGCCGCTTTGGCTTCCGGTCGGTGCTGATCGGCAACGGCGTGATTAGCGGCGTCATCATGATGGGTTACGCGTTGTTCCGTCCCACGACCCCGCACTCGCTGATTATCCTCACGCTGCTGTTGGGCGGGTTTTTCCGATCGCTGCAGTTTACCGCCCTTGGTACGCTTGCCTATGCGGACGTGCCGCAGCACTTGATGAGCAACGCGAGCAGCCTGGCGAGCATGGCTCAGCAGTTGTTTCTGAGTTTCGGCGTCGGCTTCGCTGCGTTGCTGCTGCACCTCAGTGTGGGGGCCCGCGGTGCGGGAGCGCTGGCGACGCACGACTTTACTATACCGTTTATCCTGACGGGCGTTTTGTCGCTGATATCGTCGCTTCTTTTTCTGACTATCGAGCCTCGTGCGGGCGCCGAAGTGAGCGGCCATCAGACGCCGGACGATCTGTCCTCGACGGTTCGGGCGGTGGTGGAAGCGGAGTGAATCAGGGGTGGATTCGCCATCGATCGTAATTTGGTATCGGCCAATGGTATCGCAGGAAGGAGTATCCGCCGCGTAGGATTCGAGGGGCACGCCACGCTGCCGGAAGATAAACGCGGATTCCTGGTGCCGGTTTCGAATCCCGACGGGGTCGCGCCTCTGATGGCGATTGCCCTGGCAGCGACCGAGCCGGGTGAGCCGCCTCCGCGCGTGATTGCGCTGGTACCTCGCCCGAGCGGCGGCGATCGTAGCGAATCGGCAGAGCGGGAAGGCCCCGCCCCTCCTACGCCGGCATTGATCGCGGCGATTGAGTACGCCCGAGCGCATGGCGCGGCGATCGAGGCCGAGCCGTTATGGTCCGACAATCCCGCCGCCGACATCATCAGCGCGGCAGAGTCCGCGCGCGTCGCCTGGGTTCTTCTCGGATATCATCAGTCGGCGTTGGGCGGCGATACCATGGGCGGCGTGGTGCGCGAAGTATTCGCCAGCGCCCGAGCGCTGCCGATTAATCTCGGCGTATTTATCCACGGTACGAATCGTCCGGTCGATCGCGTCTTCGCGGCAGTCGATGCGGGCGCGGACGGGAGGGCCGTGCTGGAGCTCGCCATCCGCATCGCACGCAGGGACCGGCGCAAACTCCGGGCGCTCCTCGTCCCGGGCAAGATTGCACGGAACGAAGCCGGGCTCGTTGATTTGATCCGCGATGCGCGCGCAAGACTGGGCCGGCTGTTCCCCGCCGACGTGCTGACCAAGCGCAGCCTTAATCAGTTATTCAGTCAAACGCCCGGACAATTGCTGATCGTGGGAAGGAGCCTCGCCGATGAACTCGGCTTGCGGCTGGATGAAGTGCCTGCTCGCGATCGCTGCGTGATCGTCCTTCAGGGCGCCCATACGAAATAGCCGACATCCTGAGGCTCGGGGGTCGCACTCGCAGTCGAATTCGTCTTTTCCTTAGGATTAGGATGATGATATAAGCCCGCTTGAATGGGAAGCGTGCCAGGCATTTTGTCGGCGCAGAGAATTCAGCGCGATTTTCGTGGAGGGAGGAAAGAGCGATGAAGCGATTGTTTTGTATGGCGATAGCGGCGCTCGCGATGTTGAGCGTTTATCCCCGATTGGCAAGTGCGGACTGCGGGAGCAAGCTCGTTGGAACCTCGTGGACCTGTGCTTTCAATTGCAACGCATAC
>DASPOF010000024.1:0-4401 GCA_035626155.1 Binataceae bacterium (SeqCode)
GGTGAACTTCGCCTCCTGCCGTTTGAAGATCCCCTCAAGGTCGACCTCCGCCCACGAGGTGTCGCTGGTCTTCGCAAGCGACGTCAGTTGCAGGCCGGGCTTCGCATCGGCCGCCACCGAGAGCGACCGCACCATCGGGAAGACCGTGCGCTGATGGAAGTCGCGCGTGATCGGATGGTCGCCGTAGTCCTGGACCAGCGGGTTCAGCCCGAGCGCGGGCCCCGCAAACAGGCGGACGACCTGATCGACGACGACATCGTTGCCGACCTTGACCCCCCATTGTCCGACCAGCGAGATCAGCGCGTTCTCGTCCACGGGCTCGTCGGGACGCTGCGGCCTCAGCATCACGATCATGCGGCCGCCGCGCTTGAGATAGGCGCTCAGCCGCTCGATCTCGGGCGCGAGCAGCGGCTTGATCGGGCCTGCGACCACGACCAGCGTCACGTCATCGGGGACCTTTTCAAGCGATGCGAGGACCAGCTTTCGCACCTCGAAGCCTTCGCCCTCGAGGTCCTTCTTGAGTTCCCCCATCCCGGTGGCGTCCTGTGTATTGTCGGGGTCGGCCTCGCCGTGGCCGTCGAGGAAATCGACGACCTTCTTGCCGGCCTTGGAGACCCGCAGGATGGCGTTGGTGAGCGCCTCCTCGGTCGTTTCGGTGACGTTGGTCCCCTCGCCGGTATCGCCGCCATACTGGACGTGAGTGACGTTCAGAGTTGAGACCTTGTAGCGCTCGGCGAGTTCGGGATGGCGGTCCGGATCGACCAGTTCATAGCTGACTTGCGGCGATGCGTATGCGTACATCGAGTACAGCTCGCGTGCCTGCGCATTCTCGCCGCCCTGGAAGAAGCCGCTGAATTTGATCGGCTTCTTGAGCTGTTTGACGATTTGTTCGGATTGGCTCGACAGGCTGAAGACCTTCTCCGTGGTGAGGTCGAGCCGGCGGCGGTGAACGGTGGAGAGATAATTGACCGCGATAAGGAGTCCGATGAACGCAGCCGAATAAATCACCGCGTTCGCGCCGTAGCGCGTCGTGCGCTCGCCGGCGAGCGTCAAGAGCGCGGCCCCGCTGGATGTGATCCACAGAACGATTGCGAAAAAGCCGCCCGCCAGATTGACCCATACGAATAGCTTGAAGCCGGGGGCGAACAGATACTCGAACGTCCCGAACGCCAGCAGGACCAGCCCGATCAGCCCGTACAGTGGACCCGAACGCTGCATGACCTTGGATGCTCCCGCCTAACGCCAGCGCGCCGACTCAACCGAGCGCTGCGTGAGGAACAGCGCCAACAGGATGAGGCTCAGGAAATAAATGATGTCCGAGGTGTCGAGAATTCCCGTCACCATCTGCGAGAAATGCTCGGTGAGCGAAAGATAGCGCAGCGCTCCCGCCACGCGGCCGCCGCCGGTCTGCGCCGGCCACGAAATCACGAACAGCAGGAGCAGCGCGCCGAAGCAGCTTATCGCGGCGATGATCTGGTTCTGCGTGAGCGAACTGGTGAACAGTCCCACCGACACAAACGCGAGCGAAAGCAGCGCGAGCCCGATGTAGCCCGACACCATCACGCCAATCTCCGGGTTACCGAACGCCGCGAGAATCACCGGGAAGATGCCCGCCAGCGCGATCATGATGAGCATGAACGCGGCGGAGGCGATGAACTTGCCCGCGACGATCTCGCCGGTGCGAATCGGCGCCGTGAGCAGAAGCTCGTAGGTCCCCGTGCGCTTTTCCTCGGCGAACGTGCGCATCGTAATCGCCGGCACCAGGATAACCAGCACGATCGACAAATTGTGCAGCAGCGGCTCGATGACGCGCTGGTTGAGGTTGATGCGCTCGAGCACGCCCGCGTTCTGCATCGCCGCGTACATATTGAGCGTTATCTGGAAATAGCTGAGCAGCTCGAAGAAGAAGAACCCGGCAAGGGCCAGGAACACCCCCATCACGACGTACGCGACAGGTTGCACGAAGTAGCCGGCGAGCTCCTTGCCCGCGATGGTAAGCGCGTTCTTCATCTGGCGATAAGCCGGGCCCTAGGTGTGCCCCGCTCCGACCTCCTCCAGCTCCTCTTCCGCCGACGCCGTCTCGACGTGCCGCTCCCTGGAGATTGCATCGAGGAAGACCTGCTCGAGCGATGTTTCCGCCGGAAGTTTCGCGATCTGCTCTTCGAGCACGACGTGGCCATCGCTGATGATTACGACCTTGTCGCAGATCTGCGAGACCTCGGGCAGGATGTGCGTCGAGAGCACCACCGTGCGGTCGCCGGAAAGCTTGCGGATGAGTTCGCGGATCTCATGAATCTGGCGCGGGTCGAGTCCGATCGTCGGCTCATCGAGCACCAGGACCGGCGGATCGTGAATCAGCGCCTGGGCAAGCCCGACGCGCTGGCGATAGCCCTTGGAAAGCTGGCCGCATATGCGATGGGCCATGCCCGAAAGCCCGCATACCTGGATCGCGTGGTCGAGCGCCTCATCCATCTTCGCGCGCGGCACGCCGCGCAGGCGCGCAACGAAGCGCAGGTAGGCCTCGACGCGCATATCCGAGTAAAGCGGCGGATTCTCGGGCAGGTAACCGATCCTGCGGCGCGCCTCGAGCGACTGGGTGAAGATATCCAGGCCGTCGACCAGCACGGTCCCGGAGGTCGCCGGCATGTAGCCGGTGATGACCCGCATCGTCGTGGTCTTGCCCGCGCCGTTGGGTCCGAGGAAGCCAAGGATCGAGCCGCGCTCGGCCTTGAACGAAACGTCGCTGACCGCGACGAAGCTGCCGTACAGCTTGGTTAGGTTTTTGACCTCAATCATTCGAGTCGTTCGGTTCCCGGCCGCCCGCAGGCACCTCTCCGCCCCCGCCCTATCCCGCCGGACTTGCGCGGAAGTTCGAAATCAGGGCGATCGATCAGTTAACCAGCGCGACGCGCAGAGTCAATACGACCGGCCGGTGCGAAACAGGGAGTTGTCCCGGATCGCGGTCAGGCCAGGCGGACAGTTCGGAATCGCGGGCGCACTCGCGCGGCCGCGGGCGCGCCCCATCATGCGTTCAAAGTGACGAGATTCCCCGCCGCCCGCGCCGGGAGGGGGCACTGTCGCTTGCAGGGTCTTATCGGGTACTTTCAAATTATGGCCGGCGATCGCAAGGAACTCATCCTGGTGGACGGCTCGGGATACATTTTCCGCGCCTTCTTCGCCTTGCCGCAGCTCACCACTTCGCGCGGAATGCCGACCAACGCCGTCTACGGCTTCATCAGGATGTTGCTGAAGCTGCTCAAAGATACGCGCCCCACTCACATCGCGGTCGTTTTCGATTCGGCCAAGAAAACCTTCCGCGATGATTTGTTCGAGGACTACAAGGCGAACCGCGCCGAGATGCCGAGCGACTTAAGCGTCCAGATTCCTTACGTACACCGCGCCGTCGAGGCCTTCCGGATCAAGAGCATCATCCGCGACGGCTACGAGGCCGACGACGTGATCGCGACGCTCGCCACGCGCGCCGCGCGCAAGAATTTCGACACCATAATCGTGACTTCGGACAAGGACTTGCGGCAGCTCGTCGGCCCGCACGTAACCCTGTGGGACACGATGAGCGATCGGCGGACCGGCGTGCGCGAGGTCAGGGAACGATTCGGCGTGGAACCGGACGCGCTGGCGGATATCCAGGCGCTCACCGGCGATCCGATCGACAACGTGAAGGGAGTCCCCGGAATCGGCGAAAAGACCGCATCGGCGCTGGTGCAGAGGTTCGGCGGGATCGCGAAACTTTTCGCCAATCTCGGCGAAGTGGAAAAGAGCGATTTGCGCGGGGCGAAAAAAATCGCCGATCTCCTCCGCCAACATCGCGCCGACGCCGAACTCGCACTCAAGCTCGTGCGCATCGACACCGGCGTGCCTCTCGACGTCGAGCCCGACGATCTCGCCTGGGAGGGCATCGATTCGCAAGCCGCCGCCGACCTGGTCCGCGAGCTCGAATTTCATTCCCTGCTCGCCGAACTGACCGCATCCGCCGCGGCGCGCGAGGCCCGCGCGGGCGCAGAGGTCGCGGTGCGGCGCGACGATCTGCCCGCGGTGATCGATGAGCTTGGCGCAGCCGAGCGAATCTCGCTCGATCTCGCGGGCGAAGATGGCGCGGGCGACCGCCTGCAACTTCGCGGCGGCGGTTTAACTTACGTCGTAACCGGCGACCTGATCGGCGATTGCGCTTCCCTGCTGGGTTCTCCGTCGCCGCCCAGGACCTGCCACGATCTGAAGACTCATCTGCGCCGGCTCGGCCGCCACGGCGTCACGCTCAGGGGCGTGGACTTCGACACGATGCTCGCGGGCTTCCTGGTGAATCCCGGACGCGCGGAGCCGTCGCTCGACGATCTTTACCATGAGCATCTTGCACCGGTGGGAGGTGGCGCCGCTGGCGGCACG
>DASPOF010000025.1:0-13295 GCA_035626155.1 Binataceae bacterium (SeqCode)
TCGAAATCTTTTCCGGCGCGCTCGTGGGCGGTCTCTGGCTGATCTTCATCGGACTGTTCCTTCGAGCTGCGGCGGCAGGCGGATACCAGAGCACGATGATGGATCAGACGCTCCGGCGCGTCCGCGTCGGCGACATCATGACCCGTGAACCGGTGACGCTCACCGCCGAAATGCCGGTCGCGGACGCAATCGAGCACTATTTTCTGAGGCTGGGGTACGGCGGATTTCCCGTGGTGGCAAACGGACGAGTGGTTGGCCTGCTCTCGCTGTCGCAGCTTCGCCATTGTCCAAGCGAGGAGCGGGCGCGGAAAACCGTCTCCGAGATCATGATCCCGCTCGATCCGCGAATCGAGATCGAACCCGAGGCCAGCGCGATCGGCGCGATTCACAAGATGAATGAGGCCAACAGCCGCCGCCTGCTCGTCATCGATGGAGGAAAGCTGGTGGGCATCATCACGCTCACCGGACTCACGCGCTTTGTTCAGATAAAGAGAGAGCTTTCCGCCGAAATCGCTGCGGATTGAAGTCGAAAATCCGCGCCGCCCGCGGGCGATGTCGCGGGCTAATCGCGCCTGTCCGGGCCGATCGGCGCAGGATTTTCCCGCTCGGCGGGTGAGACGAGGTCCGCCGGCGCCTGCTCTCCCGTCGATTGCGGACCCGATACGGCAGCGGTAACGCCCTTGGCCGCAAGACGATGCAATCGATTGCGAAAGCGGCCGCGTCGTCGTCGGCGCCGTCGCCGGCGGCGGGGGCTTGCTCCCTCCTGCGGGGCGGCGGGTTGGCGCAAAAAGTAATGGTCCGGATCGGCGAGAAATCGGATGAGCGGCGTGCGATCGATTTGATACGTAGGCGCCATCATCTCGAAAAACCGCCGCGCCTCGCCGAAATACGGCCGGCGCATCAGCCGGCGCGTGCGCCTCGATGGCGCCGCCAGGTGATCGAACGCCTCGATCAAAAGCCGCATATGTTCCGTGTCGCCGCGAGCGAACCCTCGCGCGCGCAGTTCCGTGACCAGGGCGAAGCCGCCGCCGGCGGCGCGCGCCGCGCCAGTCAGGCAGAAGTCGAGGAACATCGCCGCCAGGATCAGCGGATGACCCGCGGCGAGCCCGCCGCCGATCGAACGGCCGAGTGCGGCGAGATTGCGGACCGCGGGCGCGCTCTCGAGATCGCCGGCATGCGCCTTGAGATGTGCGGAAAGGAACGGCAGCACCTGCTCCAGGAGCCCAAGCTGCTCCATCAGGACGAGAGCGCGCGCAGCCTCCGCCTGCCCGAGCGTGCGGTAAGTTTCCTCGACCAGGCGGGGCACCGATGATTTAAGAAGGTCGCCGCGATGACGCTCGATCGCCGAGCGCGTGCGCGGTTCGATCTCGAAACCGAGCTTGGCCGCAAACCTCACCGCCCGCATCATCCGCACCGGATCCTCGCGCATCCTGAGTTCCGGGTCCCCGATCGTGCGGATGAGGCGCGCGCGGAGATCCTCGGCGCCACCGGTGTAGTCGATCACGCGAAACGTCTGCGGATCGTAGAAGAGGGCGTTGACGGTGAAGTCGCGCCGAAACGCGTCCTCCTCCGGGGTGCCAAAGGTGTTGTCGAGCCGGATCAGCGGGTCGGGGGACTCGGCGAGTTCCTCGCTCTGGCGGCGGAAGGTTGCGACCTCGATGTTCTGCGGACCGAAGAAGACGTGGATGAGGCGGAAGCGCCGCCCGATTATGCGCGAATTGCGGAACAGATGGCGAACTTCCTGCGGATGTGCGGAAGTCGCTACATCGAAATCCTTCGGAACCCGCCCCAGCATCAGGTCGCGCACGCCGCCGCCAACCAGGTACGCGACGTGCCCCGCATTGGCGAGGCGATAAAGGACCTTCAGGACATTCGGGTCAATATCGCGGCGCGAGACGGGATGCTCGGCGCGCTCGATTATGTGAGGTTCCAATTGCGCTTCGCTGCGGCCCGCGGCGGCGCTCAATCGGACGCCGGTGGCTGCCGCGATTCAAAGCTAGCACGAGATTCGGCGGGCTTCATCGCCTCGATTGCGCCGCCGCGGCGCAAATCGAATCCTGCGCCGCTACGGTTCAGCGCAACCGAAGGTTGAACGCCTGCCGGCCCTTTTCGCCCGGACGCACGTCGAACTGCACGTCGGTGCCCTCGCGGAGATCCTCGAAATAGACCTTGGGCGACAGGCGCGACCGATGGAAGAACACCTCGTCGCCGCCGTCGTCGGGAGTGATGAATCCGAATCCCTTGTCTTTGATTATCCTTTTGATCGTTCCGTACACGAGATAAGCCCTCCCGCGGGCCGCGCGGCCCTCACCCTTGAGCTTATGCGGCCTGCCCCGTATGTAAATAGCGGCGGCCGCACCGGGCGACGGCGAAAACGCCGGCAATCATGCTCACAGCAGTAACGCTCAAGGAGATCGAGCGCATCTTCGCGATAATCGAGCCGCTCGGCATCTCACGCGAGGCGGTCGTGATTCCGCTTCGGCCCGAACATCCCGGGCGCGTGTCGCTCTCCAAGGATGGCAAGCTGCACATAGTCGTCGAAAGCGAGGGCGACTTCGAGCAGTGGCTCACGACTGCGGCGGGGCAGATTCGGGCGCTTCTGAATCGGGGACCGGGCTGAGTTCGATCAGCACGTCGCCGTGGTCGACCATCTGACCCTCGGCGACGCGCACCCGCGTGATGATGGCGGGGCTTTCGGCCGCGACCGCGGTCTCCATCTTCATCGCTTCGATGACGACCAGCGACTCGCCCGGCTCGACCTGATCGCCGGCCTCGACGAGCACTTTGAGGACTTTGCCCGGCATCGGCGCCGTAATCGCCGGCGCAGCAAGGCCGCGAGAATGACGCCGCGCGGCCTCCTCGACGGGAGCGAACTCGAACGTGCTCGGACCGACGGCGACGAGGATCGATGAGTTGCGCCGCGCTGCGAAGACGCGCAGTCGGCGCGTGCCGATGGTGAGCAGCGCGCTGCCATCGGGGAGCTGCTCGACGCCGGCGGCAATTTCGCGTCCATCCGCGAGCGCGCGAATCCGCCCGCCCTCGGCGGCAACCAGTTGCGCGTCGAATTCTCGCCCGTCGCCGATCCGCTTGAGCTTCATCGCGGCCTCCACAACTCGAAGCCCCCGAGTTCCGCCCATGGCGATCGCGCTGTTTCAGGCCTCGGCGCGCCGGTTGCGGCGGCACGCTCGCCCTCGCGCCTGATACCCAACGTGCCCGCCGCCGCAAGCACCGCCGCGATCAGCGCGGCGTCGAGCGCGGTGTCGTCGGGATGCCATCCGGTGAAGAATTCGTCCACGAACCGGGTCGAGAGATCGGCGCGGCGGAACGGATCGCTCGCGATCACGTCGCGGAGAAATCCGGCGGTGTTGATGATGCCCAGGATCGCCAATTCGTCGAGCGCTCCGAGCGCGCGGCGGCGCGCTTCTTCCCGGTCGGCGCCCCAGCAGATGAGTTTTCCCATCAGGCCGTCGTAGTGAGTCCCGATTTCGGCCGCGCGCGTTAGATGCGTGTCGAACCGCACGCCCGGACCCGCGGGAATTCTCATCTCGAGTACGCTTCCCACCGCCGGGCGAAAGTCCCGCTCCGCGTCCTCGGCATACACCCGGCATTCGATCGCGCTGCCGCGCGGCGCGGCCGGCTCGGTAACGTGTTCGCCCTCGGCGATTCGCAGTTGCTCGGCGACCAGATCGCATCCGAAACGAATCTCCGTGATCGGATGCTCGACCTGGAGCCTCGCGTTCACCTCGAGAAAATAGAAATTATCGCCATCGACAAGGAACTCGAACGTCCCGGCATTCGTGTAACCGGAGACGGCGGCGAGTTTCAGCGCCGCATCGGCCATCGCCGCGCAGATCGCGTGGGAAATCCCTGGCGCGGGCGACTCCTCGATTATCTTCTGATGGCGCCGCTGCACCGAGCATTCGCGCTCGCCCATCGCGACGACGCGTCCGTGCTCATCGCCAAGGATCTGCACCTCCACGTGGCGCGGGCGGGCGAGGTACTTCTCGATGAACACGCGGCCGTCGCCGAAGGCTGATTTGGCCTCTCGCGCCGCGGCCTCGAGCGCGCCTTCGAGATGCGCGGCCGACTCGACGGCCCGCATCCCGCGCCCGCCGCCGCCCGCGGCCGCCTTTACCAGCAGCGGGTATCCCACGCGAGCGCCGAACTCGCGCGCCTCGGCGATGGCGCCGGTCTCGATTCCGGGCACGACCGGCGCGCCAGCGTCGATCGCGATTCTGCGCGCGGCAACCTTGTCGCCGAGCGAGGCCATCACGTCGGGGCGCGGGCCAACGAAGACGATTCCCGCATCGGCGGATGCGCGGGCGAACTCGGGGCGCTCGGAGAGGAAGCCGTAACCGGGATGAATCGCATCGGCACCCGATTCCATTGCCGCCGCGATGATCGCATCGATGTTGAGGTAGCTTTTCGCCGCTTCAGCGGGTCCGATCGATATCGCCTCATCCGCTGCCGCAGCGTGCACGCTCCTCGCGTCGGCGTCGGAATAGACGGCGACCGTGCGTATGCCCAGCACCCGCGCGCTGCGGATAATCCGCACGGCGATCTCACCGCGATTCGCGATGAGAAGTTTCCGGATTCGTCGCGGCTTCATCGAAGAGCCGAGCCTACCACATGCCCCGCGCGTCTCAAGTTGCATTCGCGCCAATTGCAACTCCGCGCCGCATCGGTTAATCGGGCTTGGCGGCGCTGGAGCGCGCGCTGGGTTCGCTGATTCGCCTTTCAGGCCTTGGCTTGGGGCCGGGAGGCCCCCATCGGCCCGCCCGCGCGCGAATGACTACGATGGATCATTTCTACTTTGTCGTTCACACCCATTGGGATCGCGAGTGGTACCAGCCGTTCCAGGAGATGCGCGGGCGGCTGGTCGCGATGGCCGACCGGATGATCGCGCTGGTCGAACGCGGGGAGATCCCGTCGTTTCATTTCGACGGACAGACGATCGTGCTCGAGGATTATCTCGAAGTGCGCCCGCACGCGGAGCGCCGGCTGCGCACGCTGGTGCGGGCGGGCAAGATACAGGTCGGCCCCTGGTACGTGCTGGCCGACAGCTTCCTCGTGAGCGGCGAGTCGCTGATCCGAAACCTCGAGGTTGGGATGGAGGTCGCGCGGCGCTTCGGTCCGCCGCTTAAGGCGGGCTACCTGCCCGATCAGTTCGGACACGCGGCGCAACTTCCCCAGATTCTCGCCGGGTTCGGATTCAAGACCGCGGTGCTATGGCGCGGGGTGGGCCCGGACATAACGGCCAATCGCTTCGTGTGGGAGGCGCTCGACGGCACTCCGCTCCTGACCGCCTATCTTCCCTTCGGCTACTCGAACGGGGCGAACTTCCCGGCCGATACGATTCAGAGCTTCCTCGCCCGCGCCGCTGAGATTGCCGGTCGCGAGCGCTCCTTCGCGCAAGGCGCGCCCATCCTGGTGATGAACGGCACGGACCATACGGAGCCCGACCCGCGAGTGATCGCGCGGATCGCCGAGGCGCGCGACGACGAGTCCATGAGCTTCGAGACCGGGTCGCTCGAGCGTTACCTGACGAAGCTCGCCGCGATACCGGCGGACGGGCTGACGCACCATCGCGGCGAACTCCGCTCTCCGCTGCGCGCGCATCTCTTGCCCGGCGTCACGTCGGCGCGGACCTGGATCAAGCAGCGAGACTTCGAGAACTGCCGCCTGCTGGAACGCATTGCCGACCCGCTGGCAGCGCTCGCGCGCGTTCAGGGCGCGGTCGAGGGCCTGGAGGAATTCCTCGATCTCGCCTGGCGCTTCGAGCTTCAGAACCATCCCCACGACTCGATTTGCGGATGCTCAGTCGACCAGGTCCACACCGACATGGGTTACCGGTTCGATCAGGCGGCGATGATCGCGGAGGACGTCGTGCGGCGCGCCGCGCGGGCGATCGTCGAGCGCGAGGGAACCGGCACACCTGCGCTGGCGGTTTTCAACCCGACCTTCGCGGGCCGCGCGCTGGTCAGCGGGCGGGCCGAAATCGACGATCCCGGCGCTCGGCACGTGATGATCTCGCGCGACGGCCGCAGGATTCCGGTCGCAATCGATGCTGGCCGGGTGGACCGCGCATTCGAGCTCGAGATGCCCGCCGCCGAGCTCAAGGCGATGATCGCGGGACTGACTGAGCCGGCCGTGGCCGGCCGGAGCGTCAGCCGCTACGAACTGAGGCGCACCGGAGACAATCGATACGAACTGGACCTCTGGCTGAGCCGCGCCGCGGCGAGCGACCTCGCATCGGACCTCGAGACATTCCGGCGCAGGATCGTGGCTGAAATACCCGACTCGGCGGTAATCCGGGTTCGCGCGACCAATGCTGCCAGATGCGGGGTCAGTTTCGTGGCGGACGACCTGCAACAATCGGGCTTCAGCTTCTATCGCATCGCGCGCGATGACTCTGCCGCGCCCGCGGATGGCGGCGGTCCCGCCGATGGTGGCGGCTCCGCCGATTCGATCGAAAACGAGTATTACCGTCTGCGCGCGACCGATCGTGGTCTCCAAATCGATGATTTGCGCCTCGGCGCGGCGCTTAAGCTTCATTTCGAGGACGACGGCGATCGCGGTGATGAGTACAACTTCGATCCCGTGCCCGGCGCGGCGGCAATCGCTCAGCCGGCCGCATCGAGCGCCCGCGTGATCGAGCACGGCCCGGTGCGCAGGCGTCTTGAGCTGTCGCTCGAATTCGCGATTCCGGCCGCGCTCACCTCCGATCGGCGCTCTCGCGAGAGCCGCATCGAGACGCTGCCGATCGAACTCACGGCCACGCTTTATGCCGGCCTCGATCGCATCGACCTGGAGGCCTGCGTCGCCAATCGCGCGCGGGACCATCGCCTGCGCGCGGCATTGGTCACGCCCGTCGCGGCCTCGGATGCGCTGCACGACACCAGTTTCGGGGTCATCCGCAGGCCGCTTGCCGCGAGCGAACCCGCCGGCATGGAAGACATCTACCCGACGGTGCCGCATCGCACCTTCAGCGCGGTCGAGAGCGCCGAATTCTCCGCCGCCTTGATTAGTCGCGGGCTTTACGAGTCCGAGGTGCGCGCCGAGCCGGCGGGCTCAACGATTCTGCTCACGCTGCTTCGATGCGTTGGCTGGCTATCGCGGGCGGACCTCGCCACGCGGCGCGGTGGCGCCGGTCCGGAACTGCAAACGCCGGGCGCCCAGGAGCCGGGCGAGCACCGCTTTCAATGGGCGATTACGTCCTGGCGCGGGAGTTACCTCGACGCCGGCCTGATTCAGCTTGCCGCTGCGTACGCATACCCGCCAAGGACGTTCCCTGCCCGCGCAAGCGCCGGCGATGCGCCATTCCTGATCCGATGCGATAACCGTCGGATCGCGTTTTCGACCGCCCGCCCGACGGGCCGCCCGAATCGTTACCGCGTGCGAGCCTACAGCGCCTCGTCCGAGCCAGAGCGCGCCCGCTTCGGCTTTCCCGGCGGCGCGACGGCTCGGCTCGTCGATCTCGCGGGGCGCCGTCTGCGGCGCGCCGGCCTCAGGCGTGGTGGAGACGGTGAGATCGAGTTTCAACTTCGCCCGTTCGAAATCGTCACGTTCGAAGTCGAGGCCGCGGCGGGTCGCCGGTGAATTTTTTTTTCGCTTGACAGTCCAAAAAGATTGCACGACAGAGCGAAATCATTATCTTGCTTTGAGTAGGTCGTAGATCCGGAGCGTCGGCGCGGCGCCGGCAAGATGAAGGCGATCATCGAGCATGAAGGAGCACTAGCGGAAGAAATGAACGACAGGCCAACCACGGTTCGTACCGTGTACGAGTACCCCGTCGCGGGCCATCTGTGCAGCGACGGATCCGTGCGTTACGTGAAGCTGGTCCGCCATCAAGGAGGCCAGCAGCCCGAAGGCACCTGTTCCACCTGCCAGACGGCGTTCCAATATCGCAAGCCGAAGCCCTCGACCGTGCGGCATCCCGACGGCGAAGGCATCAATCACTTTTAGCCGATCGCGCTGCCGCGCGCGCGGCACATCCAGCCGAGTCCGAACGTAATCCGGCGAGCCTCGCGGTCCGCGCGGATTACTGTTGCCTGCCGATGGCCGGCGGAGTGCCTGCCGGTGCGGGCGGCGGTGCTTCAACCAGGATGATTTCCGGGCCGCGATAGTAGCGTCCCAGTTGTGCGCCGACCAGCCGAAATTGCCTGGTCGGATCGAACCAGGCGTGGAAATGCGGCAGGAACGGCCTGATGATGAGGTCCCACCATGCGAGCTTCGGCTTCAAATCAACCCTGAGCGCATCGCCCCGGTACACCGGCCATGGGGCCGCGCTGCGATCGATCGATGCTTCCAGCGTAAGCAGGCGGGGATTCGGAGTGCAGCTATAGACGTGCAGCTTGAGCGCCCCGGCGGCGCCATCGGTCAGGAATCGCTGGAGAGGAGCGAACAGGCTCGCACCGGCCCAGGTGTCGTCGGGGAACTTGATTGTCGCGCTTCGCGTGTTCGGTACGCCGTCGCGGTAGTTCGTGCAGCTTGCGGCGCCTGAGTTCAAATCGGCGCGGCCGTTCTCTTGCGGCGAACCATCGGCGTTGAAGTAAGAATGATTGAACGTAATCAGCCTTGGGAGCGCGTCGCCTGCTTGCGCAGTGAGATGGTCGGTTTCGACGTCGAATTGGCCGTCGAGGTAACGGTTCTCGCCGCCCAGCGTCATGCCGGTTGAATCACGATCGACGTGGAAATGACTGCGGCCGAGCACGCGCTGGCCATCGGGGCTGAGAATCAGGAAATCCGCGCTTTTGAAGTCGAACGGGCCGGCGGCGGATGCTTGAGCTGCACAGCCTGCGGCCGCGTTGAACAGCAACGCCGCCAGGAATACGGCGCAGGTTATCGATCGCCTGGAAATCCTCGACAAATGTCAGCCTCGCGTTTTGCGCGCGGCCGCGCTTGCCCTAAAACGGTGACTGTGGAAGCTTGGTCGCCAAACGGAATTTTCCACGTGAATCGGGCTGAAGACAACCCGGCATCCGCAGCCGAGGAAGCCGCTGCCGTACGTCCCGCCGCCGGGCAGATGGACCGCTACATCTGGGTCCTGCTCGGCCTGCTGATGTCGGTGACGATCTTCGAAGGCTACGACACCACGATTTTCCATCTCTGCACGCCGGATATCGCCCGCAACTTCCATCTCGATGATCGCGCGGTCGGCCTGATGGCGTCGATCGTGCGGTTCGGCGGCATGCTGGCGTTCGTGGTGGTGATGCTCGCGGACCGGATCGGGCGGCGTCCCGTGGTTTCGGCGACGGTTCTGTTCTACGCGCTGTTCACGCTGTTCACGGCGCTCTCGCGCGGGCTGTGGACCTTCACGGTCTTTCAGAGTTCCGCGCAAATTTTCCTCTCGGCCGAGTTCGCGGTCGCAACGATCATGATCAGCGAGGAGTTCCCGGCCGACTCGCGCGGCCGCGGCGTCGCGATCCTGAACATGGTCGGGCTGTTCGGCGTGGTTGCCGGAGGCGAGCTGTACGGAATCGTCGCGGACTCGCGATGGGGATGGCGCGGAATGTACTTCATCGGGATACTCCCGCTGCTGCTGGTCGCATTTCTGCGCCGCAACATCCGCGAGACCGCTCGCTTCGAGGAGGTCAGGCGGGAACGCGATGCGAGCGCGATCGCGCAGCGCGGGATCGCCGCCGCCATTCGTCAGGCAATCGCCCCGATTCGGGGACCGTACCGGGACCGCGTGCTGCTGGTTGCGCTCTTGTGGAACTGCGTGGGGCTGGTGAGCGCGTCCGCGGTCACATTCTTCAGCCTCTATGCGAAGCGCGACCATCATTGGAGTTCCCGCGAGATCGGCAATGCGATCGTGATCGCATACATCGTTGGAGCATTCGGCAACCTCGCGGCGGGATGGATGCTCGACCGGATCGGGCGCAAGCTTACCGCCGCGCTCGCCTACGTCACCGGCGCGGTTTCGATGCTGGCGCTTTTCCAGACGCAGAGCCACGTGGCGATGCTCGTCGCGCTGGTCGTGAACGTGTTCGCATTCCAGGGCGCTCGCACCGCCACGGCGACTTATTCGGCGGAGTTGTTCCCCACTGAAATCCGCTCGACCTCGTACAGCCTGACGGTACAGTTGCTCGGCCAGATCGCCGGGTTGCTGGCCCCATTCACGGTCGGAGCGTTGTCGAAGTCGCTCGGCGGGCTGGGGAACGCGGTCGCGGTCGTCTGTATCGGCCCGATCGTGGGAGCGCTGCTCGTCTGGCGGTTCGCTCCCGAGACGCGCGGGCTGACGCTCGAGGATTTGCGCGTCGCCGAGGCGGACTGATCGCGGCTGGCGGGCATAAGCGGCCGGACCGGCGTTAGAGAGAGATGCCGGAAGTTCAAATCACCGCGATGACGTTCGGTCCGTACG
This sequence comes from Binataceae bacterium (SeqCode), assembly GCA_035626155.1. Lineage (GTDB taxonomy): Bacteria > Desulfobacterota > Binatia > Binatales > Binataceae > DASPOF01. Next base: position 10,364 of record DASPOF010000025.1, read on the forward strand.
GGGTGGGCCGCGCCGATGGCAAGACCATCATGGTGCCGCACGCGGTGCCCGGCGATCGGCTCGAGGTCGTAATTCAATCCGAGCGTCGCGACTACGCGATCGGACAGGTTGTCCGCGTTATCGAGGCCGGCGCGGGTCGCAGAACGCCGCCCTGTCCGTTTCTGCCGCGATGCGGCGGATGCGACTGGCAGCATATCGAGTATCCCGCGCAGGTTCGCTTCAAGGGCGAGGTGATCGCGCGCGAACTTTTCCGCGCGCTCGGCGTGGAACTCGATCCCGCCACGCTCGTCGAACTGGCGGATGCGGAATTCGGCTACCGCTCGCGTATCCGGCTGAAGGCGGGACCCGGCGGCGCGCTCGGCTTCAACGAACTCGGCACGCGGCGGCTGGTCGAAATCGATCGATGCATGGTTGCGGAGGCGAATCTCGCGATCCCCCGCGCGCTTTCGCTCGCGCTCGGCCGCGACGTGGAAGAGATCGAAGTCGTAGGCGCGGGAGCGCGGCGGGTCCTCGCCGCATTTTTGAGGCGACCTCCCAGCCCAGTGCAAATCGAGCGAGCGCGAGCAGTTCTCGAATCGGATCCGGGAATCGCGGGGATCGTGCTTCGATCGCCTAAGCGCCGCGAAACATTGGGCGATGTCGAGATCGAGTTCGAAGTCGAAACCGGGCTTTCGCTGCGGGTCGATGCCGACCTGTTCAGCCAGGTAAATCGCGTGGAGAACCGCAAGCTGGTCGCGGCGGTCATGGAGATGGCGGCGGCGAGCGCCGGGGCCGGGCTGCTCGATCTCTTCTGCGGCGCCGGCAATTTCAGCATCCCGGCCGCCCGGCGCGGGGCGCGCGTCATGGGCGTGGACGCCGACGCGCTCGGGATCGCCGCCGCGGCCCGCAACGCCGAGCGCCTCGGACTGGCCGGCGCGCAATTCATCGCGATCAAGGCGGAGCAGGTCGCCGATTTTCTGCGCCGCGCGCGCTACCGTCCCGAGGCGGTCATTCTCGACCCGCCGCGCACCGGCGCGCTCGCCCTGATGGAGCCGATCGCCGCGCTCGGTCCGGCGCGGGTCGTGTATGTCTCATGCGATGTGGCGACGCTGGTGCGCGATTTGAAGGTTTTGTGTGCGCGCGGTTACCGGCTCATGCGCGTTCGCACTTTCGATTTCTTTCCCAACACCCATCATGCGGAGATCGTGGCGCACGCGGTATTGACTTAGCTCGGGGGCCGTTCTTAATGTAAGGAGTTAGTTCCCGCACGCCCCCGCAAGAGGGTAATTCACAGAAATGCCCAAGCAGGAAAAGGAAAAGCTGCCACGTCCCAAGATTACCATCATCCCGGGCCGCGGCGTGGCGCAGACCATCAATTACTTGCTCGAGGATCGGGACGACCTGGAATGGATTATCGCGGTCGGCCGAACCAAGAACGGCGAGCTGTTCTTCTATGACACCGGCGGCGATATCGTCGAGGATCTCGGGACGCTCGAGTACCTGAAGGCGCGAATCGTGCGCGCCCATTTCGGCGACGAGTACGAATAAGCCGCCGGCCCTGTCCGCTTAATCCCGACCGCTTCGCGCCCAGCGCGAGAAGGAATCAGTCCTCGAATTCCTGCTCGGGTGGGCGTGCGTAAATCACCCCGCGCTCGATTTTCAGCGGCACGCGGTACAGCGACTTCCCGCACGCGGCCCACGGCCCGGCGATGCACTCGCCGGTGGCGGGGTCGTAATGGGCGTCGTGCGTCTGGCATCGCAAGTAGCGCCCGTCTTCGGTGAAGAACTGATTTTCGATCCAGTCCATCGCCATCGGCACGTGCCGGCATCGGTTCACGTAAGCGTGGAACTCGCCGCCGAAATTGATGACGAAGCATTCCTCGCCGGTGCCGCGAATCGGAAGCATGAACTTCATCGACTCGCCCGGCCTGACATCGCGCGCGGCGCCGACCCGGTAGAGTGTGGCGGGATGCGCCGGGCGCGAGCGCGGATGCGATCTCGTCAGCGGCGCGCGCCGTCGGTGTTCGTGGGACATACGGGTGCGTGGCGCACGATTCTCAGGATGCGATTCCCTGCGCGGATTTTCCCGGCATCGATCGGGCCGCGCCTTGCCGAAGTTTGTCAAAGCCCATACCATCTGTAAACGCGCACCGAACGCTCCGACTTGAAGCCGGTCCGCCCGGGACGGCATCGCGAAACCCGTAAGCGGCGCGCATCAAAGGAACTCCGATGGACAAGCCCAGGATTCGCCCGGTCGAGGCGTTCCCCGTCGAGCAAGACGGCCAGACTTTCATCTGCTTGCGCGACCCGACGAGCCTTGCGCCCGAACCGATCATGCTCGGGATGGGCGCGTATTTCCTGGTGACCCTGTTCGATGGCCGCAACAACGTGCGCGACCTCCAGGCGGCATTTCTCAAGCGCTTCGGAGAGTTGATCCCGCTCGACAATTTGAATCAGCTCATCGCCGCTCTCGATGCGGCCTTCTTTCTCGATTCTCCCGCTTTTGCCGAGCGCGAGCGGCGCGTGCGCGAGGAATTCCTCGCCCTGCCGGCGCGTCCCGCCTCGCTCGCCGGGCTTTGCTACGAGAGCGACCCGGTCAAGCTCAGGCTCGAACTTGCCGCGTTCTTCGATCCGCCCGAGGGCCCCGGGCGCGCCCCCGCGCGCAAGCCGGGCAAGTCGCTTCGCGGCCTCATCGCGCCGCACATCGACCCGCGCCGCGGCTCCGCCGCGTATGCGCACGCATACGCCGAGCTGATGGCGCACGAGCCGCCGGAGCTGGTCGTGATTCTGGGGACCTCGCACTATGGCGCCGGGCCGGAGCTTTTCTCGGCAACGCGCAAGGATTACGCGACTCCGCTCGGCCCGGTCGAGACCGATCGCGAGTTCATCGATCGCCTCTCGGCTCGTTACACTGAGGGCGATCTGTTCGCCGACGAACTGCTCCATCGCAACG
>DASPOF010000026.1:0-2058 GCA_035626155.1 Binataceae bacterium (SeqCode)
ATTCCCTTGTTTCGTGCGGTGGATTGGCGCGCCTGCAATCTCGAATGCGTCATTTCCGACCGCGGCGAGCCTTGGGGCCTGACTCCCAAGGCCTTTCACTTTCGCTCCGACGCGAAAAATATCGCGACCCTCAAGAGCGCGCAGATAGACGCCGTCTCGCTGGCTAACAACCATACGCTGGACTTCGAATACGACGCGATGTTCGAGATGCTCCGGCTGCTCGATGCCGCGGGAATTCAGCACGCAGGAGCGGGACGCGATCTCGCGCAAGCAGCAGCGCCGGCCATTTCGCGCGTCAGGGGCACGACCATCGGAATGATCGCGATCACCGACAATGAACCCGAATGGGAAGCGCGCCCCGGACATCCGGGGGTCTTCTATTCGCCGATCGATGAGACCGATGAGCGCGCGCGCAACGTGTTTCAGGCGCTGCGCGAGATGCGCACCGCCACCGGCGTGGCAATCGTATCGGCGCACTGGGGACCGAACTGGGGCTACAAGCCGCCGCTCGATCACATTCGCTTCGGCCACGCGCTGGTCGATGCGGGCGCCGATATCGTGTTCGGCCATTCGGGCCACGTATTCCGGGGTATCGAAGTGTATAAGCGGCGTCCGATTATCTACTGCGCAGGGAATTTCATAGATGATTACGCAGTCGATGAGATCGAGCGCAATGATGAATCGTTTGTGTTCGTACTGGATGTAATCGACGGCCGCGTGACCGGCATCCGGCTCCATCCTACTGAGATCATCGAGTCGCAGGCGATGATGGCGCGAGGCGAACGGGCGGAACAGATCGGATACAAGATGGCGGGCCTGTGCTCCGATCTCGGCACGCGCATCCGCTGGCTCCCCGCCGAACAAGCGCTCGAGATATCAGTATTCTGAGAACCGCTTCCGCGCCGCGCGCGGCCGCCGCTCACGATTGCGGCGGCTCGATCGGCACGACCTCGTCGAATCGAGAGTAGTCAATCGCGCGCCCCTGCGGTGTGCGTATTATGATGTCCGCAAACCGCGCGCCCCAGACGATATCCTCGAGCCGGTACATATGCCGCGCATGGATAGTCTGTGAGAAACTCTCGTCAATCCCGGTGAGCGAGACGACAATCTCCGCCGATGACGCGGCGAGCGACTGGCGGGTCTGGCCGAAAAGAACGCTCTGCTCGTCGATGGGATGGATCGCGGACCAGCTCATCAGGAAAATCGGGTTGCGCGTGCGCGAGAGCCGCAGATCGTGGAACCGCCGCATCGTCTCGCCCTCCGCGGTGACTTCATCGCGGGTCAGCGCGACGTGAATCTCGGCCTCGACGATCTGATTGCCGCGCAGATTCGCCATCCTGAACATCAGGCACGGCACGCCGTCGCGCGGCGCGATTATCGCCCGGCGGCTGAAACGAACCCGCGCAGTCGGGCGCGAGAACTTGGCGAACACGAGCCCGGTCACCGTGGCCAGGCCGATGAGCCCGATTAGCGCCTCCGCCGCCACCATCAGGTTGGCGAGATTCGACGCCGGCCACATGCTCCCGTACCCGATCGTCGCCATCGTCTGCACGCTGAAGAAGAACGCGTCCGCAAAGGAGCCCCGCCGCGCGCCGCCGATTCCGCCATCGAGGAAATATAAAAGCGCGAATGCGAGGTTCGCCGTGATGAATAGCGCGGCGACGATCAGCAGCAGCAGCGGCCACGGCGCCGTAAGCAGGCGATGGTAGAGATCGCCGAGCGCGGCGTGGTGCCCGGGGATCGAATCGAGGCTATGTCTTTTATCGGCGCGGATGCGGGCTGGCTTCACGAATCGTCAGGCGGGCGGGTCTTAGCCCGTCCCGCCCGATGTCATAGTCCCACATGCTCTCTGCCGCCGGTAGTGCAGAAAATTGAAGCCGCCGCTGGTCGTAACCGCAGATCACCTGGCCGCGGAGCAGTGCGGGAGACGCACTCAAGCCCGCAAGCGTGCCGCTCGCGGGAATCCCGCTTAACCCTTCGGCGGGGGCGCTGGCTTCCCGCCGGTACCCGGCTGGCGTGCCGGTCCGGCCGGCGGGCCTTCTTCCTCCTCTTCCTCGT
>DASPOF010000027.1:0-76901 GCA_035626155.1 Binataceae bacterium (SeqCode)
CAGGGCAGGATCGCTGGAACCATGGAGTTCGTTTGGAGGCTTTGGCGAACCTCGCGCACGAACTTCGCACGCCCATACAGGTATTGCTCGGTTACCTCGAAATGCTTCGCGACGACGTCGCCGGTTCGATAGGCGCGCAACCGCGCCGGATTCTCGACCGCATGCAGGTCAACGCGCACGATCTCGCGCGCACCGTCGAGAACGTGATGGATTTCGCGATGGCGCCTGCAAGCGCGAAGCCTCTGGTAGAAGAGGAAATTGCACTGGCGGACCTCATCGGCGAGATTATGCCGTCGCTCGAGGCTGCCAACGACACCAAGCATCTCTCGCTCGAGTTCAAGCTTGACGACGCGCCGCGGGTGATTCGGTCGCGCCGCCGCGCGATTCGCACCATCCTGCTCAATCTCGTGGTGAATGCGGTCAAGTTTACCGTTGAAGGTTCGGTTGCGGTTCTGGTCCGAGGGCTCCCCTCGCCGCACCGTTGTGCGTCGCTCGAGATCGAAGTACGCGACACCGGCCCCGGCATGGACGCATCGCGGCTCTGGGAGGCCTTCCGGCCGTGCCTCCAGCTCTCGAATTCGAGCGTCCGCCGCTATCGCGGAATGGGTCTGGGACTGGCCGTCGTAATTCGCAACGTCGAGGCGCTTGGCGGAGAACTGTACGTGACGACCGAACCGGGCGCGGGTTCGATTTTCCGGGTCATGATCCCACTGCTCGGTGAATCAGCGGCCAAGCCACGAGGTCCGCGGCGCAGAATCCGCTCCGGAACCCGGCCTGGCACTTTCAGGCAGTATCAGCGGTAGCGGCGCATCAGGCCGACGACCACGCCGCGAATCGACAACTCGCCCGCATCGACCATGATCGGCTGCATCGCGCTGTTAGCCGGCTGAAGCCTGATTCGCCCATCGGGCTCGCGGTAGAATTTCTTTACCGTCGCCTCATTTCCGACCAGGGCAACAACCGTTTCTCCGGCATCGGCAGTGTCGCGCCCCTCCACGATGATATAATCACCGTCACGGATGCCGTCCTCGATCATCGAGTCGCCCTTGACCCGCAGGCAGAAGGTGTCCTCGCGCCTGACGAACTCCTCGGGAACGCTGATGGTCTCGCGGTTCTCAATCGCCTCGATCGGGACGCCTGCCGCGACCTGGCCCAAAAGCTCGATGCGGGACGAGCCGGCGCGGCGGGCTGAGCCCGACACTTCCAGCGCGCGGCTGTGATTCGCCTCGCGCTTGATGAAGCCCTTTTGTTCGAGATTGCGGAGATGCTTGTGGACGGTCGCGAGCGACGAGAGTCCGAAGTACTCACCGACTTCCGCCAGCGTCGGCGCATAGCCATGCTCGCTGATGTATTCATCCAGGTAATCGACCATTTGCTTCTGCCGCTTGGTGAGCGTCGCCATGAACGATAACCCCCTCCCTGCTACGCACTCAAATGATGGCGAAAAAACGGCGAAGGCGCAAGGACTCGACCTGGCTGCAATTTCGATGGTTTCGCGAGGCGCCCGCGCCTAATACTCTGGAGCCGTTGCACCGCTGATGGCCAGGCTCAGAATCATCTTCGAGAGCGGCGCTCCGGAACGGGTGATCGAGTTCGACCCCGCCAAGGCGCCCTTTCATCACGACGGCCGCCCGGGCTCCATCCTGGACGTGATGCTCGGCCACAAGCTGCATCTCGAGCACGCCTGCGGCGGCAATTGCGCCTGCACGACGTGCCATGTGATCGTGAAGCAGGGCTTAAACAAGCTCAGCGAGTCGACCGAACAGGAAGACGACATGCTCGATAAGGCGCCCGGCCTTACGCCGACCTCGCGGCTGGGATGCCAGGCGGTAATCGAGGACCCCAACGCCGAGGTGACCGTCTTGGTCCCGCGTTTCACGATTAATGTGGTCAGCGAGGCGGCGGAGGAGGATTGATGGCGGATCTCATCGAGCCGGCAGGTGATCGCGGATGACGGAAGGAACGCCTGCGGAGCCGGGCGGACGCCCGACGATAAGCGCGCGTATCGAGCGCGTGCTCGATCACAACGATGATACGCGGTCGTTGTTCCTTGCTCCGCTTGGCGGTGCGCGCGTGCGATTCGTACCGGGACAATTCATCTCGATTCTGATCCCGCTTGCGGACGAAGTCCGCACGCGCCCCTACACGATCGCATCGAGCCCCGACGACCCCGGCCCCATCGAGATTTGCTTCAACCGCGTCCCGGCCGGACGCGGCGCCGCATGGCTGTTCGAGCGGCAGCCCGGGGACGTGCTCGCGTTCACCGGACCGTTCGGGGCATTCACGCTCGATCGCGCTCCGGCGGCCGAGACCGTGTTCATCGCGGAGGGAACCGCGATCGCGCCGATTCGGCCGATGATCCGCCGCGCGACAGCATCCCCCGGCCACGCCGCGATCACGCTCCTGTACGCGGCCCGGAGCGAGCGCCATCTGCTGTACCGCGCCGAGTTCGAGGAACTGGCCGGGCGCGATCCGCGGTTCAAGTTCGACGCGATCGTCGCGCCGCAGGAGACGCTCTATGGCCGCCTGCTCGACGAGGCCGATCGGCGATGGGTCAAGGCGGACGATGACCGCAGCCGGGTGTTTTACGTGTGCGGCATCGGTCCCGGAGTGATCGCGATTCGAAACCTGCTTCGCGGCGCAGGCTACGAACGCCGAGCCGTCCATTACGAGCAGTGGTGACGCGCCTTGGGAGCGCGCCGGACCTATCGCGCGTACTCGGCCAGCATGCTCACCGCGCCGGGCGAGCCCGCAAGTCGCGCGCCCCGGATGATGACCCGCTCGCGTTCGAGCCGGCGCGCAGCGCGCTCGGCCATCCCCGGATCGATCCCTAAGGTGCGCGCGAGCGATCGCTCGCTTGCGTATGCCGCAATCTCGAAGTACCGGCGCACGATCATGTACGCGGCCTCATCGCGCCGAAGCGACTTCGCCTCGCGCATCGCTCTGCCCCACCGATGTTCGACCGTGTCCCACACGTAGGTGAACGGGTCGGAGCGCTCCTCGATCTTGAGCGCGAGGAATTTTTCCTGCAGCTCCTTCATCGCGCGATCGAAGGCGGCGCGGTTCTCCGGCCGCCCGTGCCCCGATGAGAACTTGAGTGCGCGCGTCTCGGCGGGGCCGCGGCGCGAAAGCGCATCCATCACCAGCTTTGCGCAATGCGAGAGCATCCCGCGCTCGTAAAGTCCGAGATAACCGGCGGGCGAGACGCGCAACTTCAAAAACGCTCCGAGCAGGCCGCGCGCGATAAAGCCTGGCCGCCCGCCAATCACCTTTCCGTAGTACACGAGCCGGCGCTCGGGCAGCGAATCCTTGATGCGCCACGTCATCCCGATCGCGTAGTCGTGCTGGATGTGCTCGGGCGCCACCGGCTCGCGCTCGCCCGCGATCGCCTCGCGCAGGCACGGGACGCCGAGTCCTGCGGTGAACGCGGTGCAAAATCCGACTTCCTCGATGAAGGCAAGCGCGGTGCGCTCGCCGGTTACGCGGCGCGACCTTAAGCGGCGGAAATGAAAATCGCGATGGCGTTCGAGCGCATTGAGGAGGTCCGTGCCGCGCGCACCGTCGCCGGCGGGCGTGCTCCTCATCCCAACGCGCGCATCACGCATTGGCGGAAGATCTCGCGGTAATTCGCAACCACGCCGAGGCGATGAATTATCCCTTCCAGCCCGATGAGCGCGCGCAGCAGGAACAAGCCATGCGCGGGCGACTTGTAGAGGCTGTGCTTGAGCGCGATCTCGCCTACCCGCGATGCTTTCGCGACCGTGTCATACCTGGTGGGATCGAAGTCGCCCTCGACCAGCACCGGTTCGAACAGGATTTGGACTATCTCGACGATCGGCGCCGGATTTTGCCCGCGCTCGATCCATCCGAGCTTGAGCATGCCGGCCGCGATCGCCTTGTCATCGCGATCGATCAGCCCCGCGGCAACTTGCAGATTTCCCCTGCGCAAATATTCGGGGAAGTGGCGGATCGATCCGAAATCGAGGATGCCGATGCGCGGGTGCCAGGAAACCAGGTAGTTGCCCGGATGAAAATCTGTGTGCAGCACGCCGAATTCGAGAATCTGGCGCCAGGCGAGTTCCTGCAACTTGCGCGCGACCCATCCGCGAAGCTCCGATTCGACCTCCGGCCGCATCACGTCGGCCAGCGGATACCCGTCGAGGTAGGTCATCGTCAGCACGCGGCTCGAGCTCAGCTCAGGCACCGCCTCCGGAATCATCACCTCCGGATCGCCGGCGAACAGGCGGCCGAATTCCGTCATGTTGCGGGCTTCCTGCACGTAATCGAGCTCCTCCTTGAGGCGCTCTTCCAGTTCCCGATAAATCACCGCGGTATCGATCTTCTGGCGCATCACGTCACGCCCGATTGCCTGCAACGTGCGCAGCAGCAGCTTCAAGTTCTGGAGATCCTGCGCGACTGTGTTCTCGACGCCGGGATACTGCACCTTGACCGCGACCTCGCGCCCGTCGCGCAGGCGCGCGCGATGGACCTGGCCGAGCGATGCGGCCGCGAATGCGGTCTGGTCGAAGCTCCTGAAGACCGCCTCGGGACGCTTGCCGATCTCGCGGCGGATTTGCTCGGTAATCGTCGCGTAGCTCATCGGCGGCACGCTCGATTGCGTCACGCGGAGCACGTCGAGCGCCTCGCCGGGCAGCAGATCGTGGCGCATCGAGAGCATCTGGATGAGCTTCATGAACGCGCCGCGCAGATGGGTGGAGCTTTCGACGATGCGCCGCGCGTTGCGGATGTGGGTGTCGAGCAGCTCGCGCTCGCGTTTGCTTTTGGAGAGGAACGGGCGGCGCAGCGAGGTCCACAGGTAGCTCGACCCGACCTGCGAGGCGAGCTCGCCCATCTTGATGGCGCGCCGGGCGCGGCCCTGCATGATCGGAGTACCCTTCGCCATCACTCACCGCCGCCGTCGCGATCGATTCCGACCCGGTTGATCAGCGTCGCGGCAAGCGCCGCGCCAAATCCGTTGTCGATATTGACCACCGTCACTCCGCTCGAGCACGTATTGAGCATTCCGAGCAGCGCCGCGACTCCTCCGAACGCCGCCCCATAGCCGACGCTGGTCGGCACGGCGATCACCGGCTTGTCGAGCAGTCCCGCCACCACCGATGGCAGCGCGCCCTCCATTCCCGCCACGACTATGAGCACGCTGGCGCGGCGGATGCTATCGAGGTTCGCCGTGAGGCGGTGGATGCCGGCGACGCCGACATCGTAAAGGCGGCTTACCGGATTTCCGAACGCCTCGGCGCAGACCGCGGCTTCCTCCGCGACTGGAATATCGGAAGTTCCCGCGCTGATCACCATGATCTCGCCCTGGGTGCGCGGCGCAATCCCCTGATTCACGATGGTCCCGACGCGGGCCTCGCGATGGTACCGCAAGGGCTTGAGCTTGCGTTTCACCGCGCGCGCCTTGTCGGGCGCCAGGCGAGTCACGATCAGGTTGGCTCCCGATGCGGCCACGTGGCAGCCGATCGCGGCGATCTGGTCTGCGGTCTTGCCCTCGCCGAAGATGACCTCGGGAACTCCGCGGCGAAGCCCGCGATGGCGATCGAGCTTGGCAAAGCCGAGATCCTGGAAGGGAAGCTCGCGCAGCGCGCGCGCCGCCGATCGCGCGGTCATCGCGCCCGCCGCGACGCGGTCGAGGATTTTGCGGATATCCTCCGCGGTCATCGCCGTTTAAGCTGCTCTGCGCGCAGCGGCCCGCCGAGCTGGAGCAGCAACTCGCGCACCGCGCGCGCGTCGCTTCGCGTCACGGTAATCGTAAGATCGTCGGCTTTGATCTGCTCGCCCGGCTGGGGAATATGTCCGAGTCGCTCGACCACGAATCCGGCAATCGTAGCATACTCATCGCCCTCGGGGAGCTTGAGTCCGAACCGGTCGTTGAGTTCCGCGATCGGCGCGCGGCCCATCACGGCGACCGTGCGGCGGTTGATGATCCGGGTCAGCACTTCGCCCGCCTCGCGCTCATCCTCGATCTCGCCCACGATTTCCTCGATGAGGTCCTCGAGCGTGATGATGCCGGCCGAGCCGCCGTACTCATCGACGATCACCCCCATGGTCTCGGCGGTGCGCTGCATCGCGAGCAGAACTTCATCCAGCGGCATCGATTCGGGAAAGTAGCTCACCGGGCGCATCACTTCGCTCACCGGGCGGCTTAGGTCGGGCGCCTCGAGCAGGTCGAAGACGTGCACGATGCCGATGATATCGGTGATGCGGTTGCGGAAGACCGGGATTCGGGTGAACCCATCGCGCCGCACGGTTTCGATCGCGTCGCCGAGCGAGGTTTCCTGGGGAATCGCGCGCACCCGGACCAGCGGCACCATAGCCTTGCGCGCATCGGCGCGCGAGAAGCGGAAAATCCGGCTGATCATCTGGCGCTCGGCCGGCAGAATCGCATCCGTCGCCTGGGCCTCCTCGCTGCGCGCGCGGCGATGCACCAGGTGGACGAGATCCTCGCGGCTCAGGAACATGCTCCGCGCGTCCGCAGGAACCCCGGCCAGCTTTCTGAGCGCCCGGCTGAGCATCGTCTGCGCGGCCAGGACGGGACTGAAAATCGCCGCGAGAATCCGCAAGGGGCGCGCGGCGAACCGCGCGAAGGCGAGCGGATCCTCGAGCGTGAGGAGCTTGGGCAGCGATTCGCCCACCACCAGCGTGATCGGCGTGAGGATGAACGGCGCCAGGTACGAGAGCGTGGGGCGAACCTGATGCAGGAACCAGGTGAGCATCACCGCGGCCACCACAGTGGCAAGATTGGTGCCGCTGAGCGTCAGCGCGAGCAGCCGGTCGCGGCGCGAAAGCAGCGAATCGAGCAGGCGCGCCTGCGTCTCACCGCGCTCGCTCTCGGCGCGCACCTTGAGTTCATCGGCGGAGACCAGCGCGATTTCGCTGGCGGCGAAGAACGCCTGCACGATCACGCACGCGAGCACCGCCGCGGCCAGCACCAACGGGCTCATCGCTTAAGCCTCACCAGTTCCACGGTCGCGCCGCGCGCCCGTTCGACGGTCGCCTCGTAATCGCCAAGCTTCAGCTTCTCGCCCGCGCGCGGCACGCGTCCGAGCTTGCGCAGCACCAGGCTGCTTAAGGTGCGGCCCGAGCCCGCGGCCTCGATGCGGGGCTCCCCGCCGAGCGCCTTGTTGAGCGATTCGATTTGAATCGCGCCGGAGACGACGAACTCGCCCTCGCCCACGCGAGTGAACTCGGGAACTTCGAGTTCGAACTCATCGCGGATCTCTCCGAACAGCTCCTCGAGCAGGTCCTCGAGCGTCACCAGGCCGAGCAGCCCGCCGTACTCGTCCACCACCAGCGCCATCTGGAAGCGCCCGCGGCGCATTTCGTCGAACAGCTCGCCGAGCGCCTTGTGCGGCGGAATGAAGTAGGCGGGGCGGACCAGCCGTTCGATTCTCGCAGGGGCGGCCTCCAGGCGGCGCGCAACGAGATCCTTGGCGTGCAGGATGCCGATGACATTTCCCTGCGTGCGGCGGTAAACCGGCACGCGCGAGAAGTGCCCGTGCGCGATCGCGGTAATCAATTCGGAGTCCGGCTGATCGATGTCGAGCGAAAAAATGCGCTCGCGAGGGGTCATCACCTCCGATGCGCGGCGTGTGCCGAAGTCGAAGACCCGATGAATCATCGCGCGCTCCTCGGGTCCAACCGCGCCGTGGGATTCGCCAATCCGGAGCAGTTCCTTGAATTCCGCCTCGGAGACGGGCTCGGGACGGGCGACCGCGGGCGGCGCCGTGACGTAGCGCGCCACCGACGGCAGCCCCGATGCGAGCACCGCGAGTGGACGCGCGGTCAGCCGGGCCACGCCGCCCGGATGGCCGAGCGCGAAGGTCTTGGGCGTAATGTCGCAGAGCAGAAGCACGGTCACCAGCATCAATGGCGCTGCGATGTATGCGCCGAGATTGCCCAGCCACAAGAGCAGGAAAATAGTCGCCAGACATTCCGCGAATACGTTGGCGGTCTCGCTCAGGCCGATCACGACGATCAGCGTCTCGAGCGGCCGATGCATGAGGCGCTCGATCGCGATTCTGACCGGCCGGCTCAACTGCTCGCGAGTGTGCTCCATCCGCGCGAGCACGAAAATCGCGGTTTCGGATGCGGCCAAAGCCGCGCTCGCGAAGATCAGAAGTGTGACCAGCAGCGGCAGAATCGGGAACACGGCTTTACTCGCTCGACCGAAGCTGGTCCCATCCCGCGATTGCGGGAGCGCGCCCGCCTTTGAGCCTCACCGTGCGGCCCCGCACGATTTCTCCGATGCGGCGCACCGGGAGCCCAAGCCTGCGGCCCAGCTCGCGCTCGGAATGGCCGGGTCGGAGGCAGAACAGCAGTTCGTAGTCCTCGCCGCCGCCGAGCGCGAGCGACAGATCGGAGCCCATCACGGCGCGATACTCATCCGATACCGGCACCGCCGCGGGATCGATTTGCGCGCCGACGCGGCTTCGTTCGAGAATATGCCCGAGATCCTGCAACAGCCCGTCGCTGATATCGATCGCCGCCGGGCTCAAAGCGAGCTTCGAAAGCGCCTGCCCGGCGGTGAGCCGGGCCGTCGGTTTGAGAAAACGGTTCGCCAGGTAACGCCGCACGTTCCCGCGCGCGCGCAATTCTCCGGCGAGGATCCGCCATCCGACCGCGGCATCGCCCACCGTTCCGGTGACAAAGATTTCGTCGCCGGCGCGGGCGGCATCGCGGCGCAGCACTCGCGCGGGCGCATCGCCGAGCAACGCAATCGTGATCGCAAGCTCGCGCGCGCGCGTGATATTGCCGCCGACGATGTCCACGCCCGAATCGCTCGCCTCGCGGCGCAGGCCCGCATAGAGCCGATCGAAAAACCGGGCGTCGAGACCGTCGCGCACCGCAAGATTGACCACGCACGCAACGGCTTTGCCGCCCATCGCGGCGATATCGCTCAGGTTGACCGTAAGCGATCGCGCTCCAAGCGCCTCGGGCGTACCCCACTCAAGCTGGAAGTGAACCCCCTCGACCAGGGAATCGATCGTGAACAGTTGCGGCGCACGGCCCGCCTCGATGATCGCGCAGTCGTCGCCCGGACCGAGAATCGTGCGGGGGCCCGGACGCAAACCGCGGCACAGCCGTGCGATAAGTTCGAACTCTCCGGGCAGCCTGCGGCGTCGCGTCGGGCTGCCGCCCGGGTTCCCGGCGGGGGAGCGCAGCGCGTCAGGGACGGTTCGCAAGAGCGTCGGAGGGTCCAGGCCGCACACCCTCGGCTGCAATCGTGACCACGAACTGACGCTAATCGATCGGGAATTGACGGGCAATAGAGGGCTGCCGAATTCACCCTGCGCGCGGCGCGGGCGCGCCGCCGGTGAGCGGCAATTCGGCAACCAGATTGAGTCCGCGCGCGGGTTCGAAGCTCACGTCGACCGTTCCCCCCGATGCCTGCGCGAAGGCGCGCGCCACATAAAGGCCGAGCCCGCGCGCACTGGCGGGGCCATCCTCAGTAGGCTGATCGAACAGGCGCTGCATCTCAGCGGCCGAAACGGTTGCTGCGGGCGCCTTGAGCTCGATCACCATCTGGCCGTCGCGCGCGACGGTCGTGAGGAACACCTCACCCGGATGGGCCAACGAGATCGCCTGCGCGACGAAATTGCGCACGATGCGATCGATCTGGTTGGGATCGACGCTGGCGCGGGGCAATTCGCCCAGCTCGGTGGCAATCTTGACGCCCTTGCGCCGCGCCTGAAGCGCACAATCATCCACGATCTCCTCGACGATCGGGTTGGGGTCCACCGCCTGCGGCGCAAGTTGCAACTTTCCATCCTCCTGGATGCGGTAGAGATCGAGCACGTTGGTTACGACCAGGTTCATGTTCCAGGCCGTGGAGCCCATCCGCGCCAGCAACTCCTCGCGGTCGGACAGCGGTAGCTCCTCGTCTTCGAGCAATTCCGCAAGTCCGGTCAGCGCCGCGACCGGGCTTCGGATGTCGTGGGCCATGGTGGCTATCTGGGTCTCGCGGAAGCGCGCCGCTTTCGCGAGCGCCTCCAGTTGGCCGCGCAGGCGGACGCGGTAACGCTCGATGAAGATCGCCGTGCATTGGGCAAACAGCACCGCGGCGAGGAGCCCGAACCATCGATACACCTGAAACTGGATCGAAATCGGCACCTTCGAACTGGCGAGAGCAAAGATGACCAGAGCGCCCGCGCCCATTGCCGCCTGCCATCGGGGCCCCCAGGTCACGAACGATGCGGTCGCGAGCGGGCAGAGGATTATCGCGACATACCTCGATTCCGGGTCATGCGTGCTCGCGCTTATCGCCACGAACATCAACATCAGGAACGTGCAGAAGAGCAGCGTCCAGAGTTTCCAGTAACGGCGGAACCATCGCATCCACGTCACGCCGAAGAACAGCAACGTCGCGGCCAGCATGACGAAATACGGGAAAGGCGGCGTAGCGCCCGCTCGCTTCCCGTGCAAATCGAATACGGTGTATGCGATCAGGAAGAACAGGCCGAACGCGCCGGCCAGCTTGAGGACCTGAAGCGCGTCTTCGGTTTCGTCGTCGCGGTTCAGGACGGGCGCTCCCTGCCGGCGGCGGCTGTCAGCCGCCGGATTCGCGGACCGGCTGTCGCGATTGAATTCGGTACTCATGAAACTGCGCGCCTGTCCCCCTTTCGCCTCAGCGCGCCTGAATGAATATAGACCTAACGCGGGAGGTGCTGAATATGCTCCCGCACGGCTGCGCGGCGCGGTTCGATCTCTCGTTGACTGCCGGTTTGCGCCCGAGCGGCTAATCGCGCGCAGCCGCCAGCGCCTCGCGAATCATCGCGATTGCGAACTCGACCTCGTCGCGCGCGATCACCAGCGGCGGCGCCAGCCGCACCACCGCTCCGGCGTTGAGCGTCCAGTTGATTACGACCCCGCGCGCAAGCGCCTGTTTAACGAAGCGGTGCGCGAAATCCTCATCGCGAAACTCGATCCCGATGAGCAGGCCCAGCCCGCGCACCTCGGCGATTTCCGGTGCGGGCAGTTCAGCCAGGCGCGCGCGAAGCTCGCCTCCCAAAGCGGCCGCGCGCTCGTGGAGCCGCTCCCCGGCGATCACCTCGAGCGCGGCAAGCCCGGCCGCGCAAGCAAGCGGATTGCCGCCGAAGGTCGTGATGTGGCCCAGCGGCGGATCGCTCGCGAGCACCGCGAGCACCTCGTCGCGCGCAGCGAAAGCGCCCAGCGGCAGGCCGCCGCCGAGCGCCTTGGCCATCACGACCACGTCGGGCACGATCCCGAAGTGTTCCAGCGCAAACATCCGTCCGGTCCGTCCGAGCCCCGTCAGCACCTCATCGAAGACGAGCAGCGCCCCGGCGCGATCGCATCGCTCGCGCATCGCGCGCATGTACGTGGCGGTGGGAATTTTCACTCCGCCTTCCGCCTGCACGGGCTCGATGACGGCCGCGGCGATCGATGAGTCGATCGCGTCGAGCGCGGCGGAGTCGCCGTAGGGGAGATGGCGCACGGGTCCCGGCAGCGGCTCGAACGGCGCGCGAAACGCCGGGTTTCCGGCCAGCGCGAGCGCGCCCATCGTGTCGCCATGATAGGCGCCGTCGAAAGCGACGAAGCCTGCGCGCCGCGTGTACTTGCGCGCCGCCTTGAGCGCGCCCTCGATCGCCTCGGCCCCGCTGTTCGTGAAATAGACGCGCGAGAGCGGCGCGGGAAGAAGCTCGGCCAGCCGGCGCGCGAGCCGCACCTGCGCCTCGATCACATACTCGCCGTAGACCATCACGTGCAGATGGCGCCGCGCCTGGCGCTCGATCGCGGCGATGACCGCCCGATGGCCGTGGCCCAGGGCCGATACGCCGATCCCGGCGATGAGATCGAGATAGCGCCGGCCATCGGCCGCGTAGAGCCACGAGCCGTCCCCGCGAACGATTTCCAGCCCGATCGGGGCATCCGAGGTCTGCGCGAGGTGACGGCGGAAAAGCTCGCCCAGATCGCTCATCGATGCTCCACCATCAGATCGAGGAAGGCGCCGCCGCCGTGGCGCCACTCAAGCGGCGGCGATTGCATCTGGCCGGGCGCACAAATCCACGATGCGCCGCATTCGGCGACAATCCGTTGCGCGGCGCAGGCTTGCGCGCCGCTGGCCGCAATCGCGAAGGCCTCCAACTGCCCCCGCACCGGCTCAAGCCTCGACGCAAGCTCATCGAGACTGGCGATTGAACTTAAGTACACGGTGCGAAATCCCCCCGATGCGCAAAGGCCCGCGCGCGAATCCAAGATTACCGTCCAGGAAAGATGCGCGCCTTCCCACAGCTCGACCGGATCGCCCGCGATCCCGCGCCATCGCGCCGCCTCGCGCGCAGCGCGAATCGCGGCCCCGTCGCCGGGCGCAAGCCGTACCGGCGGCGGCATCACGACGGCCGACTGCCCGAGCGCATCCGCAAGCCGAGCGGCGAAGCCGCGCGCGTCGCCGCCGAGGACGAACACGTGATGCGGCGAGAGGCATCCGAGCTGCTCGAACAGGGCGATATCGCGAGCGAGCGCCTGCACCACCTGGTCGATCTCGGCGGCTCCCAGAGCGCTCGGCACGACCAGCGCACCGCTCAGCTTCGAGCCGAAGCCGATCAATCGGCCGCCCGCGCCGAGACGCGCGATCGTCGCGTCATCGCCATAGGCCACGATCAGGTCGCATCCGCGACGGAGCACCGCGGCGAGTTCGCCATCGGCGCGGCTCCAGTTGAATACCGCAATGTGCTCGCCCATGTCCGGCGCGATTTCCGACAGCGCGCCCGTGAACGCGGAAAAGAAGTGAGGCTCGGCGCTCGCGGTCTTGATGACCACTCCGGCGCCGGTCATAAGCGCCGCGACGATCTCGTGCAGGCCCGCGCCCGCGACATTGCCCGCCATGACGAAGCCGATCGTCTCGCGGCGCGCCGCCACGCGGCGGGCGAACGCATCGAGCGCGCCGGCGCTGAACGGGGCGAGCAGCGCATCGAGCGACTGCTCGAGCAAAGCGCGCGAAAACCCCGAGTCGGCTGCGATTCGCGCGATGGTTTCGCATCTGGCCACATAGTCGCGGCCACGCCAGAGTTCGCAGGCGCGTGCGAGCGCGGATGCGGCGCGCGAGCGAGCCAGCGGACGGGCGGTGGCGCGCCGAAGCGCCGCGATGCGGTCGCGAAGCTCGATCGCAGTCGTCATCGATTCAGCCGGCATCCTCGACTCGGGCCTGTGCCCGGAACTGATCGATCCCAAGTGCGCATCCACGAGCCTGCGCCAAGCCTGCGCGGCCCATCAGCCGTATTCGATCGCCCTCGACAACGCCCAGGTCCTCGCTCAGCACTGCCGACACCGAGTTCACGTTCGCGAGATCGAAGAAGGCGAGCATCCCGGTCGCGCCCTCGGGCACGCCCTTGAGCGTGGCCGGATCGACCGCCCGCACGCGAAGCCACGGCGGCGCGATCTTGACGCGCGCGCCCGGCTTCGCGCCGCCGTCCGAGTTGAATCCGGTCGCGTCGTACATCTGCGAGCACAGCTCCGTCATCCCGTATTCATTAATGACGAAGTCCGCGGCGATCCCCAGCCGCGCCTCTGCAAGCTCGGCGACCGAGGCCGCATCGAGCGGCTCGGCCTGTCCCTTCGCACCGCCCGTGTCCATCAATCGCGAACCGGGCGCCAGTCGGATCGTCACGCGCTGCTCCGCTATCGTCGCGGCCAGCAGCGCGAAGGCTGCGGTCGTACCGAGGATGCACACCGGTGCGCGGTCGATCTGAGCGCGCGCGAGGAACTCGATCGCGCGGCTGCAATCGATACCGCGGCGGTCCGCAACGCATATCGATGGCGTCGTGCCGAACTCATCGATACACCAGCCGAGCATCGCCGCGAGGGACGACTCCGGCATCGCGGCGCCCGTCGGATGAAGGGCGAGCACGCGCAGCTTGAGCCCATCGGGAAAGAGCATGCGCCTGAGATGAGCGAGTGCGGATCCACGGTAGATTTCCGGATCGGCGACCACGTGACGCCCGCGCCGCTCGGCTCCGACCGTGGTGCCGCTGGTGAGAAAGATGCGCGCGTGGGGATTTCCGGCGCCGTCCGCCGGCGCAAGCATCGCGTACTTGAATGCGACCGTGCTGACCAGCGGTACATCGTCCACCGAGCCGACGGCGGCCGGGTTGATCCCAAGCGCCCGGCAGTGCTCACGGTAAGCGGCAACGGTTTCGAACTGATAGCGGAAGACCTCCAGCGCCAGCGATTCGAAGCCCGCGCGGTCGGGCCTGTGGATAAACGATAAGACTCTCGATTGAATCGTCATGGCAGAATCGGAGGTAGCGGGCTTAGGCACGATAGTCTCACTGCCGGGCAGGCAGCTTCAATCGGGCCTTTGGCAGGCGTAAGCTTAGATTTGATTTTTGCAGCGCTGGCATATTTCTGCTAAAGAAGAAGACCTTAGGCAAGTCGGAGGGGCTTCGCCAGATGAAAAAGTTTATTGGGGGCGTGGTGCTGGGGTTCATCGCCAGTTGGGCCATTGCGTTTGCCGCACCGTCGGCAAGCCACGATGGGCTCTTCTGGAACGGGCTCAACGCCTCGGCCAAAGATGGCTACGTGAACGGATATTCGGACGCGATGAAGGTGAGCGTCGGCAAGCTCGACAGCATGACGATCGCGGCCGATATGTTTCACTGGAAGGGCGCGCGCAAGATCATCCATCAGCTCACGCGGGATCTATCGATGGCGAACTTGACGCCCGGTGAAGTGGTGAAACGGCTCGACGGCCTATACTCGAATCAAAAGTACAGCGAACTCGATCTTGGCCAGGCCCTTCAATATCTGACGCTGCGTGTGGGCGAGACGGCCGTGCCGCAGGTCGCAGCGCCGCCAGCCGCGAAGTAGGCTCCATCGACGAAAGCAAAAAGGCGGTCCGGAATCGGGCCGCCTTTTTTTATCCACCGAACCGATCCCGATTGTTGCGTTTCCTGGCTTGAAACCTGCGCGGGGCGGCTTTAGGTTAGGTCGCGGGGATCGATTCGTGAACGCTCCCGTATTTTTCCTGGAGAAGGCTCTGCGCGCGACGGTCGGGGTCCACTCGCATGTGCCGGAGACGCACGTCTCCAACGCGATTGGGCTCGGCACCGATCGCCGCGGCACGGGGACCATCGTCAGTCCCGACGGGCTCATCCTCACGGTCCATTACCTTCTGCTCGGCGCCACCAACGTGATCGTGACGCTGCCAGGCGGCGATCAGCTCGACGCGAAAATCGTCGGCAAGGACTACAGCACGGGACTCGGCCTGCTCAAGATCGAGGGGAACAACTATCCGCATCTGAAGGTGGTCTCATCGGCAAGCTGCGCGCTCGGCCAGGAGACGTTCACGGTGGCGAGCCTCGGCGGCGACAAGCGATGCGCGGATACGGGATTGATCACCTACCTCGGTCCCTTCGACGCGTTCTTCGAGTTCGTGCTCGACCGCTGCGTATGCACCACCGCATCCTCGCTGAGCGTCGGGCTGAGCGGCGGCCCGGTGCTCAACCAGAACGCCCAGGTGATCGCGGTCTCGTATCTGAATTTTGCGGACATGGCCCGCGCGATTCTGGGCGTACCGGGCGAATACTTCCTGCAAGCGCGCGATGAAATCATCCGGCACGGCCGGCGCGTATCGGCGGCCGCGCGCGCATGGCTGGGAGTGCTCTCCTACACGCTGCGCGAACACGTGGTGATCGCGGGCTTGATGCCCGGCGGACCGGGCGAGAAAGCGGGGCTCAAGCAGGGCGACCTGGTGCTCGCGGTGGACGGCAATGACATCAACGAGCGGCGGCTGATGTACGATGCGCTGCGCGATCGGCGGCCGGGCGAGAATATCGTGCTCAAGGTGCTGCGCAACAACAAGGTTTATCAGATCGAGATCCCGGCGATTCGCGCCGAGGATTACTTCGCCTGAACAACCAGTCAGCGCTTCCCGCGCTTGGACCGTCGCTCTGAACTGACCAGCCTGCTACACGTCCTTGAACTCGCGCTTGGCTTTGCGCGACTCGATCGCAGCCTGAGCCGCGGCCAGCCGCGCGACCGGAATCCGGTACGGCGAGCACGAGACATAATCGAGGCCGAGCCGATGGCAGGTCTTTACGCTCTGGGGATCGCCGCCGTGCTCTCCGCAGATTCCGATCTTGAGCTTGCGGTTCGACTTGCGGCCGCGCTCTATTGCGATCCTCATCAGGTCGGCCACGCCAGAGGCGTCGAGTTCCTGGAACGGGTCCTTCTTGTAGATCTCGCGGCGGAGGTAGTCGCCGAGGAACTTGGCCGAGTCATCGCGCGAAAGCCCGTAGGTCATCTGCGTCAGGTCGTTGGTGCCGAAGGAAAAGAACTCGGCGGCCGCGCCGATCTCGTTGGCCAGGATGCACGCGCGCGGCACCTCGATCATAGTCCCGATCGTGAACGGGACTTTCATTTTGCGCTCGGCGAAAACTTCGCTCGCGACTTGCCGGATGTCGGCGGCGAGGACCTCGAATTCTTTTCGGTCTCCGATCAGCGGCAGCATGATCTCGGGCATCGCCTTGACCTTGCGGGCGCGAAGCTCGCACGCGGCCTCGAGGATCGCGCGCGCCTGCGCCTTGTAAATCTCGGGATAGCTGATCCCCAGGCGCGAGCCGCGATGGCCGAGCATCGGATTGAACTCGAACAGACTGTCGCGCACCTGTTTGAGATGCTCGGGTGAGACGCCGATCTTGGGCGCGAGATCGTTAATCTCGTCGTCCTCCTTGGGCAGGAACTCGTGGAGCGGCGGGTCGAGCAGGCGGATCGTGACCGGCAGCCCCGCCATGTTCTCCAGTATCCCGACGAAATCCTCGCGCTGCATCGGAAGGATCTTGGCGAGCGCGCGGGCGCGCTGTTTGGCGTTCTCCGCCATGATCATCTCGCGCACCGCGTCGATCCGCTCGGCCTGGAAGAACATGTGCTCGGTGCGGCACAACCCGATTCCCTCCGCGCCGAACTCGCGCGCGACGTGCGCGTCGTTGGGCGTGTCGGCGTTGGCGCGCACGCCGAGCCGGCGCTCGCGGTCGGCCCACGACAGGAACTTCCTGAAGTACGCGGGCATCGCCGGCTGCACGGTCGGCACGCGCCCCAGGATGACTTCGCCCGAGGAACCATCGAGCGTGATGTACTCGCCGCGGCGCACGACTGCGCCGTTGGCCGAGAGCGAGCCGGCGGCGTAATCGATTTCGAGCGCGGAACATCCGGCGACGCAGCACTTGCCCATCCCGCGCGCGACCACCGCCGCGTGGCTCGTCATCCCGCCGCGCGCGGTCAGAATCCCCTCGGCGACCTGCATCCCGTGTATGTCCTCGGGCGAGGTCTCGATTCGCACCAGGATCACCGGGCGGCCCGCCCCGCTGACTGCGACCGCCTCTTCCGCCGAGAATGCGACCTCGCCGAACACTGCGCCGGGTGATGCCGGCAGTCCGCGCGCGAGCACCTCCTTCTTGCTGGCCGGGTCGAGGCGCGGATGGAGGAACTGTTCGAGCTGCTCGGGCTCGACGCGGGTGAGGGCGGTGGGGCGATCGATCAGGCGCTCATCGGCCATATCGACCGCGATGCGGACCGCGGCCTCGGCAGTGCGCTTGCCGGTGCGGGTCTGGAGCATGTACAGGCGGCGGCGCTCGATCGTGAACTCCATGTCCTGGCAATCGCGGAAGTGGTGTTCCAGGCGCGAGGAGATCGAAAGCAGTTCCTTATAGACCTCGGGGAAACTCTCCTCGAGCGTGGGATACTTGTCGCGGCGCTCTTCCTCGGAAATCGAGCTGCGAGCGGCCCACTTGCGGCCGGCGGCGAGGCTTATCTGGCGCGGCGTGCGGATTCCCGCGACCACGTCCTCACCCTGCGCGTTGGGAAGGAACTCGCCATAGATTCCCTTTTCGCCGGTGGCGGGGTCGCGAGTGAACGAGACGCCGGTTGCGCAATCCGCGCCGAGGTTGCCGAAGACCATCGATTGAACCGTGACCGCGGTGCCCCAGTCATCGGGGATCTTGTTGATCCGGCGATAGGTAATCGCGCGAT
Organism: Binataceae bacterium (SeqCode); assembly: GCA_035626155.1. GTDB lineage: Bacteria > Desulfobacterota > Binatia > Binatales > Binataceae > DASPOF01. The sequence continues at coordinate 18,004 of DASPOF010000027.1, forward strand.
CGTTGTCCCACGAGCCGAACACTGCGCCGATAGCCCCCCAGAGCTGCTCGCGCGGCTCCTGCGGGAGATCGCGCCCGGTGCGCCGGCGGATCAGGTCGCGAAACTCGCCGACCAGCTCCCGCAGATCGTCGGCATTAAGCTCGGTATCCTGGGTGACGCCGCGCGCGGCCTTCTTCTTGTCGATCAGCTCCTCGAACGGGTCGGGATCGTTCTTGTTCTCCGGCTTGAGCTTGAGAACGACATCGCCGTACATCTGGCAGAAGCGCCGGTAGGAGTCCCACGCGAAACGCGGATTGCGGCTGACCTCCTCGAGTCCCTTGACCGACTCGTCGGTGAGACCGAGATTCAGCACCGTGTCCATCATCCCGGGCATCGAGACGCGCGCGCCCGAGCGCACCGATACCAGCAGCGGATTCGACGGGTCGCCGAACTTGCGCCCGAGCGCCTTCTCGACCCGCGCGAGGCTCTTCTCTACGCCGGCTTCGAGTCCTTTCGGATACTTGTGATCGTGCTGATAAAAGTAGGTGCAGACCCGGGTCGAGATCGTGAAGCCGGGAGGGACCGGCAGCTTGAGCGATGCCATCTCGGCCAGGTTTGCGCCCTTTCCGCCGAGTAGATCGCGCATCGCGGAGCGGCCCTCGGCCACGCCCGCGCCAAAGAAATAGATTTCAGGATGAACTCGCGTCATTTGGAACCCCGTCTCCCACACCCGCATCGCGCGGGATGAAATTTTCGTCCTCGATCGCGCGCGAGCCGCCCGGCCCGCGCGCCGGCGCGTCAGGCTAGGTATGCCAGCCGATGCGCTCAGTCAACTCCCCGACCAGCCGCGAGATCGCAACGCGTATCTGCTGCGTTGAGTCCCGGTCTCGCAGCGTGACTGTATCGTCTTCCATGGTCTGATGATCAATCGTGATGCCGAACGGCGTGCCGACCTCATCCTGGCGGCGATAGCGCCGGCCTATCGAACCCGCCTGGTCGTAGGCAACCGTGAAGTGGCGAAGCAGCATCTCGCGCACGGCCTGCGCCTTTTCCGGCTGCCCGGCTTTGCGCAGCAGCGGGTAGACCGCGACCTTGATCGGCGCAAGGCGCGGGTCGAGCCGCAGAACGATTCGTTCCTCGTTCTCGACGATGTCTTCGTCGTACGCATCGAGCATGAACGCGAGCATCGATCGGTCGACGCCGAGCGCCGGCTCGATCACCCAGGGGCGGAAACGCGCCTTGGTCTCCTCGTCGAAATACGTCAGGTCCTTGCCGCTGTACTTCGCGTGCTGGTCGAGATCGAAGCTGCCGCGCTTGGCAATTCCCTCCAGCTCGCCCCATCCGAACGGATACAGGTACTCAAGATCGGTGGTGCCGCTGGAGTAGTGCGAGAGTTCCTCGGCCGCGTGCTCGCGGCGGCGCAGATGCTGCGGCTTGATTCCGTACTTGACGTGCCAGTTGAAGCGGAAGTCCACCCAGTAGCGATACCACTTCTCCTCCTCGGCGCGATCGGGCCGGATGAAATACTCCATCTCCATCTGCTCGAACTCGCGCGTGCGGAAGATAAAGTTCTCGGTGGTAATCTCGTTGCGGAATGACTTCCCGATCTGCGCGACGCCGAAGGGAAGCTTCACGCGCTGCGTGTCCATCACGTTCTGGAAGTTGGCGAAGATGCCCTGGGCGGTCTCGGGGCGAAGGTACACGACGCTCGCGGTGTCCTCGATCGGCCCGAGATGAGTTTTGAACATCAGGTTGAACTTGCGCGCCTCGGTCAGCTCGCCGCCGCACTCGGGGCATCGATCGCCCTGGATCTTGTCGGCGCGAAAGCGCTGCTTGCAGCTCTTGCAGTCCACCAGCGGGTCGGTGAAAGCCTCGAGATGGCCCGAGGCCTCCCAGGTGCGGTTGTGCTGGAAGATCGCTGAGTCCAGGCCGATCACGTCGGTGCGCCACTGCACCATCTCGCGCCACCACGCCTCTTTGACGTTGCGCTTGAGTTCGATGCCGAGCGGTCCATAGTCGAAGGTGGAACCGAGTCCGCCGTAAATATCGCTGGTGGGGAAAACGATTCCGCGCCGCTTGCAGAGATTGACCAGCTTTTCCATTGTGACCGCGCCCTTTCGCGCGGCCGTCGCTTCTGAGTCAGCCAACAAACTCTCCTCGCTCATCGAAGATACAGTTGCGAATCAGCCCGTGCTGCCGAGCCTGATTATCTCGGCCGAAACCTGCCCGCCGGATGCGACTTCGAGGATCGCAACCGTGCCCGGCACTCCGGACAGATTGTGCGGCAGCGTGGCGCTGCCGGGATTCACGACCAAAGTCGGCCCGATGCGCGCGATGCCCTCGACGTGGCTGTGCCCCTGCACGATCACGTCCACCGGTCCGCCGAAGTGCGACCGCATCGCATCCTCGAATGCCGCGTGCGAAGTCTCCTCCGGCATCGGAATCGCGTGGATAAGCCCGATGCGCACGCCCTCGACTTCGACCAGGTGCGCCTCTCGCACGCGGGAGTCGGGCTCAAGCTGGAAGCGGTGGCCGTCCAGGCCCTCATCGCCGTTGCCGAGCGCCGCGATTACCGGCGCGATTTTCGCGAGTTCATCGAGCACGCGATTCACGTACACGTCGCCCGCGTGCATCACCAGGTCGATGCCGCGGAAGGCGTCAAAGACCTCGGCGGGCAGATGTTCGCAGGCCTCGGGGATGTGAGTATCAGAGATGAGCCCGATACGCATGGTGGATTGCTCTGCGTCAGGGCCATCGGCCCGCCGCAATCGGTAAAAGCTACCATGCGCCCCTGCGTGCGGCAATTTTAAGCTTTTGGCGGCGGGGAGCGGGTTTCGTTTGGCGTCGGTTGGATGGGCGGTATTCTGAGCCCTCTCCCCATGGCCGGGAGAGGGTTTGGGAGAGGGACCTACAGCTGCCGGAGAATCTCCTCGAGCACCCCCTCGATGTTGGTCAGCACCTCGCTATCCCAAAATCTCAGCACCCGGTAGCCACTCGCAGCCAGCACCGCTGAACGCCTCTGGTCAGCTCCTTGCTGAGCCGGTTCCGCGTGTTGCCCTCCGTCCAGTTCCACAATCAACTGGCGCTCGACGCAGCAGAAATCGGCCACGTAAGGCCCGATCGGGTATTGGCGGCGAAATTTGACTCCCAGCCGGCCGGCGCGAAGCTGCATCCATAGCCTGAGCTCCGTCTCCGTTTGCTCGCGCCGCAGGTGCCGAGCCAGATCTCGCATCAATGGCGGCTTCGACATGAATGCCCGGCTGTGCAGCGTATTACCTACAAGGTCCCTCACCCAAACCCTCTCCCATTGATCACAGGGAGAGGGCTCAGATTGTTCTCGAGCGGCGCACCCGATTTCGCATCGAGTTGGTGAGCCTCCATAGGCAGGCCACTCAAAACCGCCCACTACGCTTTTGGCGGCGGGGAGTGCGCAACCTACTGGGAGCCGGCGGACGGGCGCGATTCCTTCGCTGCGCCATCGCTCGCAACCTGGCGTATTTCCGCGGTGAGCTCGGAGGCGAACTCGGCCATCACCTGGTTGAACGACATGCTGATCGCCTCGGCGGCCTGCTCGGGCGTGTCGCCGCCGGCGGGCGACTCCTTGCTAATCACCTTGCACCACAGCGCGCGCGAGAACGGATCGCGCGGGAAGATGCAGAACCGGATCGCGACCACGCCCGTGTGCTGAGCGCCGTCGTCGACCTCCTGGAACGCCTTGATGCGCGTATCGAGGAGCAGCGGATGGGCGGCCGCCGTCTCCGGACCGACGGGCGACGGGCTATAGATGATTTCGTGGAGCCGCTCGGAGACGAGATCGGTCGGCGGCTCGACCCATCGATGGAATTTGTAGGTGTCGAGCCGGTAGGGCGAAGTCTGGTAGGCGATCCCCGTGTCCTGGAAGGGCTCGGAGCCTGTCACGTTGCGAAGCTCGATCCTGGCGGTGGGCGGAATCTCTGCAACCGCGGTCGTGGGGGCGAGCTGGTATCGATGCGTCGCCGGAACGCTTCGCGCGAGCAGGCTGCATCCCGCGAAGCTCGCCGCCAGCGTCAGCGCAATCGGGGTGGCCGCGCGCTCGCGCATCATTGATTCACCTCTCGGGTCGATACCTTGCTTCCCCAAATCACCACGGAGGGGTCGGCCTGGATCGTCTGGAGGGTCTCATCGAGATGGCGTGAGGCGTGGCCGATTTCGAGCAGGGTGCGATCGATGTCCTGGTAGTTGCGGCTCATGAGCCCGTTGGTGGTTTCGAGCAAGGTCTGCGCAGAATCCATCGCGCTGCCCGCGCGCACCAGCACGGTGTTCAGGTTGTTCATCGTCTCACCGGAACGCTTCGAGAACACCTCGGTGGCGACCGCCGCATGATCGGCGGCGCGGTTGAGCCGCCCGGCCGCCTCGCTCAGGTTTGCCAGCGTCGTGTTGATCGATTCGAGCCGGTGGGCCTCGGCGAGGTCGGCGGTGATCGTGCGAAGATTCCTGGTCGTCGCGTCGAGGTTCTGGATCACGTCACTGAGCGCGGCGCGGTTCTGCTTGTTGAGCGTATCCTCGTTGAGCCCGGAGACAAGCTGGTAGGTCTGGTTGCTCACTTCCAAAGCCTGGCGGCGGAAATCCTCGAAGGACGACTCAACCGCGGTAATCGCCTGCTCTTCTCCGAGTTCGCCCGACTGGCGCGAACCGCCGGTCAGCTCGATGAACTGGATTCCGGTAACGAGATTCCCCTCCAGGCGCGCCACCGTATCCCTGTACACCGGCGTCCCTGGCTTGACCTCCAGGTTCACCTCGACGCGCGGAGGGCTGTCACGGGTGAGATTGACGGCGATGACCTTGCCGACCTCCACCCCGTTCAGTTCGACCGACGCGCCCGGCAGCAGCCCGCTTACCGAGCGGGTGAAGACGATGCGGTAGCGGTCCACGGGACGCAGGAATCGCGAGCCTGCAAGCCAAAGAATCCCGATCAGGAGGACCACCGCGGTCCCCGTGACGAAGGCCCCGACCACGACTGTTCGTTCACGCCTCGCCATGTTTGATGCTCCAATCGTCAGGATTGCAGGCCGGAAGGTTCCCCTCGCCTGCGGGCCGCCGTCCGCGCCCGATTTAGCCTATCGCCCATCGTGAGCCTTTGTAAGCCGCCCGGTCCATCGCGTGTCGCCGGCAGACGAGCGGACGGTGCCCGTACCTTCATTCCCCCATCTGGTTGATAAGACCGACGATCGGGCGCGAATCGCCTTCGGGATCGCGCTTTGCCTCGCGAGCAAAGAACGCGTGCACCTGCGGATTGTCCATCGCTCGCAGCTTCGAAATCGTGCCCTCGGCGATTACTTTGCCCCGGTCGAGCATGAGGGCGCGATCGGCGATCGTCTCGATGCTGGCGAGCTCGTGAGTGACAACCACCATCGCGACACCGAGCCGTTGCTTGAGTCCGACGATGAGATCGTCGAGAGCGCGCGCGGTCACCGGGTCGAGCCCCGCCGACGGCTCATCGAAGAGCAGGACCTCGGGATCGAGCGCGAGCGCGCGGGCGAGCCCGGCGCGCTTTTTCATCCCGCCGCTAATCTCCGAGGGCAGCAGGGCGGCCGAGGTCTCCAGCCCCACCAGCGCAAGCTTCATCCGCGCGATGATCGCGGCGATCTCGGGGGCAACATGGCGATGCTCGACCAGCGGGAACGCGATGTTCTCTTCGAGCGTGAGCGAGCTGAACAGCGCACCGGACTGAAACAGCATCCCGACCCGCTTGAGCGTCTCGTCGCGTTCGTCGTTATCAAGCGCGTAGAGATCGCGCCCGAACATCAGGACGTGGCCCGCGTCGGGCGCGCGCAGGCCCACCAGCGTGCGCAACAGCGTGGTCTTGCCGCAGCCGCTCGCGCCGAGGATTACCAGGATTTCGCGCGGGCCAAGCCGCATGCTCACGTCATCGAGGACCGTGTGATCGCCAAATCGAACGACCAGGTTTTCGGCGCGAATCAAATCCTCCATGGCATCACCCGATCAGGTAGAAGAACAGTGTGAAGACCGCATCGGCGGCGATCGCCGCGATTATCGACGTGACCACCGCGCGGGTGGTCGCCGCGCCGACGCCCTCCGCGCCGCCCGCGACGTTCAGTCCCTCGTGGCACGAGATGAGCCCGATCAGCGATGCGAACACGACGCTCTTGATCAGCCCCGTCACGACGTCGTTGATGTAGAGCGTCTGTGCGGTCTGGCGCAGGTAGTTGTTCGAGCCAAGCCCCATTCCGGGCACGGCGATCAGATAGCCGCCAAGCATCCCGCAGACGTCGCTCATTACGGTCAGGCACGGCGCCATCACGATCAGGGCGATCATCCGGGGCGCGACCAGGAAGCGGTTGGGCCCGAGCGCCATCGTCTTCATCGCGTCGATTTCCTCGGACACGACCATCGTGCCGAGCTCCGCGGCGATCGCGGAACCGGAGCGGCCCGCCACCAGCACCGCGGTCATCAGCGGGCCCATCTCGCGCGTCATCGTGACGCCGACCAGGTTTGCGATGTAAATCGACGCGCCGAACTGGCTCAGTTCGCGCGCACCGTTCAGCGCGAGCACCACGCCGACCAGGACCGAAATGAAGAGCACGAGCGGGATGCCGCCGATGCCGATCAGGTCCATTTGCTCGATGATCGAGCGCCACACCCAGCCCTTGCCGACGAACGGGTCCACAAAAATCGCGCTTGCGATGTCGGCGCTGCGCTGGCGCCACCCCTGCCAGTCTGCGGCGACCAGCAACGCGCGCTCGCCTACCAGCTCCAGGAGCGACTCCTCGGGCCGCCTCGCCTCTTCGTGCGAGAGCAGCGGACGCAGCGATGCGTCCAGCGCCTGGCGGAGATTCTCGGGGAGACCCGTGATTTCGAGCTTGAGCTTGCGTTCGGAGGCATCGCCGGCCAGCCGCGCGAGCACTGCGACGTCGGCCATCGAGAGCGTTCCGCATCCGCTCACATCGAGCCGGACGGCGCCATTGGGAGGAATTTTGAGCACGCGGTTGCGAAGCCGCGCAAAAGATTTCTCGTCAGTAGCGAGATCGTCGCGGCTCAAACGGATTGCCGCGGATCGGGTCGTGTCGGGAGGACGTTCGTTCACTTGCCGGTCTGCCGTGGCGCTCGCGCCGGACCGCCCCCTTGGCGCTCGATCGAGCGCAACGCTTGAAGCTATCACGCGCCGCGCCGGATCGGCAATTTTGCCACCCGGCGGCGAGCCGGGCTCGCGGCCCGGCCCGCATCGGATTGCGGCAGGGCGGCCGGCAATCCTGGGTGTTGAAAATTCACCATGGTCCCGTGCTAAAAGGCGAAGAAAGCGAAGTGCGGCGGACCGAACCTGATGCCGGGTCCGGCGCGCCGCATTCCGGCCGGAGGCATTATGCGCGTTTGGACGACCATCCTATGCGGTATCGTGGTGGGCCTGGCGCTCGGGATCGCAGGATGCGGTCACAAGCTCGTCGCGACCGGCGCCCAGCACACCGTGAACGTCTATCCCGATGAAGACACCTACAAGAAGCTCGCGCAGATGAAGGATCAGGGAGGGGTCGCCGGGATGCTGAGCGGGCTTGGCGAAAATCTCGCGACCAGGAAGGTCGAGGACAAGACGCCGGTCAAAATCATCTCCAGCGATGACCTCGGCTCGCAGGTCGAGGTGACCGGAGGGCCGTCGGCGGGCACCAAGGGCTTCGTCGCGAAGGAAAACGTCGATTAGCGGGGAGCCTGCGCACTCGCGCGCAAGCTCCGGCGCATTTACCACCGAGCGCCGATTCCCCGCCCCTCACGGCGCGCCACGATAGGCGCGCGGTACCGTTCCGATTACCCCGGCCGCCTCGAGCTCGCCGATCTCGTCATCGCTCATGCTCAGCAGGCGCCGGAAGACCTCGGCGTTATGCTGGCCCAGGAGCGGCGCGGGACGATCGGCGCGCAGCGGCGATTGCGCAAGCCGCGCGACGGCGCCCGGGTAGAGATGCGTTCCCACCACCGCGCGTTCGATCGGAACGAAGTAGTCGCGGCCATGCAGTTGCGAATCCGCGAGTATCGCGGACGCCGAATTGACGTGGGCCGCGTACACTCCCGCCGCACTCAGTCTTGCTACCGCGTCATCGAGCGCGAGCGCGCCCAGCGCGCGCGCAAGTTCCGCGTCGAGCGCATCCTCGTTGGCCTTGCGCGACACGGCATCGGCGAAGCGCCCGTCGGTGGCGAGACGGTCCGGCCCTAGCGCGGCGGCGAGCGCGCGCCACTGCTCCTCGGTCTCGGCGGCAAGCGCGATCCAGTTCTGATCCTCGCCGGCGCACCGGTAGATTCCGTGCGGCGCGAACTCGGGATGGCGATTTCCGCGCGGCTGCGGGACCGCACCGGTCAGCTCGTACTCGATGATCTTCTCGCCGACCAGCGGGATGGCGGCTTCGACCTGCGCAAGCTCGATCCATTGCCCGCGCCCGGTGCGCTCGCGCTCGTGAAGCGCCGCGAGCACCGCGAGCATCCCGTTGAGTCCGCCGATCGGATCGCCAAGCGCATTGGAGAGCATGTAGCGCTGATCGGCGTCATGATAGGCGGTCAGCGCGGTCATCCCGGCCATGCCCTCGATCGTATTGCCGTATCCGCGCGCGTTGGATTCGGGACCGTCGGACCCGAACGAGGGCATCGAGATCATCACCAGGCGCGGGTTGAGCGCGCCGAGCACGTCGCGCGTCAGCCCGAACCGCCGCATCACGCCCGGAGTGAAGTTCTCGATGAATACGTCGGAAATCGCCGCGAGCCGCTTCACCATCGCGATGCCGCGCGGATTGGTGAGATCGATCGTCACGCCGAGCTTGCCGCGGTTGGCGGTATTGAAGACCGCGGCGCGCTCGATCGGCTGCGATTGCGGCGGGCCCATCGAGAGCGACCCGCGCCACCAGTCGAAGTGATGCGTGTCCTCGACCTTCACCACCTCGGCGCCCATCTCGGCCAGCATCTCGCCGACGAGCGGTCCCGCCCATCCCATCGAGATATCCAGGACACGGATTTTGCCATCGAGCACGGTCATCATAATGTCCCCGCGCTGCGAAGCTCCGAGAGCCGGGCGCCATCGAGACCGAGACGCGCACCGAGGACCTCGCGATTATGTTCGCCGAGCAGAGGCGCCGGCCGCGACGGCACGGGGCGATGCGACGTCAGCCGAAGCGGCGAGCCCGGAATCCGGAACCGGCCCAGCACGGGATCATCGATCGTCTCGAAGTAATTGCGCGCTTTCGTTTGCTCCCATTCGAGGACTTCGGCCACGTTCGGGACCGGGGTCATCGGGATGCCGCGCCCCTGCCCCTCGCGGTAGAGCCACTGGCGATCGTGCTCGAGGAAGAACGGCTCGATGATTTCGAGCAGCGCGTCGCTGTTGATCATCCGCAGCCGCGCCGTGTGAAAGCGCGGGTCGCGCACCAGTTCGCTCCGCCCCATCATCTCGCAGAGCGCCTCGAACTGGCGGTCGGTCACGCAATGGATGCCGGCATAGCCGTCCTGGCACTTGAGCGTGACGATCACGAACGGTCCAATCGCATAGCGCTTGCCCACGCGCCTGCGCACGATCCCGGAATACTGGAAGCTGACCGGGTCGTAGATCAGCGTCGCCGCGAGCGCCTCCAGCAGCGAGATATCGACGTGCTGGCCGCGGCCAAGCGCGAGGTCGCGCGCCATCAGCGCCTGCATCGCGCCGATCGCGCCGTAGAGTCCGCCCATGTACTGCCCGAGCGAGCCGGGCGGCGTAAGCGGCTCGCGATCGGGTTCGCCCACTGCGAAGGTCCATCCGCCACGCGCGAACAGCGTCAGGTCGTTGAGAATCCCGTCGCGGTCGGGGCCGTCCTGCCCGAAGTTGGAAATCGAGACGATCGAGAGGCGCGGGAATTTCGCGAGAAGATCGGCGGGCGCGAGGCCCCATCCGGCGAGCGTACCGGGCGCGAAGTTCTCGACCAGCAAGTCCGCCTGCGCGAGCAGCGCAAGCAGCATCTCGCGGCCCTCCGCGTGCCCAAGATTCATCGTGACGCCGAGCTTGTTCGTGTTCAGGAATGCGAACAGGCCGCCGCGTTCGGGCCGTGCATCGCCGTCGCGCGCGCCGGGTCGGAATGGTCCGATCCGCCGCCCGCCCTCGCCCCATGGCGGCTCGACCTTGATGACCTCGGCGCCGAGATCGGCGAGCAGCTTGGTCGCATAGGGACCCGCGATGTAGTGGGTCAGATCGACGACTTTCACATCCGAAAGCGCGCTGTATCGCATCACCGGGCCCCCGTGGCGATGACAGCGCAGGGGACGGCGCAATGTCAAATGAATCGCGCGGGCTGGTGCGCGCCGGTCACGCGGGGGATGGAAAAGCGGCGGATGGAAAACGCGAACCGCTGAGATGATGCTGAGGCAGCGGCGGCAGCCTGCGCAGGGCGCGCAGGCTCTCGAATCGTCCTCTTAGAGCGCGCTTGCGCCGCGCTCGCCGGTGCGGATCCGCACCACGTCTTCCATCGGCATCACGAAAATCTTTCCGTCGCCGATTCGGCCCGTGCGCGCGGCGCGCTCGATGGTCTCGACTACTTGAGGCGCAAGCTCGTCCGATACGATGATCTCGAGCTTCACCTTGGGCAGGAAATCGACCACGTATTCCGCGCCGCGGTAAAGCTCGGTGTGGCCCTTCTGGCGGCCGAAGCCCTTAACTTCGCTGACGGTAAGTCCCTGCACGCCGATACTCGACAGTGCCTCTTTGACCTCGTCGAGCTTGAACGGCTTTATAATCGCCTCGACCTTCTTCATATGACTCCCTCGGCCGTCCACCTGCCGCGCGGCGCGATCCGCCGATCGGCTGAGCCTCATTTACTTTTTCCCCGTATCCGGCTCCGGGCGCAAGCCCCCCAAAACGACGTCCCTGCCAGCTAGCCTGCGCTCTTTCGGAGGCCGATGTGAGAGACGCAAGCGCGGTGCCACCGCAGATCAACGGCGCGCAGCGCCTACGAAACGTGCAATGAGGACGCGAAGTGCCTGTCGGGTGGGCGAACGACCAATCGCCGGGCAATCAGGCGACGCTACTGCCGCTCCGCTTCGGCTTGAAAGTCGGCTCCTGGCCCGTGACGAGCCGGCGGATGTTTTGGTGATGGCGCAGGAGGACCAGCGCGGCCATCACGATCGCCAGCAGCAGGTACGGACGGGGAAGCCCGAGCGCAGCAATCGTCGGAGGGAGCACGACCGCCGCGGCCATCGATGAGAGCGACATGATGCGGAAGACGCCGAACACGATCGCGAACGCAATTAGCGCGCACCCAAGCGCGAGCGGCGACAGCACCAGCCATATGCCGCACGCCGCCGAGATTCCCTTGCCGCCGCGAAAGCCCAGGAACACCGAGCATATCGAGCCGACGAATGCAGCCAGCGCGACCCCCGCGACAACCGGCGCATCGAAGCCGGCAACGCGCGCGAATACCACCGGAATCGCGCCTTTGAGCATGTCGCCGACGAACGTCGCGGCCGCGGCGCCCGTGCCGCCCGCCCGCGCGACGTTGGCCATCCCGATATTGCCCGAGCCGACTTTGCGCGGGTCGAACCCGCCGATCCGGCCGGCGATCACCCCGAACGGTATCGATCCAATCAGGTAGGAGCAGGCGAGCAGTAACGCGACGTTAAGCAAGGTTCCCCCCGTATTACGGAAAGGTGGTCGGGGTGACTGGATTTGAACCAGCGACTCCTGCGTCCCGAACGCAGTGCTCTAGCCAGGCTGAGCTACACCCCGATTCGCTGTGGCGCGTATCCACGAGGACGCCGACGGAATTTATACCATCCGGCTCCATCGCGCGCGAGTGGGAGCGACCGATGGTTCGAGTCCGACGTCATGGTCAGCGCTCGCCCTTCCCCATCCCCTCCCCCGTTCCGGGCGAAGGATTAGAGGCGCACATCGCATTGAGCAGGGGCATCATCGTGGCGCGGTCGGTGAAGCGCGAGAGCGCCAAACCGCGCTGGATGGCGAACTCATCGGGGAACGGCCGCCCTTCCTCGGAAATGAAACGCGGGTCCGGCTGGTAGACCGGATCGGCCAGCGCCTCATCGAGGCTTATCAGCGTTGCGCCCTTTGCGCGAAAGTCCGCGAGAATCGAGTCCAGCGTCAGCGCATCAAAAGCGCCCACGTGAACCAGCAGAATGTGGGCGATATCGCGGCCAAACAGCTCGCGCGCCAAAGCCGCCGCTCCGATTGCGCGGCGCTCAGCAGCCGGAACCACGTTGGCTTTGAGCCACGCGACCGATTTGTCATTGTGCTGAATCACGCATCGCGCATACGCGTCGGTCCAGACCCAGTCGTCGTAGTCGATACTAACCTGGGCGATTCGATAGCCATTCTTCTTCAAATAGTCCCTGACCTGGTCCCGCTTCTTCTGAGTATTTCCCTCTGACAGGAATGGATATCGGAACACCCGCCGGCGCTCGATCAATGGCGAGAATGAAGCGAGTGTCGCGAGCATACGGTCAAGCTTTTCGATATCGGCGATAAATGCGCGCGCGGAGACCTTATTGAGATCGAGGTGATGGAAAGTATGATTCCCGAGCGGATTCCCGGCCGCCAGCCAATCTTTCAGGATCGCAAGGTTCTCGGGCCGCTCGGCAAGCGTCTCGACATTGGCAAATCCGTAAGTTGCGGGTGCGCCGTTCTGTTTAAGCGCGCGAATGACGCCGCGTACGATTTCTCTCCGCTCGATGCCGGGAATGTCGTCGCCGTGCACGGGAAGGTCATCGACCGTGACTGCAATCTTCACTCCTTTAAGCGGCAAATCGCGAGACGAGGAGGGCGGCGCCGCAAGCGCGATGCCTGCGGCCAAGAGAATCGTTACCACCGCCGAGACAACGAATCGCACTGATACTCTCAAATCGACCCAGACCCCGCCGCGAAACCTACCGCGGGTTAAATCGCGATGCCACCCTGGACAACCTCGATGCGACCGGGAATCGCACGCGGAAGAATCGCGTGAGTCCTTTTCTCCGGCCATTCTGCGCAGGCGCCCTTCTCCAATCCCTCTCCCTGAAAGGGAGAGGGTAGGTGAGGGTCCTAATATAGCGCCGCGTCGTTTGCGGCGCGGGCTAAAGATTCTGAGATATTCGATCGATCTTTCGAATCAGAATCTTATGTCGCACGCCTCGGATTTGCGCTCGCCCTTCGGATTAGTCATTCCCGCGCGTCTGAGTTGCCTGGCGCGCGAGGAATCCCGGATCTCATTCGATCTTTTCAGAATCTTATATCGCGCGATCGATGACGATCGCGCGACGCTGAGGACCCTCACCCGAACCTCTCCCATTCCGGTAGAGGAGTAGGAAAGAGGGAGAGGGGCAAAAGGGGCGCGCCTCAGGCGCTTGCGCGGAGGAAATCTCGGAGTTGAGATTCGACGCGACGAACGCGTAAAGTGACAAAATGTTGCGCGGGCGAGGACGCCCGCGCATCTCTCGGCGGGCACGGCGGCCCGCCCCACTAGTTCTTGATGATACAACCCAAAAACAAAGCAGCAGCCCTCTTTGCTTCCTTCGGTCTGGCACTTTTGTTGTCGTCGCCCGCGCTCTGTGGCGAGCCAATGTCGAGTCCAATGTACTCCAGCCCAGATATGCCAGGGAAAATCACAACTCCGTTTGATATGCGCCCGACCGCATCATCGGGGCCCGTCGAGAATTCGGGGGAGAAGGCGGAGGCCCCGTCACCGCCTGCCGATCCGCTTTGCGAAAAGCTCAAGCGGCTGCGCGACCAAGTCCCCGGAGCGGAAGGAGGACCCGAGGGCCCACCTGCAAGCCACGCCCCCTGGGAATTAGAAATGCGGCGAAGGCGGGACCAACTGAACGCTGAGATCAAACAGGTCGAAGCTGAAATAAAATCGAAGGGGATCGAGTGCCCGCCGCCAGACTAGCAGGCCCGGCCTAGCCGAAGGTGGCGCGGGCGAGGACGCCCGCGCATCTTTCGGCGGGCACGGCGGCCCGCCCCACTGTAAGCGCGGCGGGGCGTCGGCGGCATCACGAGCGGGGGCGTGGGGCGGCGGCGAGAGACGCGCGCATCTGCCGGATCACCTCGGCGTAATCGCGCGCGGCGAAAATCCCCGAGCCCGAAACGAACACGTTGGCGCCGGCCGCTTTCACCTCCGCGATATTGCCCAGCTTCACGCCCCCATCGACCTCGATATCAATCGCAAGCCCGCGGCGGTCGAGTTCGCGGCGCACGATGCGCAACTTCTCCAGCGCCTCGGGAATAAAGCCCTGGCCGCCGAAGCCGGGATGCACGCTCATGATCAGGATCATGTCGAGGTGCTCGGCGAACGGGAGCACGCTATGCACGTCGGTTTCGGGATTGATCGCAATCGATGCGCGCGCGCCCATCTCGCGAATCCGTCTCGCGATCGCGGGGATATCCGGGCAGACCTCGCAATGCACCGAGACCAGGTCCGCGCCCGCCTTGATGAACGCGCCGATGTAACGCTCGGGCTCGGAAATCATCAGGTGCGCATCGAGCGGGAGCCGGGTCACTTTGCGCAGCGACTCCAGCACCGGCACGCCGATCGACAGGTTGGGGACGAAATGGCCGTCCATCACGTCGAAGTGGATGAGGTCCGCGCCGGCCTTTTCGACCGCGCGGACTTCATCGCCGAGCCGCGCGAAGTCGGCCGACAGAATCGACGCCGCAATTTTGTCGGTACGCTCCATGGCGCTCAGGGTACCGTTCGCCGCGGCTGGCGGCGAGGGCGCTTTGGCTCCGCGCCCTTCTTCTCGCGCTCCTCGAGCATGCGCAACAGCTCCTGGTAATGCTTCGGCATCGTGACCGTCCCCCGCATCGCGACCGGGATCGGATAACGGATTCCGCCCTTATGCGTCCCTTCCAACCCTTTGATCAACTCGCCCGCGAACTCCCACGGACACGCGAATACCATTTCGGTGTCCTGCGCCATGCCGAAGACGCGATCGCCATTGCACGGGATGATCACCTTGGGCGCGTTGCCGGCGATCGTCTGGATGACGATTTCCGCGCAATCCAGCCGTCCGCCGGTCGTGCTCTCGATCCTGCCGCCGCGCGTATAGAGCGCCGCGTTGACCAGGCGCATCACCTGCGCGCTGTTCGCATAGACGGCGACCACGTGCGGCTCGAATGTGGCGCGAGCGAGCGGCGCGACGCATACGTAGTCGTAAGTGCCAGGCTCAAAGCGCCACACGCCCGCCTCCAGGCGCGATGCGGCATCCTCGGTCTCGCAGTACATCCCCGCCGATGCGAACCCGCGAAAATACTCGTCGGTCGGCTTGCGAAAGCCGAATGCGATCGCGGCGAGCGGGCAAATCACATCCTCTTTTCCAACCGCGATCGACCATCCGTAGCGCCTCGCCACTCCGATCGACTGGCACACGATCCAATGCTCGCCCATGCTCTGGCTCGGGATGCGCACGCCCTCGGGGATCGCCTCGCCCGGCTTGAGCATCCGGATCGCGAGCGGATACGAGTCGGGCCGGATGTGGCGTGCGATCGCCTCGTCGAGCCGCATAAGTTGTTCGCCGAACTGCTGATCCATCGGAGTTTCCCTCGCGCAGGGATTCGGTCTCAGCGCCGCGCGTCCCATGACGCGCGGCATCGTGAGCACAGAATTATCGCATCGGATGGCCGCCGCCAAACCGCACGCGCGCGCGCGCCGCGGCCAATCGGATGCGGTCAGTCCGATTCTCGTACGAGGCGCGCGGAGAAGAAACCGTCCAGGGCGCCCTGGTCCGGGCGCGTGCGCATGAAGCCGTCGGCATCGATGACGCCGGCGAGTTCCGCGAAGTTGGGCGGCTGCCGGTCGATCCGAAATTGCGGATGCGCGGCGAGAAAATCGCCGATAACCATCGCGCCCTCTTCCGGCGCGAAGCTGCACACGGAGTAAACGAGCACGCCGCCCGGGCGCACGAGCGTGGCTGCATTCGCGAGCAACCGCGCCTGAAGCGCCGCCATCCGCGTGAAATCGTTAGGCCCAAGCCGCCATTTGATTTCCGGATGCTCTCTCAGCGTGCCGATTCCGGTGCAGGGCGCATCGAGCAGGACGAACTCGAAGCGGGCGGGCTTGAGCGGAGGCGCCGATGTCGCGATGTCGGCGCGGACGAAATCGATGTTTCGATGGCGCAGGCGGCGCGCGAGCGCGCGCGCGTTCTTAAGGCCGGTGAAATTGATGTCGATCGCGATCACGCGGCCGCGCTCGCCAACCAGTTCCGCAAGATGGGTCGTCTTGCCGCCGGGCGCCGCCGCGCAATCGATTACCGTCGCGCCCGGGCGCGGCGCGAGCATCCGCGCGACCATCTGCGACGCCTCGGATTGCGGATGAAACAGGCCCGCGCGATAAGACTCCGAGTCGAATCGCGGCGCACTGCTGAGAAGGATCGTTTCGGGCGCGCGGCCCTCAGAGCCGATCTCGAAGCCGTCGGCGCGGAGACGCTCGATTAATTCGGCGCGCGAGCCGCGCCTGAGGTTCAACCGGATCGCATTGGGCGCGGCGTCGTTGTTCGCGGCCATCACGCGCTCGGCGCCATCGCGGCCGAACCATTCGACGAACCGCTCCACGAGCCATCGCGGATGCGATGCTGCGATCGCCAGCCGCTCCATCTCGTCCGCATCCGGGGCGGCAACCGGGACCGATTCGCGCGCCGCGCGGCGCAGCACCGCGTTGATGAACCCGGCGGCATCGCGCGAGGCCGGGTTGTGCTTCGCAAGCTCAACCGATGTGTCCACGGCAGCGTGACGCGGAATCCGGTCTAGATAGCGAAGCTGAAAAAGCCCGAGCCGGAGAATCTGCAACGCGACGACCTCAATATCGGCGATCCGCCGGCGAGCAAGATGCTCGATCTCGAAGTCGAGCGGGGACCGCCACGCCAGCGTGCCGAGCACGAGCCGAGTCGCGAGCCTGCGATCCGCCGGCGCCAGCGCGGGCAGGCGCGCGCCGAGGAGCACGTCGGCAAACGCGGACCGCCGCTCCACATCGACCAGGATCCCGAGCGCGATTGCTCTGGCCGCCAGCCCGGCGCCGCGCTCGCCCCGCGCGTGCCCGCGGCCCTCGCGCGCACCCGGCCTGCGCATGCGCGCGCTCACGCGCCGAGCCGCTGGCCGGCGGCGAGCCTGCGCCCGCGCGCGAAGTCTGCGCCGCTCATCCGCTTGCGCCCGGCGGCCTGCACCTCGATGAGTTCGAGCCGTCCGCGGCCGCACTGCACGACGGGATTCGGCTTGAGCGTCACGATCGTCCCGGGCGGCGCGGCGGCCGTCTCATCGCCGACTACCGCGGCGCGCCAGACCATCAGCGGCGTTCCATCCAAGGTCGTGCGCACGACCGGCCACGGATCGAATGCCCGTGTCATTCGTTCGATCCGGGCGGCATCGGCGCTCCAGTCGATAATCGCGTCTTCCTTCTTTACCGGCGAAGTGTAGGTCGCGCGCGAATCATCCTGCGGCGTCTCGACGGCTCTGCCGCTTGCGATCAGTTCGAGCGCATCGAGCAGGGCCGCGGCTCCAAGCTCGGCGAGCTTGTCCTTGAGCGTGCCCTGGGTTTCGTCCGGCGCGATCGGAATCGCGCGCTGAAGCAGTATCGCTCCCGCATCCATCCGCTCCGTCATCCGCATGATGCTGACGCCGGTCTCCGGGTCGCCCGCAAGGATCGCGCCCTCGACCGGCGCGGCTCCGCGATGGCGCGGGAGCAGCGATGCGTGGACGTTTATCGGCATGATGCGGGCAACGTCGAGGACCGCCTTGGGCAGGAGGCGTCCGTAGGCAGCGACCACGAGCAGGTCCGGCGCGAATGATGCCAGCTCGGCCAGGAACTCGGCCGTCCGGACTTTCGCCGGCTTGAGCACGGGGAGCGAGAATCGCTCGCCGACCGCGGCAACTTCGCTTGGCTGGCGCGAGAGGCCGCGGCCGCGCGGCTCGTCGGGACGGGTTACGATCGCGACGACGCGAAACTGCGTCCCGCTCGCGGCGATAAGGCGCTCAAGGATGTGCGCCGCCATCGCCGGCGTCCCCATGAAAATGATCTTGAGGGGCAACGCGATTTCAGATCCGAACCGCGGAGGGACGCACGCTGTCGGCCTTGCCCTCCCTGATTAATTTCCTGAGCTTGCGCTTGTACAGCTCGCGCTTGATCCGGCTGATGCGGTCGATGAAGAGCTTGCCGTCGAGATGGTCGATCTCGTGCTGGAGCGCGACCGCCAGCAGGTCCTCGCCCTCGATTTCGATCTCCTTCTCATCCGGCGTCCACGCGCGCACGAGCACTTTGGCCGCTCGCTCGACATCGGCGGTGTAATCGACTACCGAGAGGCACCCCTCTTCCCAGATGACCTTGCCCTCGGCCTCGACCACTTGGGGGTTGATGAGTTTCAAAAGATGCTTGCCCGGATTCTCGTGATCGGTGTCGAGTACAATGATCCGCTTGGAGTCGCCCACCTGCGGCGCGGCCAGACCCACCCCGGGCGCGGCATACATGGTCTGGACCATGCTCTCGATCAGCGTATTGACGCTGCCGTTGATGTTCGCAACCGGACCCGCCGGCTGCTTCAGGACTTCATCGGGAAATTTTCGGATTTTCAGTAAAGCCATCGAGGTGCGCGCCGATTCTGAAAATCTATCAAAGAGGCTCCAACGCCGAAAGGCGATGTTCCGCGGGCGCGGGTGATGCTCGCGCCGAACATCGCGGTGAATGGAGCAGGCCGGCGAGTTCAATCCAATTAACCGCCGGGAGCGCTGGCCGACAGAAGGAATCCTAATAATGAAGCCTTTAGCGAATTATAAGCGCTTATGAAATGATGGACTTCAAGCCTTGGCGCCGCTAAATTGCTAAACTAATACAGGGTTGGTGGAAATTTTGCCGGCCCCCCAGGAGGCAGGTCGCAATAATGGCCGGCGAGCCGAACAGCCAGGATCGGCAGGCGAGCGATGGCGCGCTTCGCGGAAATCTGGCGCGCCGGTTCATCATCGGCTCGATGGTTGCGGCGGTGCCGGGCGTGGTCGCCCTGGGCATCGTGAATTTTTACTCGATTCGTTCCTTGACGATCGTCAATCGCCAACTCGATGAGATCACGCTCTCGCTCGATGCCACGCGCGACCTGCAAACCGCGCTTATCCGAGTCGCCAGGAGTCCGGACGAATACGTCCTGCATCATTATAAGGGAGAGGAGAAGGAGTTCGACCAGGCGCTCAAGGTGGCGCAGCGCAAGCTGGTCGCGTGCTCATCGGCCCCGTGTCACGCGGCCACAAAATCTCCGCGCGAGATGGCGAGCCTGCTCGAACCCAAGCTCGAGATTTTGCGCCGCGATGGCGGGATGGTCTTCAGGACCGCATCGAGCCAGCCGCCCGCCGGCAGCAAGGAGATCGACAAGATCGACGACCTGCTCGGCGGCATCGACACCCAGTTCGGAGAGATGTCGGACGCCTTGCTGGGCCGGGTGGAGAAACTGCGCGAGCGCGCGCAGGTCGTGGATCGCCAGGCTTTGATGCTCACCGGGTTCGCGACCGCGGCGGTGCTCGTCTTTGGAGTTGCAAGCGCGCTGGTGCTCGCCAAGCGGGTGTCGCGCCCGCTCGAGAAGTTGCTGGTTGGCACGCGGCGGGTCAGGGGCGGTGAGTGGGACTATCGCGTTCAGATCGAGGATGCCGGGGAGATTGGAGAGCTCGCAACGTCGTTCAACGTGATGCTGAATGAAATCCAGCGCCATCGCGATCAGCTAAGGGATTACGGCCGCGTCCTCGAGGAGCGCGTGCGAGAACGCACCGATGAACTCAAGCGCAGCGACAAAGCGCTGCGCGAATCGGAGAAGCTCGCATCGGTCGGGTTGCTTGCCGCCGGTGTCGCCCACGAGCTGAACAACCCGCTGACCAGCATCCTGATGAACGCAAACCTGATCATGGAGGACGTCGGAAAGGATTCGCCGCTTCTAGGCGATCTTAGGAAAATCGACACCGACGCCACTCGATGCAAGCGCATCATCGACGACCTGCGCACCTTCTCCCGCCCGCGCGACCTCAGGCTCGCTCCGTGCCGCGTCGAGACGCTGGTCGATCAGGCACTCGAGCTGTCCGACCATGAGCTGTCCGCGCGGGGAATCAAAGTGGAGACGCAGATCGCTCCGAACCTTCCCCAGCCGCTGTGGGACGGCGAGCGGATTACGCAGGTTCTCACGAACCTTTTTGTCAATGCAGCCCAGGCGATGAAAAACGGAGGAACTCTCACGGTCAGCGCGCAGCAGAGCGGGCAGTCGATCGCTCTGCAGGTACGCGACACCGGCGAAGGCATCCCGCAGCAATACCGCTCGCGCATCCTGGAGCCGTTCTTTACCACCAAGCCCACCGGCACCGGATTGGGCTTGTCCATCAGCTACGGCATCGTCCAGGAGCACGGCGGTTCGATCGAGATGGAAAGCATCACTCGGGAGGAGGCTGACCCGACGGGCAGGACGGGCACCACAGTGAACATCCTGATCCCGCTTTCGGCGCCACAGGAGCAGGCATGAGCGCGGCACCTACGGCACGCGTGTTGGTCGTCGACGACGAACCCAACATCGGCGATTCGATCAAAAGAGCGCTTGAGCGCGTGGGTTACGCAGTCGAAGTGGTGCTCAGCGCCGAGGCCGCGCTGGCGCGGCTCGAACACAACCAAATCGACCTGGTGCTGTGCGACCTCAAGCTGCCCGGGATGGACGGGCTCGGGCTGCTCAAAACGATCGTCGAGTCGCGTCATCCCGCGGTGGTCGTGATGATCACCGGTTACGCCTCGATCGAATCGGCGGTGGAATCGATCAAGCTCGGCGCCGCCGATTACGTCAGCAAGCCCTTCAATCCCGAGCAGATTCGGCACGTCGTCGCCAAGGCGCTCGCGCAGAAGCAGTTGATGGACGAAAACGCCTACCTCAAGGGCGAACTCAGGCAGTTGTTCGGCGAGCGGGTGGTGGTCGGCCAGAGCGTCGCGATGCAGGCGCTGTTCTCGACCGCGCAGAATGTCGCGGTGACCGACTCGAGCGTGCTCATCATCGGGGAGAGCGGGACCGGCAAGGAGGTGCTCGCGCGCTTCATCCATGCGCAAAGTCCGCGCAAGGATCGGCCGTTCGTGACGGTAAACTGCGCCGCGATTCCGGCCAATCTGCTGGAATCGGAGCTTTTCGGCCATCGCAAGGGCGCTTTCACGGGCGCAATCTACAGCCGGCGCGGCAGCTTCGAGCTGGCCGACGGCGGCACCTTGTTCCTCGATGAGATCGGAGAGATGCCGCTTGATATGCAGGCCAAAATCCTGCGCGCGCTCGAGGAGCGCCAGATTCAGCGCGTCGGCTCCGAGGAGCCCACCAACGTCGATGTGCGGATTATCGTCGCGACGAACAAAAACCTCGAGCAGGAGGTCAAGGCCGGCCGGTTCCGCGACGACCTTTACTGGCGGCTCAACGTCGTCCAGTTGAAGATACCGCCGCTGCGTGAACGTCCCGAGGACATAATCCCGCTCGCCCGCCATTTCCTGGCGATGTACGCGCAGGAAATGAAAAAGGCGGTGACCGATTACTCCCCCGAGGTATTGCGGATATTCAATCGGCACGACTGGCCGGGCAACGTCCGCGAGTTGCGCAACACGGTTGAGCGCGCCGTTATCTTCGCGCACCCCGGCACGCCGATCCGCCTGGCTGATTTGCCGCCCAGCCTGCGCGATGCACCCGCGCAGCCGGGCGCCACGGCCCCTGCCCCCTCCGGCCCTCTGCCTACGCTGCGCGAGGTCGAACTCGAGCACATCCGCCATGTCGTCGATGCGTGCGGCGGTAATCGAAGCCGCGCAGCGGAGATTCTCGGGATATCGGTGGTCACGCTATGGCGAAAGCTTGGCAAAGAGGGGATGGGAAACGAGCCAGATTGAGGCGTCCCGCGAGCCATTACATTTTGTAATCGCTTCCCAGCCCCCATTACATCATGAAATGGGAATGGTTAATCCCTCCCGGCCCGCCTCGCTCCCGACCCGCTTGCCTTAATCCCTCTACCGCCTCCAAGTAGGCGAATTTCTTAGCTTTTTTCACCAATCAGGAACCCGGATGGGACATCCGCCTGGTATGGCATCAGGCTTGCGGATGTGTCTCGTGGAGTGGGCAAAGAGAGCCCGCGAGGAGAGCTTGAGATGCAAACCGCCGCCGCAGCCAGCCATCCGCTCAATCCAGGGTTGGCGTTCCGTTCCATCCGGCACCGTGGCGCTACGGTGGCGGTGTTCTGCGGGCGTGAGGGCGTCGAGGTCGCAACGGTGGAGATCGAGCCCGGCGCCACGGTCAGGGAACCGTATCTCTGGAGCGCTCGCTCCTGGCACCTGCTTCTGGAGGGCCAGGCGAGCGTTGAGCAGGGCGCCGAGCGATGCGACCTGCTGCGAGGCGAGTCGCTCTTTCTTGATGACGCACCGTACAGTCTTAGCAACCCGGCACCACAGCGGGCGAGGTTGCTGACTGTGCTTTTCCACACGGACGAGCGATCTGAACAACCTGAAGGAGGAGACAGACGATGATCGCGAGACAGAAATTCGTGATGTTTGGCATTGGGATTTTCATTTGGGTGAACGTGCTCACGATCGCGTTGAGCACCTGGCGCTTCGGTTACGTCGATGTGCGCACCGTCGCCCAGATGGGATTGATCGCGCTTCCGCCGCTCATCGTCGGAGCCTTCCTGCTCGCGCGCCCGGGCGCTGGTTCTCGGTTAACCAACCCTGAGCTCCCTGGCAGGGCAACCGTGGCCGTTAGGCATGCGAGGTAAGACCAATGAACGCTGCAGCTATAAGAGAAACCCAAGGACGCCTGTATTTCCGTGGCGATAACGCAGCCGAGGCCAAGCCGATGAACGCGGCAGCCGCACCGGAACGCGAAGGCCGCCTGTTCTTCGTCGTGATCGACAGCCTGATCGCGCTCTCGCTCGTGGCCACCGCGGTATCGATCGCCGTGCTGTGCATCGCGGCAGCCTCGCTCTGAGCCTCGGCCGCGCCGATACGAGGCGCGGCAGCGGCGATATGAGCCAGGGATCGGGATTTGTGACGGTTAGTTGGTACGGGCAATGAGGAGCGCTTGAGGAGAAGGAACTCAGATGGACGCCAAGGCAAGTTACGAACTTGAGACCCCCCGCACGGTCGATCAACTTTGGGGCGCGGTCGTGGTGCTGGCCGGAATTTTCGGCTTCGCCATTTATATGTATCACTTCCAGTTCAGCGAGGGGCTCGGCGTGACCGGGCTCAACAAGCCCGTGTTCTGGGGCGTGTACATCGCCAACTTCATCTTCTGGGTTGGACTGAGCGCCGGCGGGATCGCGGTCTCTGCATTGGTCCATCTGATGGACAAGAAGGAGATGAAGCCGGTTGCGATCATGGCCGAGATCATGGCGGGAGGTTTTCTGATGGTCGCCGCCATGTTCATCATCATGGACCTCGGCCGCCCGACCAACATGTACCAGTTGTTCCTGCATCCGAATTTCACTTCACCGCTGCTGTGGGACGTGACGGTGGTGAACTGCTACCTGCTGCTGTGCCTGGCGCTGCTGTATTTCAGCGCGCGCGAGCACATCGTGCGCCGCCTCGGTCATAAGGCAGCGTGGAAGCCGATCGTTTTCCTGGTGTCGCTCGGGCGCACCAGCCTCTCTCCCGCCTCGGTGGAGCGCGACCATCGATGCCTGTGGGTGCTCGCCGTGATTTCGATTCCGGCGGCCGTTGCGCTTCACTCCGTGACCGCGTGGATCCTGGGGCTGGTTAAGGGACAGCCGGGATGGAACACGCCGATACTCGCGCCGCTGTTCATCGCATCGGCGCTGGTGTCCGGGTTCGCCGCGGTGACGCTTGCGGTAATCGTTGCGCGCCGGCTGTTCGCCTTCCAGGTATCCGAGGAAGTCATACAGACCTTCGGCCGATATCTGGTCGTCGCGATTCTCATCCTGATGTACCTGTTTTTCAGCGAATTCCTTACGGTTGGTTATTCCGGGAGCCTGAGCCATATCGAGGTGTTCGATGAGATTCTGTTCGGCAGGTTCTCCGGGATTTTCTGGTTTGACGCGATAATTGGAATTCTCATCCCGCTCCTGTTACTGACCCTTCCATGGAACAAGTCGATGTTCACGGTGGGAGTAGCTTCGGCGCTGGTGGTGATTGGGGTGTTCGCCGAACGGACCTATCTGCTGCTCCCATCGCTGATGAGGCCCAACAGCCTCACGGGCTCGGCTTCGTCCTACACGCCGACGGTGCTCGAATGGTCGCTGATGGCCGGCGCGTATGCCTTCGGTTGCCTGCTGTTCCTGGGCGGGATGGGCCTGATATTTGGCCGTCCGCCCCGCGCTGCACGCGAAGTGACCGAGGCAATTCCTGCGACCATGGTCACGGCGCCTCAGAACTGACGGCGCAGAGATGAGGCGGCCTTCCCCGCCGGCCGCGATTTGAGGTATCGATAACCTCGTCAGTACGCGGGGGAAGATTCCGGCCTGCCGCTCTCCAGAGAGCAGGCAGGCCGGAAGTTCAAAGAGAGAACCGAATCCGTACCGCCCCTCGTGTTTGGAGCATCGCCCAAGGTGTAAGGAGCATCGCCCAAGATGGAACCGGAATCGAGCAACGGCGAGCCTGAAGAGGCTCGAGCCTCGAAGGAGGAACCAAAGGAAGCGGAATCAATTCGTCGGCCGCCTCTGAGCCTGCTGCGCAACTGGATAAGCCTCACCGGTGTGATTATCGGCGGCTTCACGCTGGCGAACATGCTGGCGCTCCTGCTCGCAGCGACCATCCTGGGGATGCGGCCGAGTCCTTACTTCGGCATCGTCGTTTACCTCTTGTTCCCCGCGATCGCGCTGGTCGGCCTGCTGCTGATCGTCGTGGGGATGCTGTTCCAGCGCCGCCGGCTGCGCCGGCTCGCTTCGGCCGCGGCGGAGGCCCAGCAGGCGGCGTACTTGTTTCGCCACGGCGTTATGGCTCTGGGGGCCTTCTCGCTGATCTTCGCGATGGGGACAGCGCTGGCGAGCTATCACGGCTACCAGTTCACCGATTCGGCGACGTTCTGCGGTCAGACGTGCCACACCCCGATGAGGCCGGAATTCACCGCCTACCAGGACTCCCCGCACGCGCGGGTCGCCTGCGTGGGCTGCCACGTCGGACCCGGCGCCACCTGGTTCGTGCGCTCCAAGCTCTCGGGCCTCTACCAGGTCTATGCGGTCACGTTCGACAAGTACCCAAAACCGATCACGACCCCGATCAAGGAATTGCGCCCGGTTCGGTCTGCGTGCGAGCAATGTCACTGGCCGCAAAAGTTCTACGGCGCGCAGCTCAAGGCCTTCGCCCATTACGCATACGACGAGAAGAACACGCCCACCCGGATCGAGCTGTTAATCAAGACCGGAGGAGGAAGCGCCGAGTTCGGCCGCGCCACCGGAATCCACTGGCACATGAACATCGCCAACGAAGTCTGGTACGTGGCGTCAGACAAGCAGGCCCAGGTGATTCCCTGGGTGAAAGTAAAGACCCCTGACGGAAGGACCACGGAGTATGTCGCCAAGGGCAGTACGCTCACCCCGAAGCAGATCGAGGCGATGCCGACCGAGGTGATGGACTGCGTAACCTGCCACACCCGCCCGTCCCATAAGTTCCGTTCGCCCGATCAGGCGGTGGATGAGGCGTTCGAGGCGGGCCAGATCGATCCTTCGCTTCCTTATTTGAAGAGGGAGGCGGTAAAGGCCCTGATTACCAAGTACGGCACGGTGGAAGAGGCGACCGAAAAAATCGCAACCGCTCTCGACAGCTTCTACCACAACCAATATCCGCAGGTTTATGCGACCAAGTTTCCGCAGATAGAGTCCGCGGTCAGCACCATACAGCAGATCTACCAGAACAATATTTTCCCTGACATGCGCGTAGATTGGACGACGCATCAGGATAACATCGGCCACATGTATTACCCCGGATGTTTCCGCTGTCACGACGGGCAGCACGCCAGCGCCGACGGCCGGGTGATACCTGATGAATGCGAATCGTGTCACACGGTCCTTGCGACTCCCACCAGCGTCGCCGAGTTCAAGCATCCGATCGACCTCAAGAAGCTCGGCAGTTTGACTTGCAGCGCCTGCCACACCGGGCGCGTGCTGTAGAGATCCGGCAGCTATGAAAAGCTCGCTACCAAAGTTCCCCGAACAAATCGGAAGGCTGGCAATCGTAGCCGTTCTGCTGTTTGCAGCACTCTCGTGGATCTGGCTGGTGCTGCCGCCCTCTTTAAAGGAAAGAAGCTTGCAGCGCGAGGCGGCGACCGAGCGGGAGCAGGCCAAGGACCTCAAGTACGCAGGGGCGACGATCTGCGGCGCCTGCCACGTGCCGGAGTACAACACCAAGAAGACCGGCTACCATCGAAGCCTGTCCTGCGAGACTTGTCACGGACCGGCCAGGGCGCATACGCACAATCCGGCCAAGGTGAAGCCGGAGATACCTCAGAGCCGGAACTTTTGCCCGCTCTGCCACGCTTACGATCCGTCTCGCCCGCTGGGCTTCCCGCAAATCAATCCGGTGGCCCACAACCCGATGAAGCCGTGCGTGACCTGCCACAACCCGCACGATCCGAAGCCGCCGCAGACGCCTCAGAGCTGCGCGGCCTGCCATCAGAGCATCATGCGCGCCAAGGCGGTGTCTCCTCACGCGCTTCTCGAGTGCACTACCTGCCACGTGGCTCCCGAGGAGCACCGGGTCGATCCCCTGAGCACGCAGGTCAGCAAGCCGAGCAGCCGCGAATTCTGCGGCCAGTGTCATAGCAAGGACTCGAAGATTCCCGGACCGCCGAAGATCGATCTCGCGAGTCACCACGAAAAGTATCTCTGCTGGCAATGCCATTATCCGCATATGCCGACGGTTTACCGATGAGGCTGGCTTATGAATAGAAGAGCCTTCCTGAGAACGCTGGGCGCCACCATCGTGCGGGCCGGGGTATTCCTCGGACTCTCGCGCGCCGGCGCGGTAGGAGCCGCCATCGAGGGCGCGGCGCCGGAAGAGAAGCCGCGCTACGGCATGGCGATCGATATCGACCGGTGCATCGGGTGCGCCCGCTGCATGGAAGCGTGCAAGACCGAAAATAACGTCCCGCAGGAACCGTTCTACTTTCGCACCTGGGTGGAGCGCTACGTCATCAAGACCGACGAAAGCCTGACCGTCCAGAACGTCGGGATGGAGAAGTACCAGATCGCGGAACCGATCAACGAGTGGGATATCCTGCGCAGCTTCTTCGTTCCCAAGCTGTGCAACCAGTGCGACCATCCGCCCTGCACGCAGGTGTGCCCGGTAGGCGCGACGTTCTCCACCGAGGAGGGCGTGATCCTCATCGACTCGACCCGCTGTATCGGTTGCGGCTACTGCATCCAGGCCTGTCCCTACGGCGCCCGCTATCTCCGACCGGATACCAAGACCGCGGACAAATGCACCTTCTGCTACCATCGAATCACCAAAGGACTGCTGCCAGCCTGCGTGGAAGTGTGCCCGACGCAAGCGAGGGTGTTCGGCGAGCTGAACACCAGCGCGAGCCCTCTCACCCGCTTCAAGCGCATGGAGATGATCCATGTGCTTAAGCCCCATCTGAATACGGAGCCCAAAGTTTTCTACGCGAATCTGGACGGGTTAGTCAGATGACCCACAACGAAATGTTCGAGCTGCTCAAGCAGGTCACCGGCCACATCTATCCCAACGAGATCGAGATGCGGTGGTCGATTCTGATCGTCCTGTACCCCTATCTCACGGGATTGGTGGCGGGAGCTTTCATCCTGGCCTCGCTCGTCGAGGTGTTCAACGTAAAGGAAGTGCAGCCGACTTACCGGCTGGCGCTGCTGACGGCGTTGTCTTTTCTGCTCGTCGCGCCGCTGCCCCTGCTGTGCCATCTCGGGCGGCCGGAGCGGGCCTACGAGGTGTTGCTGACGCCGAACCTGACCTCGGCGATGGCGATGTTCGGCTTCGTATATGCCTGGTACCTGATGGTGGTCCTGCTGCTGGAGATATGGTTTGGCTACCGCAAGGATCTGATCGTGTGGGCTAAGCAGGAAAAATTCCCGATGAAGTGGATTCATCGGGTGATTAGCCTGTTCTCGACGGATATCAGCGAGGAAGCGGTCCGATTCGATCACAAGGCGGTAAAGTTCATCACCGCGATCGGTATCCCGTCCGCTTTTCTGCTCCACGGCTATGTCGGATTCATCTTCGGATCGGTCAAGGCGAATCCGTGGTGGAGTAGCGTCTTGATGCCGATCGTGTTCCTGTTCTCCGCCATCGTGTCGGGAATCGCGATGGTGCTGCTGCTGTACATGGTCATTATTCCGATGCGGAAGGAACATATCGACATGAACTGCGTCGATCGGATCGCGTCGTTTTTGTTTTACGCGGTAATCGTCGACTTCTCTCTCGAGCTGCTCGATTTCATCCACCGTCTCTATGAGAGCGAGGAATCGATCAAGATCCTGTCCGCGCTGATCATCAACAAGCTCTTCATCAGCCTGGTGGTGATCCAGGTCCTGCTCGGGATGCTGGTGCCGCTCGCGGTCCTGGTGGTGATACAGCTTTTCAGCGTCGAGGAGGAACTGAGACGGCTTCTGTACTTCGTCACGGCGATCCTGATTCAAGTGGGGATCTTCAGCGTCCGATGGAACGTCGTCATCGGGGGCCAGATGTTTTCCAAGAGCTTCCTTGGCTTGACGACCTATAAGATGGAGCTGCTCGGAGTCGAGGGTCTCGCGACAGCGCTCGGGCTGTTGATCCTGCCGTTCATCATCCTGGCGGTTCTGATGAAGATCTTTCCGCCGTGGGGCGCGCCAGGACAGGTCCAGGAAGCGTAGCGCCCTTTCGATTGGGGCGCACATCCCCGTAGCGCATCGGCGTTCGTACTTCAGAACAGCAAGTCCGCACCACGTCGAGCTTGAATGCCGGCACCTCGGGAATCGAACGAGATGACTTAGGCCGCGAGTGCCGGTGCGATAAAGCGATGTTGCGGCGGGGCGGGAAAATCAGGCTTGCCCTGATGGAGCCAATCGACGCGGCCGGTCGCGCGCGGTGAGAACGGGACGGCGCGAGCGGGAGGCCGGAGCGAACAATGGTGGATGCATCAGGGCGGGCGCTGAGCGGCCTTGCGCACATCGCGCGGGCTATTGCGGCAATCTTGCTATTCGGCGTCGCGGCTGCGCAGGCCGGTCCCGCACAGGCGCCGGTCGATTGTCTATCCTGCCATAATGCGCAGCCCCCCGCCGCGGAGGCGGCCGGCGCGGTCAGCTTTTACGTGAACAAGGAGCTGTTCCACTCCTCGGTTCATTCGGCCTTCGGTTGCACCGCTTGCCATTCCGACATTCATGGCTTTCCCCATCCCAAGCCGGTGCGGCAGGTCTCATGCTCCGGGTGCCACCCGCAACAAACTTCGGCGTTCGCCGGCAGCATTCACGCGGCCGCCGCGGCCGAAAAGAAGCGCTCCTTTCCGGCTTGCCTGGATTGTCACGGGAACCCTCATGGCGTGCGCGCGATGACCGACCCGAAGTCGCGAGTTTACCCTCTCAACCTCCCGCGCACCTGCGGCTCGTGTCACGGAAGCCCCGAGCTTGCCAGGAAATACGGCTTTCCAAACGTGTACCCGCTTTACATGGACTCGATTCACGGCTTGGCACTGACCAGCGATGGCCTGCTGGTGGCCGCCACGTGCGCGAGTTGCCACGGCGCGCACGACATCGCCGACAAGAACGATCCCAGGAGCCGGACCTTCCGCACCAATGTTCCTGCGACTTGCGGCAAGTGCCATGCAGGCATCCAGGCCGATTACCGCGCCGGTGTTCATGGAGCGAAGATGGCCGCCGGGGACGCGAATGCTCCGGTGTGCACGGATTGCCATACCGCGCATCAGATCGCGCACGTGGACATCACGAACTGGCAAGTCAAAACCGTCGCCACTTGCGGCAACTGCCACAAGGAAAAACTGCAAAGCTACCGCGATACCTTCCATGGCCAGGTGACCGAACTCGGCTTCGTCGCCACCGCGCGATGCTGGAGTTGCCATGGCCCGCACAAAATTCTTCCCGCCTCGAATCCGCAATCCACAGTCGCAGCGCCAAATCTCTCCGCCACCTGCAGCAAGTGTCACCGCGGCGTAACCGCAAGCTTTGTCACTTACGAGCCCCATCCCGATGCGCGCGATCGGCAGCGCAATCCGGGCCTGTATTATTCCGCCAACTTCATGAACCTGCTGCTGTTGGGGGTCTTCGTTTTCTTCGGGGTGCACACGCAGCTTTGGCTTACGCGGTCGTTGATCAGGGGACGAAAACAGGATCCGCGGCAACCGCCACGTTTCTGAATGACAATGGAGCAAGTGGTGGAGAATAACGATTCAGAGCGCTACTATTTCCGATTTACACTCGGTCAGCGCTACCTGCACGGCTTGTTGATCACGACGTTCCTGGCTCTTGCATGCACCGGGATGACGCTGCGGTTCAGCGAAACGCTCTGGGCTAAGCGGTTCGCGGAAGCGGCGGGCGGATTCACTGCGATTCTCTCGATACACAAGCTCTGCGCGGTGATCATCACGGCGGGCTTCATCTATCATGTCGCTGAAATCGTCGTCAGGGTGATGATGAAGGGAGAGCGAGGACTCCTGTGGGGGCCGAACTCGATGCTTCCGCAGCCGAAGGACGCGCTGGATCTTCTTCAGCACCTGCGCTGGTTTCTCTGGATGGGTCCGCCGCCCGAATTCGATCGTTTTACCTATTGGGAGAAGTTTGACTATTGGGCGGTGTTCTGGGGAATGGCGGTTATCGGAATCACTGGATACATGATGTGGTTCGGGCCGTTCTTCGCCCGCTTCGTCCCGGGTTACGTCCTGAATATCGCGCTCCTGATCCACGGCGAGGAAGCCTTGCTCGCGGTTTGGTTCATCTTCATGGTGCATTTCTT
Source organism: Binataceae bacterium (SeqCode) (assembly GCA_035626155.1). Classification (GTDB taxonomy): domain Bacteria; phylum Desulfobacterota; class Binatia; order Binatales; family Binataceae; genus DASPOF01. The sequence goes on from DASPOF010000027.1 coordinate 48,849, forward strand.
CAATTCCCATCTGCGCCCCGGGAAATTCGCGTTCGACTCGGTGATGTTTACCGGGCGGCTGACCGCCGAGCGCTACGAGCACGAACATCTGCTGGATTATTCGCGCTTGGGCGAGTCGGGCGCGCTCGAAAGCCTGCGCACCGACGCGCCTCCGCTTTGGCTGAAAAATTTCTCCCGCGTGATCGCAATTGTCGCGGTCAGCATCGGCTTTTCTTTGCTGGTGCTGACGCTGATCGCATTCTGGAGCCGATAGGCGCCCGCGCTGACAACGCCGGCTTGACTCTGACCCCGCCTCAGGCGGAGATAGCCGAAGTAAAGCTGACCCACTTTCGCCAGGCGACGGGGTGGAGTGCGAGGAGGGCTGCCCCTCCTCGCCAGTCCGTCAGAGAGCCTCGCCGATCGATGGCTCTTCTCGAGCGCCTCACTACTGAGTGGGTGTGTCGTGCGCCGCGGCGACCGCCCGCTCCACTACCTCCCGTTGATCGGCGGTCAGCTGCTGCGGCCCGAGCCTGTAGGTCACTTTATTGATCGTGCCGCCGAATTTGAACGGCAGCTTGTAGCTCTCATCGACAGGCGTACGGGTGTCCATCCCGATGTCGAGCGACTCGTCGATCGACATCAGGAACGGAATGGTGTGCTCCATTTTCTGTTGCGAGAGCGCCTTGCCGTCGACGCTGAGGACGCCCGTTCCGCCCTTGCCTATCCCCGGCCCGTCGTACTTGAAGTCGAACGAGATCGTGTGCTTACCCCGCGAGAGCGACCTGCCGAGCCAATCGTGGGCGCCGACACCGCCCTCGAACCGGTAACGTTTCAGGTCGAGCAGGTTGTAGACGAACACGGGCTTGCCCTTGAGCAAGTACATGCCGTAGCCCCCGAACCGGCCGCCCATCGTCGCGATCATGCCCTCGGTGCCCTCCTTCGGGACCGTGATTTCGGCGGTGATCGTGTAATCCCGGTCGAGCAAGCTCGGCGCATTAGCGACCGGAATGCCGACGTTCTCGCCCGTATAGCTGAATTCCGTCCGCCCAGCAGTCCCGCTCGGTCGCGCCGTCAGCAAACGCGGAAGAACCGAGTTGTCCAGCGGGAAAACCTGATACTTGTTAGCCTCCGCGACGAACAGCGCCTGCAGCTCTTTTAACCTGTCGGGATACTTAGCCGCGAGGTCATCGTTCTGCGAGTAGTCTTGGGCTATGTTGTAGAGCTCCCACTTGTATTGCTCGACCGGCGGCAGCGGCTTCAATCCTACAAGCCATGGCGGTTCGGGTGGGGTCGTGCAGGCGTACCACCCATCGTGATAGATGCCGCGGTTGGCGAACATCTCGAAGTACTGTGTGTCGCGTTTCGACGGCACCTCGGCGTTCGCCTTGTCGAATGTGTACACCATGCTCACGCCCTCAACGGGCTTCTGCTTGATGCCGTCGACCATGTCCGGCGCCGGGATCCCGGCGGCTTCCAGGATCGTCGGCACAATGTCGATCACGTGATGAAACTGTTGGCGAATGCCGCCCGGGTCGTTGATGTGGCCCGGCCACGAGATCACCATACCCTGCCTGGTGCCGCCGAAGTGCGAGGCGATCTGCTTCACCCATTTGAAGGGCGTGTCGAACGCCCACGCCCATGGGACCGCCATGTGGGCGTAGGTCTGGTCGGAACCCCAGGACTCATAGTAACGAAGGTATTCGACCTCCGGCAGCTCCAGGACGCCGTTGTAGACGGTCATCGTGTTCGGCGTGCCCATCATCGACCCTTCCGAACTGGTCCCGTTGTCGCCTTCAATGTAGATGATGAGCGTGTTGTCGAGCTTGCCCATGTCCTCGACTGCCTGGATGACGCGTCCGATCTCGTAGTCGGTATACGCTGCGTAGGCCGCGAACACGTCGGCCTCGCGAATGGTGATCTTCTTCTTCACCGCGGAGAGCGAGTCCCAGTGCGGCAGATCATCCGGCCACGGGGTGAGCTGAGTATTCGGCGGAATCACGCCGAGCCGCTTTTGGTTGGCGAAGATATTTTCGCGCAACTTCTCCCAACCCTGATCGAACAGGTGCATCGCAACGACCTTGTCGATCCATTCCTTGGTCGGCTGATGCGGAGAGTGCGTCGCGCCGGGTACGTAGTAGACGAAGAAAGGCTTTTCGGGCGCCGCCGCGTCGAGCGCCTTTATGTAGCGGATCGCGTCGTCAGCCATGTCGGTAATAAGGTTGTAGCCAGGCTTGCCGATCCATGGATAGACGGGTGTGTGGTCGCGGAAGAGGTAGGGCGTCCACTGGTCGGACTCGCCGCCCATGAAGCCGTAGAAGTACTGGAACCCCATCCCGCTCGGCCACTGGTCGAACGGCCCCGCCGCGCTGTACAGATAGGAAGGCGTGTTATGGTTCTTTCCGAACCACGCTGTTGCGTAGCCGTTGTCTGAGAGGATCCTGCCAATCGTCGCATTCTCGGGCCCGATGATCGAGTCGTAACCCGGGAAGCCGGTCGACAGTTCGCTAACCTGGCCGAAGCCGACCGCGTGGTGGTTTCGGCCAGTGATGATCGCCGCGCGCGTGGGCGAGCACAGCGCTGTGGAGTGGAACTGCGTATAGCGCAGGCCGGCCTTGGCCAGACGGTCCAGGGTCGGCGTAGGAATGACGCCGCCGAAAGTGCTACTCACGCCGTAGCCGGCATCGTCGGTCATGATCAGCAGCACGTTCGGCGCGCCCTTCGACGGCACCACCGTCGGTGGCCACCACGGCTTCGAGTCCTTGGCGTCCTCCTTGATTACACCGCCGAACGCCGGCGGGGGCGGCGGCAGTTGCTTCCCGTCGATGGTAGTCGTCGCTCCGGGGGAACCTGGTGTGCCGGTGATCTGCTGCGCCATCGCCGCGGCTGGAACCAACGCGAAAGCGCTGAGCGCCATCCGAAAAACAAGACGTGTTCTTGTGCGATAACTGCGATTCCGGTCCATTATTGCCTCCCCACAGATTGCGGTCTGTTGTCGTCGCAACTCAGCCGTTAAGCGATCCACCTCGGCGCGGATCCTTGATCGTCTCCCACCGAGGGACCACGGAGCCGACGGGCCCGAGCGACTATCTCGGGCGCCGCACGGTCAACTGTGTGCCTGGCGCCATAAATGGAACGACAAAGGATTGAAAATAATCGCATGCTGCGTCAAGAGGACTCCGAATCGGTTGCAGCCGCTCACGATCCAGCTCGACGTAAGTCGCCCGCCTTCATCCCAGCGTCGCGACGAACACCGCCAATCAGTTTTCAATCGGCAACCGGGATCAGTTTTGCACCGGCGGCAACAACGCAACGCTCGCCGTTTTTTTTCGGTCCGCGCCGAGTTCGTTTTCCGCCTGGGAACTCAGGCGGTTGGCGGCCCCGTCTAGGGTGAAATTCCCGCCGGCCTCGGACGTTTTTCCCGCCTGCGCTCAAAACCTTTTCCGGGCTCCCTCCGGCGCCTGCCCAATTAACTAAATCGTTCGAAGCGCCTATGTTGAGAGTCAGAACAAGACAGGAAATGAGTTCAGGAGGTGGACAGAAATGATTAGCTACAAAGGCGGCAACCCGGCGAAAGACGGTTTCTATTGGAAGAAAGGCGAGTGGGAAATCGTGACGGTTGAGGGAGCTAACGGCAAGCTGCCGGGCGGCGCCGAATGCGAATATATCAAGGTGCCGGGCCTTCTGTTCGTCCCGGTCGCAATCGCGCTCAGCGTACCATTCGTAATTTTCCTGCCCTTCATCGGCTTCGCGATGCTGTTCGTGCTGGTCGGGAGGAAGGTGGGCGGACGCCTGGGGGTTGCTTGCCGCGCGTTGGCGGAGAGACTTGCGCATCGGCGGGCCGTGGCAACCGAGACTGCAGCACGCTATTGAGGGAGTTTGCGGAAGGCTTCGCAGCGGCCACCACTGCACACTTGGATCTGACGAAGCAATGTTGGCAATGCGAGGAGTTGATCGATATCATGCGGCGGCGCAGCGTGCGGTTGCGCCGCCGCAGCCGCTTTTCTGATTCGGCTTCCCAGATCGGTACCAGGCTTCATCTCTTGAATGATGGCCCCTTGTAGCCCATAGCCGACGGATCCATACTAACCGCCCCTTGCAACCTCGGACCGATAGTCAGGCCACCGTCAACGATCATTGCCTGCCCGGTGATCCACTCTGATTCGTCGCTCGCCAGAAACACGACCATGTTGGCGATATCTTCAGGTTTGCCCACGCGCGGAATAGGTTGTGCGTGGCCGAACGCCTGGTCCAAAATTGCGGGATCTTCCAGTCCCGGGAACGCATTCCAGATTGAAGTGCTGATGACACCCGGACAGATGCAGTTTACCCGGATTCGATCCTCGCCAAGTTGCAACGCGGCGGCTCGAGTCAGACTTATCACCGCGCCTTTGGAAGCCGAGTACGCCGCTGCGTACCCCGTAGGCAGAAAGGCAGCCACCGACGACGTCGAAATGATTGAGCCTCCGCCGGTCTTTCGCATTGGCTCGACTGCGTATTTGATCCCGAGAAAGACCGAACGCAAAAGCACCGAGATAGTCCGATCCCAGTCCTCCGCGCTGACGGCTTCGATGGGACCGACCGCTCCCACCAGGCCGGCGTTGTTGACCATCACGTCAAGCCGCCCATATTCCTTGACCGCGCGCTCGACCACCGATTTGATCGCGGGCTCGCTCGAAACGTCGGTGTGCTGGAATACCGCTCGTCCGCCCGCCGCGGCAATCTCGCTGATGACCGCCTCGCCGCCCTGAGAGTTCAAATCGGCCGCGACCACAGCGGCGCCCTCCCGCGCGAAGCACAACGCGGTTCCTCGCCCGATGCCGCTCGCCGCGCCGGTGATCACTGCCACTTTGCCATCCAGTCTGCCCATGATTTTCTCCCGTTGTCGCCAGCTACGTGCCTGGTCCCAACTACCACAAGATCGCCCCGTCTCTGAACCGCGTCGATGGTCAAAGCTGGCAGGCTGGTGATGAATCACAGCGCATGCTTCGCGAGCCGGCCGCCGGTGTTCACGAGCCGCTGCTGCGGGCTGGTCAGCGACCAGTTGGCGATCGCCCTGGCGAGCGTCACCCGCGCGGCCGTTCCTCAGCTCTCAACCCGAATCACGCCCTGTTTGATGGCAAACTTAATCAGATCGGTTCGGCTGTGAAGGTCGAGCTTCTCCATCACGTGATCGCGATGTGACATCGCGGTCTTCACGCTGACACCGAGGAACTCCGCGACTTCCTTGTTGCTGTGTCCGAGCGCCACCAGCCTCAAGACCTGCTTTTCGCGGTCGGTCAGCGTCTCGTAAGGATCGTCCTTCCCGGGTCCCGGCGCCTGTGGCGCATGTTGCATCGCTTCTCTTGCGATCTGCGGATCGAGCACGAGGCCGCCCTTTGTGACGGAGCGAATCGCGGCGGCCAACTCTGAGCCGAGCATTCGCTTGAGCACGTACCCCGCAACTCCGGCCTTGAGAAAGCGCTGGATATACTCGCGATCTTCGTACTGGGTCAGCACCAATACCTGGGTCTTGGGCACTTCGCGCCTGAGTTCCAGCGTCGCCTCGAGCCCTCCCAGGCCGGGCATCGCGATGTCCATCAGGACCACGTCGGGCTTGAGCCGCTGGCATCGATCGACCGCCTCGCGGCCGTTGGTCGCCTCGCCGACAACCTCGATGTCATCGGCCAGGCTGAGCAACGCCTTTATTCCGTCACGCATCAGCGCGTGATCGTCGGCGACTACGACTCGAATCTTGGCCATGGTTATGCCGCAAGCGGCACCGTCAGCAAAACTCTCGTGCCCTGGCCCGGCGCGGACTCGATAACTGCGCTGCCGCCCAGTAGTTCGAGCCTCTCCCGTATGCCGGCCAGCCCCAGCCCTCGTCCATCGACTGCGGTGGCGGAAATGGCCGCTGGATCGAAGCCCTCGCCATCATCCTCAATCTCTACTGTAACAGCGCGCGGCCCGAGTGCACACTGGATGAGGACGCTCTTCGCCTCGGCGTGCTTGACGATGTTGGTAATCACTTCCTGAACGGCTCGAAACAGGGCGGTCTCGACCTCGGCCGGGACGCGCCCGCCGACCTCATCGAATTCACAACGCACCGACACGCCGCGCCGCTTCAAGTCGCGCTCTGCGTACCATCGGATTGCAGGGAAGAGCCCGAGGTCGTCGAGCATCGAGGGCCGCAGGTCGAAGCTCATCCGGTGAATCCCGTCGAGCGTCTTGATCGCGAGCGCCCGCACATCCTGGAGGCGATCGCTCGAGGTTCCCGGCGGCAGCGTCGCCATCGCGGTGTCCAGCCCGAGCGCGAGCGTGCCGATTAACTGGCTGGTCTCGTCGTGAAGCTCGCGCGCGATACGCCGGCGCTCGTCTTCCTGGGCGCCGATGAGCTTTTGGAGGAGCCTGGCCCTCAGTTCGTCGCGCTGCTTGAGTTCCTGGTAGAGCCGATCGATTTCGCGGGTGCGCTCCTCGACCCGCAGCTCGAGCTGGTCGCGCGCGCGCGCCACATCCTCGAGCGATTGCCGGAGCGCAACCCGCATCCGCTCGAGCGCCGCCCCGAGCCGTCCGACCTCGTCCGCGCCGAGCTCGGGAATCGGGGTCTTGAGCTCGCCGGCGGCGATCCGCCCGGCCGTCCGGGTCAGCAATGAAAGCGGCGCCGTGATACTGGCGGCGGCTCCCAAGGCAAACAACAGCGACAGCAGCGCGAGCGCGGGAGCCCCGGCAAGAATCTTCCAGCGCAAAGCAGTCGCGGTCGAAAACGCCCGCTCCTCGGGCTGGTGGATGCTCATCCCCCACGGCACCCGGCGCGACAGCGGCGCAAACGCCATCACCTCGTTGACCCGGACGTTCACCTGTCCGCGCTCGTGACATCCGTGACAGGTGCCGGCCGTCTGCGCCTGCCGCTTGATGAGCGCCTCGAGAAAATGACGATGGTCGCTCTCGGTGTAGAGCTGGTCGGCCGCGGTGCTGGCGATCACGATGCCGTTCTGATCCATGAGGTCAACGGCCTCGTCCGGGTCGAGCGGCACGAAATTCAGCAGCGCGCGAAACGACGCGCTTTCCGGCTCGATCTCTCCACCGACCAGGCCGGCTACGCGGCTTTGCAGGTCTTTGACTGGTATGAGGAGAAAGAGCCGATGCGCGCCGCCGGGGAGAAGCGAAAGCGCCGAGACTTCCGGCACACCCTTCTCGAGCGCTTCCCTGAAGGCGGGAAGTTCCTTCCACGCGGGATCGAAGCCGGGACCGGTTGCGGGTTCCGCCTCGATCAGACGGCCGCTCCTGCCGAGCAGGAATACCTGTGAGAGGAGCCGGGAGCGAAGGTATGCCTCTCTGAGAGTGCCCGGCGGTATCGACGGATCGCCGGCCGCGCCGACGCCCACGATGGGCGCGATCGCCTCCAGCAGCTCGAGCTGCGAATTCACCACCGAATCGGCGTGCGCGGCCATGCTGACCGCCAGATGTTGGCGCTCGGCCAGCACCTGGTTTTCGAGCGAATGCACGCTCGACCAGCTCAGCCAGCCGAGCAGCACGGTGGGGCCGAGCGTCCCCGCCATCGTGAGAAGCACGATCCGGGTGCGAAGACCGCTGCGGCGCGCGCTCTGCCTAACGGTGGCTGTTGCCATTGTCCCGTATCACCGCCATCGGGGCAGCGCCGCCGGCGGCAGGGTGATTGTCTGACCGATCACGCGCGAGAGGCGGTGACATACTTGCGCCGGCCGCCGGCGTATCGCGCTTAAGCCTGGGAGTGCGCCCGTTTCTCGCGTTCGGCGCTGGCGCGCATCCGTTCGTACTCGAGCGGATGTTCCTTTTCCATGCGCTCATGGCTCACCTTTCCCGTGAAAATGCCGACATCGAAGGGAAATACATCCGGCGATAGATGAGCGTTGTAGATGTGCCACGTGATCACGATCAGAAAAGCCAACAGCCCCTCGTTGCTGTGCGCGGTGCGGGCCGCCGGGATGAACTCGCCGGGCAAAAAGCGCGTCGTCAAAACCGGAAAGAACAGCATGAGCCCGGTCACGATCATCAGCAGTGAGCCGACCACCATTCCCCAGTACTCGAACTTCTGCCGGTAGTCGTAACGGTCGAAGCGCGCCTGCTCGTCGGACACCCGCAAGTAGTAGCGCATCATCATCACCGCATCGCGAAAATCCTTGCGCGTTATGACCATCGACGGGCTCGTCCGTTTCGAAATCACGAGTACGAGCGCTGCCGCAATGTGGGCGGCGACAACCGCGGCAAACAGGATTCCCGCGCCGCGATGCACCCATCGCACGCGATGGATCCCTCCCATCGCCGCGATCACCCACTGCGCCCATTGCGCCTCGAAAAATTTCTGCGCAAGCCCGCTCAGCCCCAGCACCACGAACAGCAGCATCACGAACAAATGCTCGATCCGCTGCCTGACGGAAAACCGGATTACATACTCATTCATCGGTTCACCACTACGCGCCATAGATGCAGGAGAATCTGAAGCACCAATCCGCCGATCACGAACGGGATGAAGATTATGTAGAAAATCTTGACCGCGTACACCAACGGCGCATGCCGCGGGCTCGCCTCGTAGTGCCCAATCCACGCGGATGGAAAGTTGGGGCCGGCCCCCGCATGGCAGCGCCGGCAGACCGTGAGCAGGTTCGCCTTGATCACCGCCGTGCTAAGCCCTTCGACCCGGCTGATGTCATGCACGCCGTGGCAGTCCGTGCAGGTTGCGGTGAACTCGCGCGGGTCGGTTTTCTCGTAGCGCTCCATCGAAACCGTCATCCCGTGGAAGTCGGTCAGGTAAGTCGTAAGCACCTGGGTCGAAATCCCGTACTTCGCCATCATCTCCTTGTTCGTATGGCATCGTGCGCACAGTTGCGGGATGCCCAAATGCCACGAGGCCGACGTCGGATTGGTATTGTCGTGCGGATGATGGCAGTCGGTGCAGACCGGGACGTCGCCGTTGTCCTCCTCGAGCAACGCCTTGCCGTGGACGCTTTTGACGTATGCCGCGGCGATCGCGGAATGGCACTTCGCGCAGGTGCGTGAAGTCAGCGCGCGCGGCCGGGCCGGCGGCGTAATCGCGTGCGAACCGTGACAATCGACGCAGGTCGGAGCGCCCTGGTTGCCCTTGGAAATCTCGGCGTAGTGAACGCCGTCGAGCAGCCTGCTGTACTCCGGAAAATGGCACTGCTTGCACAGCTCGTAGTACGCCAGCCGCATCGCGTGCCGGTTCTGGAACAGCTTCGGCGGATGGGGGACCGTCGTGATGTCGGAATGACAGTCGGTGCAGGCAAGCTTCCCGCCATGGACCGAATGGGCGAAGCCCTGCGCGTCCACGTAAAGCGAAAGCTTCTCACCATCGCCCAGCTTGGCCGCAAAGGCCTGATTGCCGTGGCAAGCCATGCAGGTGGCATTGGAAGGAGGGTCGGATGCGGCCGCCGCGCGCTGCCCTCCTGCGAGGGCGACGATGGCGCCGGCCGCCACCATTAACAACGCTAATCTTTGCCCCATTGACGCATTAGAATATCATCACGAATGGGACGAGACTAACCCCGCAAATGGCGCAAATCGCTACATTTTCCAGACTCTGAAGTTCGCAGGCCCATCTCTCTCGCGGATCGCGCCCGCCACGATTCCTTCCGCGCCGCCGCCGTTGGGCGTATGCTGCGGTCGCGGTCGCGTCGGTCTCTTGTTAGGGCCTAAGTTGTGGCTCAAGGGAGGCGAAGGAGAAACCGATGACGGCAAAATCTCCTGCCTGGTGGATGGTTCCCCTCCTGGGGGCGATTTTCGTTGCCTGCCGCGCATCGCCGGCGCCCCGCGCCGAGCTTCAGCCCAGTCAGCCCTGCGAGAAGCTTACCGAGGCGCTCCGGATTCAAGAGCGTCTGGCGCACGAGTGTAGTCGCGGGCCCGCGCGGTCCGCCGGACCAGCGGCGCCCACGCGCCCGTGCGGTCCGAAGGACTACTGCTGTTCGGTGGAATATCGGATGCGCAGCTACGAAGCGGACAAGGCGGTGGATGAGATCGAAGAGCAGATGGGGTCTCAAGGCGCGTCTTGCTATTGCTCGAGAGACCCGGCGCAATGCCACGTGCCACAGCCGCGCGAGCTTGAACTTTGCGAAAATGTCGCGCGAACGAATCAGGCGCACGAGAATGCGGAAGCTGCCCTTGAAGAATCAGACAGCGACAACATGTATGACGTTATTCATACCCCGCCACGGAATGCAGAAGAGGCCGCTTCGCTGAAGCGCTTGAGGGAAGCGAATCAGGCGATCGAGCTAACGGAAAAGGCGGCCGACGAGGCCGAGGCGGAGGCCTCCGCGCAAGGAATCAATTGCGAGAACATCGTCGAAGGCTGGCGCGCATCGCCGACGCCCTGCGGCGAGCCGGGTCCGAATCCGCTTTGCGAGAAACTCGCAAAGGCCATGGAGGAAAGTGACGCGCAGAGGCATCAGGAACCTGTGTGCGCCGCGCCGGTTAATACGCAAGGGGCCGCAGTCATCCAATGGCTACCGTCTTGCCCCGAGTGGACCGATTGGAAGAAGCGCGGCGACGAAGCGCAGCGAGCAATCGATCAGGTCAAGGCGCAGATGAGGTCGGACGGGACCACCTGTTTTTGCGCTCAACACGGGACGTTGTGGCGCTGCCGGCCGGGCTGCTCTCGCGAAGCTGAACTTTGCAAGCAACTCGACGCGGCCAACCAAGCGTACTCGCAGGCGATGGCCGGCGCGCACGAGTTCGCGCCCTGCTATTCGCCTTGCGAGCCGATCGGGACCGGCCTTCCGGGGATGCCCAAGGCACCCGTTGGGATCGCCGACATTCCCGGCGTCGCGCCCTCGGTGATGGAAGAAAAGCGAAGCCGCATCAGGGAAGCGCGTGGTGTGCTCGATGAGGCCCGGGCCAAGGTGGATGCGGAAAAGTTCGATTGCCAGGGATTCCAGCCGGAACAGTGACCCGCGCGCCGCGAAGTGCGCGATCAAGAGGCAAGCCCCGCCGGTAGTGGGCGGGTTTCATTTGCCGTCGGTATTCTGAGCCCTCTCCCTATCGCTGGGAGAGGGTGTGGGAGAGGGACCGCTTCGCGGCGCGGATGTCTGGTGCGCCGCGAAGCTGTGACCGGAGAACTGCGCGGGCAATACTCTTATCGCGCGCTCGCGCTTGCGCCGGCGCGCGCGATCGGAAGGGAAGATTCACATCGCGCGGGTTATTGCGGTGAAACCATCAACTGCTGACCTCATCAAGGGCATCCGACACGACCTAATCGAGGCGCGCAATTGCTTTTCGGTTTACCGTGCCTACAAGCTCAAAGAGACGCGCGAAAAATACTCAGACGCGTTTCGGACATTCAAGCCATTCCTTTCGTGCGATCTCCGTGCCCACTTCGCCGCGATGATGGTGACGCTAGGTCGCATTTTCGACCGGGAACCAAAGTACATTGGAATCGCTGCCTTGCTAAAAGCCGCTCCGCACCTCAAGGACTTGGAACCGGAGAAGTATAAGCTCGCGATGGATCTCTGGGCGAGCGAGAAAATAATGCTGCTGCGGCATCAAGTTGTCGCTCACCGCTCGCCTCGCACGGAGAAGATTTTCCAGCTTGTCGATACATGCCTTGCTGACTTCAGCAAGCTCATTCAGTTGCTAGAGCAGCTGGTCGAAGCGTGGTCCCGAGCAGCCAAGTGCGATATGCGTAATTTGGGGCCAAAAATGGATCGAGAGGTGGATGACCTCCTGAAAGCTTTGAACCGGGTCTCCAAGGATTAGCCTCGCGCGTTTCTTCCTCTTTCCCTTCCCCCGCATTCGGTTGCGGGGGCAGGGAAAGAAGGAGCGGCGCGCGCGGCGGGGCGATTACTTCTGGCAGAAACTCCGGACGTAGCCGACCAGGCCCTTGATTTCGGTGTCATCCAGCCCGTCGGCGTAGCCGGCCATCTTCGGGCTAAGGTCGGCCGCCGGGCCGCCTTCCTTGATCACCTTGAACACGACATCATCGGTGACCCTCGCCATGCGCGCGCAATCGGTCAGGTCGCCGGGCTTGGTGGCGAGCGTTGAGGCGGCCGGGCCGTCGCCCCGTCCGGATGCTCCGTGGCACTTGACGCACAGGGTTCTGTAGTTGTCCTTTGCGGCGGCGAGGTCCTCGGCGCGCGCCTGGAATGCGCCGAGCGCAAATACAAACGCCACGAACGTGAGAATACTTAGTCGAACAATCAGCGATTTCATTTCAGCGGTCCTGATTATTTCCCGGCCTTCAACCCCGCTCGATCGAGCGGCTCTTTAAGCTGATGTCCATGATGCATCGAGGGCTCAGCCGGGAGTTTCCTCGGGCAAATAACTCTTGATTCGATCGACGACCTCCGCAACCGCCTGCTCCCTACCCTCGCGCATCTCCCAAATCGAAATGATCGGGAAGAGCTTCACGAAGATCGTGTAAAGCAGGATGAAACCCGCGAGGAAGGCGGCAAACAGCGACATCTCGACCCACGACGGGAAATAGAGGCCGCGCGCCCACGGCAGACGCGGGTTAATCAGCGTCGGCACCACGATCGTGAACCGTTCGAGCCACATCCCGATGCACACCGAGATGGATGCCACCACGATGCCGGGGATCGTCCGGGTCTTGCGGTTGCAAAGGATGGCGAAGGGGATCACGAAGTCGGTCGCAACCATCGTCCAGAAGAACGCGGCATAGCGGCCCGTGATCTTCTCCCAAAACACCGCCATCTCCACCGGATCGTGGCCATAGTAAGTCGTGATGTATTCCGCAAACGTGAAATACAGCCAGAGCAGGGTCATCACGAGGAGCAACTCGCCAAGATAGTCGAAGTGGATTTCCTTCAGGTAATCCTCGAGATGGTACACCTTGCGCAGCAGCGCCATCGTCAGCAGTAGCGCCGCGATACCCGAATAGATCGCGCCCGCGACGAAGTATGGCCCGAAGATGCTCGAGTGCCACATCGGCTGAATCGTCATCGCGAAGACCCACGAGACGACCGTGTGCACCGAGACTGCGATCGGGATCACCACGACCGCCAGAATGGCGATCGCGACTTGCAGGGTGCGATGCTGCCGCTCGGAGCCGGTCCATCCCAGCGCCAGCGCCGTGTAGATCGGCCGGCGCCATCCGCCCGTCCGGTCGCGCAGCAGCGCGATGTCTGGGATCATCGCGACATACAGATAGGTGGTGCTCGTGAAGAGGTAGGTCGTGATGCTGATCACGTCCCACATCAGCGGCGAGGTGAAATGGCTGTAGCGAAAGACGTAAAGCACGCGGTCGGGGCGCCCGAGGTCGAGCAGGATGTTGCCCGCGCCGAAAAACAGCACCATCACCGTGATCGTTTCGGCCAGCCGCGTGATCGGCCTGCGCCATTCCGCCTGGCACAGCCTCAGGATCGCGGAGATCAGCGTCCCGGCATGGCTGATGCCGACGAAGAATACGAAGTTGGTGATGTAGAATCCCCAGTACACCGGCCGGTTGAGGCCGGTCACCCCAAGTCCCTGTTCGAACTGGGTGACATACGCATAGACGCCCCACAGCACCGTGCAGATCAGGAGAAACAGCACGGCGTAGTAGAGCTTGCCGGTCTTCAGGACCGGATCGAATAGCAGCGAATCCTGCTCGCGCGGTTCAGCCTGCAATCCACTCACCTTCCTTGAGATAGATGACATTGGGTTCGGTGCCAAGTTCCTCCATGACCCGGAATGCCCTGGCGCTTCTCGTGATTTTGGCGATCTCGGTGGTCTGATCCTCGAGGTCGCCGAAATACATGGCCTTTGCCGGGCAGCTCTCCACGCATGCGGGGACGTATTCGCCCTCGCTGCGGACTTGCCGTTTCTCGATCGCAGCCTGATCGCGGGCCTTTTGCAAGCGCTGGACGCAGAAGGTGCATTTCTCGATCACGCCCTTGGGCCTGATCGCGACGTCCGGGTTGCGCGGCGGCTTCAACTCGTCGGGCCACTGCGGCGGGAACCAGTTGAAATACTTGACCTGGTAAGGACACGCGCTCGCGCAGTAGCGGCATCCGATGCACCGGGGATAAATCTGCCCGACGATTCCCTGCTGCGTGCTCTTGTAGGTCGCGCCCACCGGGCAGACCCGCACGCAGGGAGGCTTGTCGCACTGCTGGCAGAGCATCGGCAGGAACCGCACCCGGGTGTTCGGATAGTCGCCCTCGACAACCGTCAGCACGTTCATCCAGGAAATCAGCCGCCCGCGATCCGCCTGGTCCTGCGTCGAGGGGGCGATGTTGTTTTCCTGCTTGCACGCGATCATGCAGGCCCGGCATCCCGTGCACTTATCGAGGTCGATTACCATGCCCCATCGCGGCATCTGTGCTTCTCCAGTTCCCCCTACGCCTTGGACACCCGCACACGCGGGGCCGCGCCGTTAGCCAGCAATTCGAGCGGATTGACGCCTCTGCCCTTGGCCCATCTGCCCAAAGCCGTATGGCCCTGGCCCAAAGGCAGATTGACCACATTGGGCATCGCGCCCGCGTACAGGAGTGCGCGAGTCTTCAGTTTTGCCGCCGCGGATTGCACGATCACCCAGTCGCCATTTTCGATTCCGAGCGAAGCCGCGGTCTTCGGATTTATCTCGACGAATGAATCCCAGGGCCACACCTGCGGACCGCCGACTATCTCCTGCAGATACGGCAGATTGGCCGATGCGCGGCCCATCAGCGCAATCGGCTGAAAAAGGCAAAGCTCGAACGGGTAGCCGGACAGATCGCCTCCGCTGAAAATTGGCGAGGACGCCTCGGTCGCGAGCAGACGCGGAAGCTCGAACTTGCCCGACGGAGCTTTCAGCCCCGCGCGATAATCGCCGTACACGTAGCGCGGATCGACCCATCCGCCATGCGCGAGCAGGCGCTTGACGAAATCATCGCGCGAGCCATATTTCCGCGCCGGCCAGTCCCAGGCCCTTATCTCGGGCCGCAGATATTCGGTCTGGAAACGTTCCGTGAAGATTTCGCCGTGCGGCGACTCGTAAAGCCCCGTCAGCAACTCGTTGAGCGCCTGCGAAGGTTCGGTCCATGGGAATGCGCCAGCGACGTCGCCATCGAAGGCGTGCGCGAGATCCAAAACCACTTGCGCGCAAGGACGTGATTCATAGCGCGGAGCCAGAACCGGACTCCCGACCGCCACCGAGCTTACCGCAAAGCCGGGACTCGACGTGCGAATCTCCCAGCGTTCGAGCGAGCTGCACTCGGGAAGGACGAGATCGGCGTACGCCGCAGTCTCATCGAGCTGCGATGCGAAGCTCACGACGAAGGGGACCTTCGTGATCGTCTCGCGCGGGAAATCGAGCGATGAGAAGAGCGGATTGGCTCCGAGCAGGAACAGCGCATTGATCTTGTACGGCTGCGACTCCCACACCGCGCGCGCCAGCGATTTGACGCTGTCGAGCGCCGGCTTCGCGACCGCCTCCGGCTTGACGCCCGCCGAACTCTTGACCGCCGGCCACCACGAAAGCGGAGGCACCGGGCAGGTCAGAACGCCGCCGGGCTTCTCGATGTTGCCGGCAAGCGCGTTCAATGCCTGGACTGCAACCGAATAGAATGCCGCCGTGCCGCCGGTGAACCTGCGGCCTCCCGCCACGGCCAGCGAGGGACCGGAAATCGCGAACTCGTGCGCAAGGCGCGTGATGGTCTCGACCTGCACGCCGGTGATTTCCGCGACCTTGGGCGCGTCGTACTCCTGGCTCAGCAGCGCGCGGAAACCGTTGGGCTGCCCGCTTTCGTTGCCCGGCCACGAGTCGAATCCGGCCACGTGCGCCGCCACAAAGGCGGCATCGTAGAGGTTGTACTTGACCAGTGCGTTGGCGATCCCGAGCGCCAGGACGCCCTCCGTGCCCGGATTGACCGGCACCCACTCATCCGCCTTGGCGGCGGTCGCGGACATCCGGCTCTCGATCTGCACGAGCTTTCCGCGCCGGCCCTCCCAGCCGCCGCGAAATTCCCCGATCGCTCTCATCTGGCGCACCGGCGACATCGCCTCGAACATTGGTGCTCCGAAACTCAGGATGTATCGCGCGTTTTCGAAATCGTACGCGACTCGCCCGTTGATGCCCTGCGTGATGTCCTGCCCATCCGACGGCGCCGCATCCGCCTCGAAGATGAAGTTGGGCGAGCCGTACACGTCGAGGAATCGCGCCATCAGACGCCCGGCGAGCTCGGATGTCCCGCTGCTCAGAGCCGCGACTGTGTGCGCTGCGCCGCCGGTGCGCAGATCGGCGAGCTTCGCCTTGATCGTCGCGATCGCCTCGTCCCAGGAAATCTCCTGCCAATTGCCGGCGCCGCGCTCGCCCACGCACTTCAGCGGCGACCTTACCCGGTCCGGGCCGTACACCAACTGAAGCGCCGCCTGCCCGACCGGGCACAAAGCGCCCTGGTTGACCGGGTCCAGCGGGTTCCCCTCGACTTTGATCGCCCACTCGCCGCGCTTGAGCCCGTCCGAGCCGAGCTTGCGCACAATCGTTCCGCATCGCGCCGGGCATAGCCCGCATAGCGATACGATGCGCGATTCGGGGCCGTGCTCCGGGAAGTCCTCCTGCGGAACGACGTTGAGCGCTTGCGCTGCCGCGCCCAGACCGACCGCGGAACCGGCGCCCAGCGCGGCCGTGCCCAGCCCGACCATCTTGAGGAAGTCGCGCCGGGCGACAGCGTGCTCGTTGCCGCTCGATGCGCCCGTGGCGCCCCGTTGGTTATTTTTACCGCCGCTTGTCATTTGTGACACGAGATGCAGTCCGTCGATGCCTGGCGCTGCTGATGGCAGTTCATGCACCAGTCCATCGACTGATTTATCGCCGGACGGACCGGAGGCGAAGTCAAGCTGGTCATATCGCCGTGGCAGGTTGCGCACTCGACTTTCCCGATCACGACGTGCCGGCGATGCGAGAAGAAGACGTAGTCGGGCTGTCCATAGACCCTGTTCCACGGAATCCACCCGGCTGCCGCAAAGTCTTTGAGCTTCGCAAGCTCCGGCTTGGCAGCGAGCTTCGCCGCCGTCATCCGCTTGATGATCCTGTGGCAGCTCATGCAGGTATCCGGCTGCGGGATCCCGGCGAAGGTCTCTTTCTCCACCGTCTCATGGCAACTCGTGCAGGCGATGCCGTTCTTGCCGGAAACGTGACGGTGATGGTCGAAAGCGATCGGCTGTTCAACGGCAGGCGTATACCGCAGGCACGCCGATGCTAACAGGGCGAGCCCGCCGCCAAGCAAAGCAAGCCCGACAGCCGCCGATCGCCAGCGCACCAATCGGCCTGCAAGGCGCCCGATTGGATCTGATTTGGACATCCTCACGCAGCTCCTGCGCTAACGTTCCACCCGGGGCATTTGGGGGAAAACCGCGGCGGCGCTCCCTGCCGATATCGCGGCCACCGTGTCCGTCTGCATCATGACTCTTTTCGCGTCTCCTGCCCCGCCTAATGCAACTGGTGTACCCGGATAAGTGATCCTTAAAATCCCGAAATATCTGGGCCTTTCTCCCTGGCCCCGCGAACCAACTGTTGCCTTTGACTCCAGCACAGTTGGCGACGGTGGCGCGTTCGGACTCACAAGCGACAGCGTGTACGGCAGTCTAGCGGCTCACTCAAATCGGGGCTCGACCCGCTACTTTTTCGCGGGAGCCCAAGTCCGCTAGTTCGCGTGGGAGGGCCCGCCGCCCTCGATCTCAACCCGGGTCAGTATGCCCTCCGGCTTTTGGCGATCACTTCTTGCAGAAGCTCCGCAGGTAGCCGACCAAGCCCTTGATGTCGGCGTCGCTCATCCCGTCGCCGAAGGGAGGCATCGCCGCGTTCAAGTTCGCCGCCGGTCCGCCTTCCTTGATAACCTTGAAGATGGTGTCATCGGTGACCTTCGACATCTTCGCGCAATCGGTAAAGTCACCCACCTTCGCTGAGAGCTTCGAGGCGCTGGGGCCATCGCCCTTGCCGGTCTGGCCGTGGCAGTCTGCGCATGAATCCGTGTAAGTGGCCTTCGCATCGGCCGATGCGGGCGCCGCTCTGAGAACCAGCGCGAGCGTTGCCGCTGCGGGCAGTGCGACAAGCATCCAACCCATCGATCTCACTTTCGTCCCCGAATAATTCGGCATGACACCTCCGTCCTTTCTCGCCGTGTGATTTACGGACAGGGACGCCGCAGGATATTCGGTTCCTGCCGGCATCGCCCTGGCCGACTGTTTAATCGCGGTCCTATGTATCACCCCATGTGCGGTCCGGTCCAGCGGCGGAGCCCGCACTTCAGGGCAACAAACGACGGGATTCTAGGGTTGTAAGCCCGCGCCGTCAAGGAAAGGCGGCATCGGGCGAAGCGCCTGTTTGTTGGAGAGGCTTCGACTGATGCGAGCCGCACCGTGCATCGCGCGCTCGGACATTGCCGCGCTCCCGCGTTCCCCCTACGGCTCGCCGCGGATGCGAAACGCGCGTCTTAAGGGAAGTAATCTTCCGGCTCGGTGCCGACGACGGGAAATTTAAGGCCTTTGATTGAAAAATCCTTATGGGCGAAAAGCCCGGCGATCCTGTCTCCGTAAATCAATTTCCAATCAGGGTCCATATTCAGCAAGATCCAGCGGTTGGATAACGTATCCACGATGGCATAGTCATGCTTATAGGCCTTGAGCATGTGCTCGGGATCGCCCTCGCTCGATTCGAAGACGAAATAGTCATTGATCACTTGATCAGGGTAGACCGTATCGTAGCGGCCGTCGATGAATACCTTGCTGTCAGGTGAAAGATGCCAGATGAGATACTCGCCCCAATTGTAAATTGAGAGGACATTGCCGTGCAGATGGTGCTCTTTCATGAAATCCACGGCGCCGACCGGAGATGGCACCATGGGTTCGAGCACCGGGGAGAAGAGCGCGTTGTAGATCAGCAGGACCGCAGCGACGGCGGCGAATAGCTGGCCCAGATACTCCCGGCTGGAGTGCTCAGGCTCGCCGGTTGCCCCGGCCGCCAAGCCCTCTCGCGCCGTCGCTCGCCGCGCGGGCCGGCTTGACGCGCGAGCCGATCGTTGCTGCCAGGCCAGCCCCACGTGACGCGCCAGCGGGATGGTCGTCGCGATCACCGCAAGCGGCAGGTTCCGCATCGCGGTCAGCGCCGCAATCGAAAATACGATCGCGATCGCCACCAGCGGCAGATCCTTGCCGCGCGGCGCGAGCGCGACCGCGATAACCAACGCGAGCAGGAACCCCACCGCCTCGACGAACAGGAGCGCGGCCGGCACGGCAATCTTCCACACTTCGGCGACGGTGCTGGTAAGCGGCTTCCAGTCGTTGATCACCTTGTGCGTCAGCGGATTAGTCAGTGCGTGCAAGACTGCGTACCAGGCTCCGATACCATAAGGATTGACCAGGGTCGCGAGCAGCGACGCGATTACTATCGCGATCAGGTAAGCGGCGCGCCGCCAGTCCCGGCTTTCGATCACCGCCTGGCTGGACCCGACTGCTGCATAGATGCCAATTGCTCCCAGCCCCGCGATATAGGCGCCGTGGAAGTTCGCCCATAGCGCCATCATCGGTATCACCAGCCACAGTGGCCCGGCGCGGCGATAGCTGTCGCGCGCCAGCAGCCACATAAGCGCGGCCATCAGGGTGAAGCTGAAAAGCTGCGGCCGCAGCATCATCTGCGACGCCATAGCCGGGGCGGTCAGCATTATAACCGCAGCCTGGATCGGCGCGATTACCTGGGTCTCTGCCAGCGCGAGAGCCAGAAACAGAACCATCATCGCGCTGAAGCAGAACTTGACCAGTTCGAGCCCGAACACGCGGCCGGCGTTGTAGGCGATCGCGAATACCACCTCGGAAAGCCACTCGTGATTGCGCCACAGATGGCCCGGCGCCGAGTAGGAATACGGATCGTATTCAATCATGTGCCCGGCCTTCAGCATCGCCTGGCCGAAGCGGATGTGGCCCCACAGATCGGAATCGGCGAACGTAAAAGCGTCGACGACGGCGATCGCGAGCAGCAGGTACATCGATGGGTAGCCGAACCACGACGCGGCACGGCTCAGCACCGATGGGGACTCAACGGCCGCAATGGGCCCCGGCGCCATCTCCCGGTGCTCTCTACGTTCCGCCTTGAGCCGCTGCGCCTTGGACATCGCCGCCTACCGCTCTTTGCGGCAGGGCTCGCCTGGACAGGCTTCTGCCGTTATCAGAATTGCCTCGATCACAAAGCAATGCTAAGGCGGCGGCGGGTGTCGCTCAATACTTCTTGGGGTTGTGGTCCACGCCGTGGCACTTGAGATAGCAGCTACCATGGCCGCCCAAGCCCGGTGCCGGGTCGAACTCGAGCCGCCCGCTGCTCGAACGCCTCACCACGGGGGCGCCCGTCTTCGACATGATCATGAAATTGATCAAGCGGGGGCTGCGCTGCGAACCGTGCGGGTCGTGACAGACCGCACACGAGGTCTGATTCTGGACGACGTGCTTTTGGTGCGGGAAATGCCCGCTGCCGAACAGAAGCGTCGAGCGATTATGGCATGTGTAGCACAGAGCGTAGCTGGACATTGACTCCAGGTATGGGTCGTCGGTCTCGTACTCCTGCGCCAGGATCGGCGCCCATCGCGAACCGTGCGGACCCTTGGGACTCGAACCGGCCGGCGTCCACCGGTCATTGTTGTGACAGTCGATGCACGAAATGATGCTCGATGCGGTGTAGCCCGCCTCGAGGCCGGCGATCGTCGGGTCCTTGCCCTGCGTCACTATCGGATGGAATGACTGGTTGGTGGGACGGATTTTCATCCGGATGTTGCGGGTCGTGTCCTGGCGAACTATTCCCGGGGTGGTCGGCTCGGCGATTCCGTGGCACTTGAGACAGATTTCGTATTCGTGGCTGGCCTGCTGGACGTAGGTGCCGGACATACCTACGCCGGAAACTCCGAACAGCGGCCCCGAAGTGATGAATGTTATCTTGCTGGCGGCCCGCATCGAGCTTTCGGACTTGGAGGCGCTTCCCGCCGCGTGCGGATTGTGGCAATCCGCACACGTAACGTGACGCGCCATGCTCAGAGGGTCTTCCTTCGGTTTGTGATTCCACTGCTTGCTCAAGATCGGGTGACTGGACGGAAGCAGGAGCTGCTGCGCGATGTTCTTTTGCGCCATCGTGCCGTCGTGGCAGATGGTGCAATTCGACGGTTCATCGGTCTGCGCGAGCAGCCATTCCGGATGGGGCGCGGCGTGCGGGCGATGACAACTGAGGCAGGCGTTCTCCGCCACGGTTCCGTATCCGTCGGCGGGGAACGGATTTTTGCCGCCGGCCTTCCACCGGGCGTTGGAGGTGGCGTGGCTTGAGACCGTCCAGCCCGTCATCTTATGGCATAGCGTACATTGAGCGGAGTAGCGGTTGTCCGTCCGCAGGAAGTTCGGCCACCGGGTCTCGTGCGGGTCGTGACAGGTCGAACACTGAAGATCCGTGGCGTCTTCCAGGGGAGCCGTGCGGGGTAGCGCCGAAGGTTGGGCCAGCTCGCCTGCTTTCGCGGCCAGAGAGTTATTGTAAACGAACGAAATCGGATGGCTCCCCGAGAGGTCCGTTCCGAGCACGGTATTGCCGGTGAGCTGCCCCAGGGTAAGTATTCCGTTCTTTGGTGGGACTCGCACCTTGCTGAGCGCGATCACCCCATCATGGCACGACAGGCACAGGCGCGACGTTCCGGTGGGCTGGCTCAGCGTCGCCTGCATCGTGCTGCTTTCATACAGCTTGTAGGTTACAGCCGGCATCTGGCGGTTCCACAGGCCGCGGGTCGGCTTCGCGTCATGCGGAGTGTGACAGTACACGCACACGCCCGACTGCACCTTCTTTTCCCGGATTTTCCCCGGCCCCAAGGGGGTCAGATTGTGGACGGTATTCGTGATATCGCCCTGGACGCCGACACGCGTCGATACTGCGCCGGCACTCTCCGATTGTGCGCCCGCGCGCGCCGGCCAAAGCAACGCGCAGACGGCCGCGATGAGCAGGGTCCCTGTCAACAGGCGCCCTGGTGAGCCGCCCCCGTGTCTGCGAGCAGGGCTCCGTCTCCGTTGCGTAACAATCATCATGAGCTTTGCTTCGGATTCGCCTGCGGCCGCTCGGAGGTGCCCAGGAATTCGAAAACCTGAATTCGCCGGTTAAACGAATCGGCCACGTAGATCCGATCCTGGCGGTCGATGAATGCTCCCTCGGGAAGCCAGAACTTCCCGGGCGCGGTTCCTCGATCTCCAAAGGAAAGGAGCAGGCCACCCTCCGCGTTGAATATCTGTACCGTGTCAAACAGCGCATCGACCACGTAAAGATGTCCGTCGCTGTCGGCTGCGACCCCTTTGGGCGAGGCGAAATCACCGGAGCCGTCGCCCTCATGACCGATCTTCCAGAGGAATTTGCCGTCGCGATCGAAGGCCTGGACACGGTAGTTGAGCGCGTCGGTCACGAGCAGCACGCCCGATCGCTCGAGGGCGAGATAGCTCGGAAAATTGAACTCTCCGTCGCCGAGTCCTCTGCTGCCCCACGCCGTAACGCGCGCACCGTCCGAGGTGAAAACGTCGATGCGCTGGCCGGCCGAATCCGCCACGTAGAGACGATCGTTGGTCTCGTCATAGGCGAGCGCGGCCGGCCGCTCGATGCCGTCTTCAGCCACCGTCCGCAGGAATTTGCCCTCGCGATCGAGGAGAAAAACTTTCTTCAGATACGAGTCCGCCACAAAGAAGGAGCCGTCCGGCCGGACGGCGACCGCCACCGGCGACACCAGGTTGGCGCCATTGACGCTAGTAATTGTCGCCGAGCGCTGATTGGCGGGATCGAAGATCCACACCGCCTGCGCTCCCGAATCGGCGACATAGAGCAGGCCATCGCGCTCGGCGATGCCGGTGGGCCGGATCAGGTGGCCGGCCTTCTTGCCTGTGACCGCGTCAACGAGCCGCCCGAAAAACGACTTCTCGATTCCGAGGTCGCGCGGCTCAGCAATCGTGCGCACGAAACGGATCCGCGCGGCAGCCGGTGGCGGCGGCCACACCATCCGGTCGTACGCTCCCGCGCTGGCAGGCGCCGGAGCCTCACCGGCTCGATTCGATGCCTGACAACCTGCGCCGATCAGAACGAGCGCCGCCGCCAGTGCCGTTTCAACCCATCGACGCATCGGAACCCGCTCAGAACAATATCCTGACCACTCTGATTTGAACCAACAGGTCGTTGGTGGTTGTGGTGGAAAACGTGCGCCGATACCACGATAGAGATGGTAAGAACTGCAGTTTTCCAATTGTGTATGTCATCTGGGCGCCGACCTCGACCTGCTTTGTGGTGGGAATTTGGCTATCTTCGACCTCGCTCATAATCGCGAACATCGACGCCCGTCCGCGCTCTCCAATGGGACGATCTCCGCTGAGTTGGAAGGCATAGGTTTTGGTCTGGTGCCGCGGCAGGGTGTAGTCCATGAAGGTTTCACTTGCGCTCGCAGCGAGTACGGCCTCCCAGCCCGGCCGAGCAGTGACGGCCTGCGAAAGCATGGTCGAATTAAAAGATACGCTGGTCGAATCCACCGTTTGGTACGTCGCGTCAGCCCTGGCCCCAAAAGTTTCCCATTCATGATGGACACCACCGCTAACGCTGTTGGCCGTCGAGGATTCGAGAAACTGAGAACCCGTACCGCTCAGCAGGTTCTGGCTGATCGCCTGGTATGAGTACGACAAATAGAACCATGGATAAGTGACCCCGACGGTAACCTGTCTCGTGCTCGTGGAAAATTTGGATTTGGCCGGCACCTGGTAGTTGTAGCTGACAAGCAGGGGGTCTCCCGGGTGAATGATCAGACTGGTAGGCAGCGGAACGATCTCGGTCTGATTGCCGATCTGAAGGACATCGTAATCCACGTTCAGCACCGTGGGGACTCTGCCGTGGGCGACATCCACCATCACGATACTGTTGGCAATAACAAAGGTATTATTCAGGAAAAAGCCGAGGTTGGTCCCGAATATCGGCGGCGCAGTGTGCGATTCGTCAGTCACGTGAATCACAGAAGACGATATATCATCGTCCTCGATCCCGTATACGCCATTGGTGTCCAGAAAAAACATGCCGTTCCAGGGGAGCGTGTGAGTATAGTCGCTCTCCGCGCCGACCCAGTAGTTAGTGATGGTGCCCGTCGGCACCGTTTCGCGTATGAAGCCCAGGATCAGACTCTCATTAAGGTTCCGGAACATGCTCTGCAACAACGTGAACTGCCCGTACTGATAAGTGGTAACCCCGTAGTCTGGAACATCGTTGTACTGGAACTGGTACTGATAGGTAGTTGAAAGGTTCTGGTAGTGATCGATGCGCAGCACCTCGTTGAGCGAAAGGAATTCCTGCGAACCGCTCGTCCCGGATAGCGTGTAACCATAAATGTCCGAGTTCAACGATCGATTCAGGTCCGGACCGAAATCCAGAAAGTAGCTGAGGCCGGCGACGTTGGTCTGAAATCCGGAATGAGTGGTCCCGGTCAGGTGGTCATTGTCGAACTCGTAGTGAAACATGAGATCGGCGGTCTGAAAGCCCTTGTTCGCGACGTAACTGACGACATCATGCTGCTCGTCGAGCTGGAACGTTTCACCGAGCTGCGTGGTTTTCTGGTCGAAGTTTTGCGCGACGGCCGAGAGCCTGGAAGTGAAATAAGACACTCCCAGGCCTCTCAGGAAGCTGTCTTCCAGGACCTGCGCCGTCATGCCGTAGTTCATGGTGTCGGTGGTGGTGTGGCCGCCGAACGTGGTGTTCAAGTAGGTCTGGCTTTGATTGGCAAACAGCGTACCGTTTTCGGGCCACAGTGGCAGGACCGCCGCCGAAACGTCGTAGCCCCAGAGCAGTCCATCTTCATAGAGGCCTTTGCCTTCCGAAAAATTGTCCTGCTCCTGGTACAGGTCCAGATCGACTGCCGCATCCATCGTGATGAGGCGCGGATCGATGATATAGATGCCGTCGTTTCGGAGTTTCAGCCGCTCGTCCCAACGATAGTCCTGTGCGGTGAGCGTGGACGAGGGAGTGCTGGATTCCTGATTCTCGAACTGAAACCCACCTTCCACCTGTCCTTGCCATTCCCCGAGCTGCACGTCACCTTCGTAATCCTGGAACGAGAAAGCGAGCGCGCCGCCCGCAGACAGCAAAATCGCCGCAAGCATCGATGCCAGCAGGAGCAGGCCGGATAGTCGCGCGTTCGCTATTGATGGCATAGCGCGCACTTCTCGAAGCTCGACGCCGCGAAGGCGGTTTTCCCGTTATGGCAGGCGCCGCAGAACTTGCCGTTGCCAATCGCGTCCATGGAGATTTCGTCAGCGCCCCGCTTCATCTTGAACAGCGAGTCGTGGCACGCGTAACACTTGTAGAGCACCCGGTGCAGCGTGTGAGGGAATGCGGCGGGCGGAAATTGCTCGCCCCCAGTCGGCGTGCCCTTGCGCGGAAGTATCAAATCACCCGGGGCGGCCATCGCCGCGCCGCCGAGCGCGATCAGCAGCAGTCCCACGGCGCAAAGCGCCAGAACTCCGCGCGTCATTTCCCCCCACCCATCGACTTATGACAGCGCGCACATCCGGTCGGGATTGCGAATGCCACCTTGCCGTGACAGACCCCGCAATACTTTCCGGCGTACAGGGTCCCCATCGTGACCGGATCGGCGTCCTTCTTCATCTTGAAGATCGCCACGTGACAGTTGGCGCAGGCGAGCCACTGGGTGTGGCTCTTGTGCGAGAACACCACCTTCATCCCCGGCTGCGCCTTGGGAACCATCTCCACATCGAGATTGAGCGGCGGTTGATCCTTCGCGTCTTTGGCAATTCCCGGCTTCGGCTGAATCAAATCTTCGTTCAGGGCGCGCACCCAGTCCGGCTTTCCGCTCTTGTCGGTGGGCACTTCGGGCATCAGGTCCGCCAGCCAGTCGCGCCCGTGCCTTTGCTTCGGGAGACCTGCTTCCGCTTCCGGCGTAGGCGTAGCGGTCGGCACGGGAGGCGGCGGACGGCGGGCCTGGCGCACCACCGGCTTCCATTCGTAGCTCTCGCCCGGCTTGGGCACGCCCTCGAGGAAGAAGGAGAGAAAGTTATAGCGGCTCTCTTCGCTGCATCCGCCGAGAGTACCTGCGATCGATGCAACCAACAGCGCCGCCATTACCAGCAACCTAGCGCCGACGTGCTGAGAACCTGGAGATCTTGCGCCTTTGTCCGCCAATGCTCTCAACGCCCTTCATGAAAGATCGCTTCCTTCCCTCTTCTCCTCTCCGCCCCGCAGAGACGAGATTGAGGGAGCAGGCGCTCCAAATTACTTTTTCACCAACCCCCCTGGCGCGCGCTCAGTTGCGCGGGATAAGCACAAACCAATGCCGCGCCTCTTTCTCTCCCTTCCCCCGCACTCAGTTGCGTGGGAAGGTGCAACGCGAGCCCGCCGACTTTTTCTTTCCCTTCCCCCGCGTTCAGTTGCGGGGGAAGGCAGAGAAGGGGGTCCTGAGCGGATTTATGCACAGCTTCCCCCACTAACTGTCATCGCTGGACCTTTCCCGGCAATCGCACGAAACATGCCACTACGAGAACTTTCTCGCGGATCGCCAAACCCGACAGACCCGCGCCCTTGCTCTCACTCACAGCCAAACGGCGGAGGAAAAACAGAGACCTCGCCGCGCGGCTTAAGCAAAGTTCTCAGTCAGAAACGAAAAGTGCAGCCCCCACATAGACAAGACTGCGAAAAAAAACAAGCGCACCGCCTGCGAGTGCGCCCACACCCGCGAGCGGCGCCGAAAATTTTCCCGCGAACCGAACCCGGATCCCGCTGGATGTGGAACGCGTTCCACACCCTGTCAGGAGGGCCGGGCCTCTAACCCGGCCCTCCTGACTACGCTACAGGATCACTTGTTATGGCATTCCTGGCAGATATAGCCCGTTGCTCCGGCGACATTGCCTCGGAGCAGGTCCATATCGTAAACCGCGCCGATGCCGTTGTGGACATCATGACAGGAGCCGCACTCAATACCATTGCTGGTTCCCGTGCACGCGCCCTGCGGCTGCCGATTTATCGTCGCGCCGGTTTGCGTATAGATCTCGATAGGTGCAGCCGGCGCCGCTACCCATTCACCCGGCACAAAGCCGGCACCGGTTTGCACGGCATTGTAGGTGTTCCGCGCCTGTCCGCAAGGATAGGGCATCGCCACCGGATGCGTATCCGCCATGTTGCCGCCCAAGCCCGCAACTGGAGTGTGGCTGCAGTTCCAGGTGTTGGTCGTGGTATTCCACACGCAGCTCGGGGTCCCTGGTATCGGAGTCGCACCCTCAAACCAGTTGATAGTGGCTGGCGAAACGCTTCCGTCGTGGCAGCTCAGGCACTTCGTTGTGGACCCGTTCCAGTTGTTCGCAATGGTCGCGAACGGGGTGCCCGCCATCGTGTTGCTGATATCCCAGGTAAACTGGGTATTGTTGCTCAGATGGTGGTTCCACAACAATGAAGTCAGAAGTGCGCTATGCGGCGTATGGCAGAGCGTGCACTGTCCAACCGTGATGTTCGCACCATTGCTGTACAGCACATAGCCATAGTGCGCTGCGCCCGGACCGTTCACGAAGTCGTGGTACGAGCCGTTAAATCCGGTCCCGCATTTCACCTTTCCGCAGTTGGCGCTCGCATTGAGAGTGGGACTACCGGAAGCCCACGTGCTCACCGGCATACGGGCCGTCACCACCAGCGCGACGACGAACACCGCGACCAGCGTATCAATCCATCGAATCCATCTCATTACTCGACCCTCCCTGACCGTTCTGTACAAACCTTACTCATCAGAAATCACCTAGTACGTTTTCGGTCGCTGTGGCGTCGCCAGGCCACATGTTGCGGTGCATGCGCGTGGACCTCCTCACTTGCCCAATGCTGTTGTCAGCGGCCCGCCAAGCGTGTCGGCCAGGACCGTGTTGACGAGTTGATATTCCTCGACTCTATGGTCAATTAGATCTGCTACGTAAATGTGATTGTTCTTGTCGATGGCGATCGCCGTCGGATTTCGGAGCAGGCCGGGCATCGGGCCGCGATCGGCAAAGAACATCAGAGGGTCTCCGTTGCGGTTGAACATCTGCACGTTGCTCCAGGCCGAATCGACAACGTACAGGTCCCCCAGCGTATCTATCGCAACGCCCTTGACCCGTCCGAAATGGCCG
>DASPOF010000028.1:0-5109 GCA_035626155.1 Binataceae bacterium (SeqCode)
TGGGTCAGGGCGCCAACGAGGTGCGCAGGCGTTCGGTCAATGCGCTCGCGGCGCGCTTCGATGGCGCCGATCCGCACGCCCGCCAAGTCGCGAAGCTCTCGCTCAAGCTCTTCGATGCGACCGCGCCGGTGCTCGGGCTTCCCAGGGACTCGCGCGAGTTGCTGGAGTACGCGGCGCTGCTCCACGACATCGGCCATGCGATCGATCACGACCGGCACAACCGGCACTCATACTATCTCATCAAGAACGCCGAACTGTTCGGATTCGACCCCGACGAGATCGAAATCATCGCTCTCACCGCGCGCGCCCATCGCAAGCAGACGCCCAAACTCGATTCCCCCGAGCTGGCCGTGCTGCCGCCGCAGAAACGCCGCATCGTCCGCGGCCTTGCCGCGATCCTGCGCATCGCCGACGCGCTAGACCGCACCCGCTTCAGTGTGGTTAAGAATATCGAGGTTCGGTACGCGCCCGGCCGGCTCATCATCGGAGTTGATTCCGCCAAGGAGAGGGCTGATCTCGAGCTATGGACCTGCGAGAGAAGGACCGACCTCTTGTCGAGGCTGATGGATCGCCAGGTAACCTTGCAGCGATAACCGCATCGCTGCGGGCGCACGCAACTCCCCGCAATTCGACGCCAACATCCGCCCGCCGGGACTGAACCGTGGTGGCCGAGGAAGCAGTTCGTCCGGCCAAGCTGATCCTGTCGGCGGACCAGTCGGTCGCGCTCGCCGCGACGACCGCAATCGCCTATGGATTGGATGCGCTCGGCCGCGAGCAGGGCCCCGCGGTGGCCGGCGAGGTCGAAGGGGTCCATCAGTTGCGCGTCGCCACGCGGCGTCTTCGCGCCGCAATCCAGTTGTTCTCAAGCGTGCTGCACGGCACACAAACCCGCATCTACGATCGCGATCTCGGATGGGTCGCAACCGCCGCCGGCGCGGTGCGCAATTGCGACGTGATGCAGCAGGTGATGCGCGATCGGTCGGCCAAACTCGATCCCAAGCTCGCCGATGCGCTCCAGCCGGTGTTCGAGACGCTCGCCGCGCAACGGGACGATGAACTTCGCAAGCTCAACGAGATTATCGATTCGAAGCGTTACGCGGGCCTCATCACGAGACTTCAAAAACCCGCGCTCCGCAAAGTCGGTGTCGGCATGCAGCTTGGCCCCAGCGCGGCGAACCTGCTCAAGCCGGTCGTGCGCTCGGTCACGCGCGCGGGCGCGAGGTTCGATGACGGCTCGCCGCCGGAGGTCGTGCATCGGCTGCGCGTGAGGGTAAAGCGGCTTCGCTACGTGTTCGAGATGCTCGCGGCGCTGGGCGCAAGGCGCATGAAGAAGGCGCGCACAAGGCTCGAGGAGTTGCAGGAGGGGCTCGGCGGTTTCAATGACGTTGCGGTCGCGGCCCAATGGCTGATCGCGTACGCCGCCGCGCCGGGCGCGGTGCCCCAGGGCGTACTCGCGGCGGGCGCGATGGTACAATCGTTGCGCGCGCGCGAGCGCAAGCTTGGGCGGCGATGCGTCCGGATGTGGCGCAAGCTTGAACGAAGCGGGCTGCTTCGCGACGCGCTCGATGAGATCCGGCAAAATGCCGGACAGGCCGAGCTGGCCGAGCCAGCCGCCCAAGGCGCGGCATGATTCTCTATTTGCAACGTCACGCGATCGCCGAAGTGCGCACCGCCGGGGGCGATGACGGCGCGCGCAAGCTCACCGCGCGCGGGCGCGACCGCATGCGGAACATCGCAGGGGGGATTCGCACGCTCGGGGTTAAATTCGACGCGATCCTGACCAGTCCGCTCGCCCGCGCCACCGAGACCGCCGAGATCGTCGCCGGCGCGTACCAGAACATTCCTCCGCCGCAGGTATTGCCCGCGCTCGCAACCGGCGTTTCACCCGCCGATGCGGCTGCGGCTTTGAAACCCTTTGCGCGTCATGGTCACGTGATGGTGGTCGGCCACGAGCCGCAGTTGAGCGAACTCGCATCGCTGCTGCTCACCGGATCGACCGACGGGCTCCGCATCAATCTCAAGAAGGGCGGCTGTATCGCGATCGATCTCCCCAATGGCCCGGGAAAGGCCGGTGCGGAACTCAGGTGGATTCTGACCCCGCGCCAGCTCCGGCGAATGCGCAAGTGACCGTGCGCCCTTAAGCCGCGCTCGCGATCACCAAATCGGCAAGCGCGCGCCCGCGCTGACCATCGCGCCGATCGCCAGTCCCATCAGCGCCTCGCCCGCTACCAGACCCGCCGCGAACAAAATCGGCGCGTCGCTCTCGCCATCCTTGCGCGCAAGCCAAAGCCGGCCGAGCGACCCAACCAGGATTGCAACGCTCAGTCCGAACGGAAGGTACAACCCGATCGCGACCGGCATGATCGGCGTGCGCCAGGATGAGCCCGCGCGCTCGAGGAACCTGTCGGCGACGGCGAGCACCGCCGCGAGCATCGCGCCCGCTGCGATTGTCCCCCACGGAAGGCCGCTTCCGAACACGCCCTCGGTCACCTTCGCCATCAGAAACGCCTGCGGCGCGGCGAGCGCTCCGGCGCGCGCGGTTGCCGTACCGGCGATTCCATAGCCGCCGATGAGCAGGTTCAGAATCGGCGCCATCACAAACGAGGCCGCCAGCGCGCCGATCAGAACGCCGACTTCGAGCGCCCGCGGCGTCGCGCCCACGTGATAGCCGGTCGCGAGATCATGCAGCGAGTCGCCGGCCATCGCAGCCGCCGTGCACACGACCGCCCCGGCGAGGATCGCAAGCCTCGGCCCGATCGCGACGCCCTCCACGCCGAGCAACCGCAGGAACATCGCGATCGCGAGCAGAACGATTACCGTCACGCCCGAGACGGGATTGTTCGATGCGCCCACGATGCCGGTGAGGTAACCCGCGATCGCGGTGGCAAAGAACGCGATGATCGCAAGCACGATCGCGAGCGCGGCGCTGAGCCACACCTGCCCGCTGAGCGCGAGCGAGATCGCGAAAATAACCGGCACCGAGAGGCCGGTTGCCGCAAGCACCGCCGGCGCCGACAGGTCGGTCTCCTCGCGAGCCGTCTCGACGGCGTGGCGCGCGCGCACGATGCGGATGCTGTCGGCGAGCGCGGCGGCGATTCTCGCGCGCAGCCGCCAGAGCGTCACGATTCCCCCCGTGAGCATCGCGCCGACTCCGAGGTAGCGTACCTGCCCGGTCCAGACCTGCGATGCGGCCCAGGCCGCCGGGTGCGACCGCAGCGCGGGGTCGCCCGCGGTCAGAATCGGAATCGCAATCAGCCACGCGAATGCGCCGCCGGCGAAAACCAGTGTTGCCGTGTGGATGCCTATTATGTATCCGACGCCAAGCAGCGCGGCGGAGAGATCGAGCGAACCCGCGATCGCCGCGCCGCCAATCCATCGCGCGCCGGATGCGACACCCGGCACGATGCCGGCGATGTCCTGAAGCGCCTTGAGCGCGGCCGATAGGGTGCCGCCCCAGGCAAGCGGCCCTGCGTTTGCCGCATCCTGGCCGGCGCGAAGCACTTGCGCGCACGCGACGCCCTCGGGGAACGGCAGCTTCTCATCGACGATGTACGCGCGCCGCAGGAATACGACCAGAAGCGCGCCCATCGTGCCGCCCGCCGCGCACAGCGCCGTCACCTCCACGTACCCGAGCGGGCCGCGATGGCCGAGAATCACCAGCGCAGGGAAGGTGAAGATCGCGCCTGCTGCGACCGCCTCGCCCGCCGACGCGATCGTCTGCACGAGGTTGTTTTCGAGAATCGTCGCGCCGCCGATCACCCGCAGCACCGCCATCGAGATGACCGCGGCCGGGATGCTCGCCGAGACCGTCATCCCGGCGTAAAGCCCGAGGTATGCGTTGGCGGCGCCGAGGGTCAGCGCGAGTGCGACGCCGAGTGCGACGCCCCGCGCGGTGAACTCGCGCGGCGGCGCGACCGCGGCGTCCACGGGCGATCGGCCTGATTCGATAGGCACGGCGCAACTATATGCCATCGCGCGCGCTCGTTGGCGAGCGCATCGCGATGACGGTCGCGGACGCGAGGTTGCCGGCGCGGCAGCCGCACGCGGAAATGACAACTGAGTAGCGGAGCACGCCGACGCGCCCCACTATGGGAATGGCGACCGGCCCGATTAAGAATCGCCTGCCGGCTTGGCGTCTTCGCGGGCCAGCATCTCGCGCACCATCTCGGCGGTTTTCATCACCAGCCGCGCGCATCGGCCGAGTTTCTCCGGAGAGCCGTAAAACGCCTTTACGCCTTCGCTGGTGCCGAAGTCGACGCCCGTGATCTCGCGGCACAGGCGGCTCGTTTCGATCTCCTCACCAAAACGGCGGTAAAGTTCGGAGCACAGCGGAAAGAGGTTGCGCGAGTCGCGCTCCTCGGGCTTGCCGCGACCGTACGCGAGGCTAAGGCCCGCCACGGCCCCCGCGATCGCTCCGCACACCGAGCCCGCACCGCCGATTCCGCCGCCGAATCCGGCCATCATCCGCACGCAGTCTTCATCACGCCGGCCTAAAAGTTCCTGCACGACCTGCAGGACGGATTGGCTTCAGTGGTAGCGGTTCCTGAAGTAGAAGGCCGCGCGCTCCCGGACGTCCACGTCATTGAGTTTCACAGTCGTCCCTCCCGATTACCGAAACACTAGCAGGATGTTGAGAAACCCGCGACCATCGCACTTCGACCGCACCGCGGTCTCAACATCCTGCGTGAAAGATGGCTTCTTTCCTCTATCTTCTCTCCCGGTGTTTTCCGGGGGAGATAAGAGAGGGGGAGCAGGCTGTGATTTATCATCAGCCTGCTAGTCCACCGATGCCCGCGGCTCAAACGCCCGATCCGGGCGTGCGGGTTCTTCTGCCGTCATTCCCGCGCGTCTGAGTTGCCCGACGGTTTCTCTGAATTTGTCATTCCCGCGCGCGAGGAATCCCGGATCCTCATTCGAGATTTTCGGAATCATATGTCGCGCGTTGGAAACAAGCGCGCGACGGAGCGGACCCTCTTCCTAACCTTGTATCTTGATTCGTCCGCGGGTGATGGATGAAGGAAAGCTTGGGCGGGACAGGCCGGTTAACCTTGGGCCCACGATGGGTGAGGCCGCGGGGAAGCGAGGGTCGCCCCGCCCGATAAACCGGGT
>DASPOF010000029.1:0-19721 GCA_035626155.1 Binataceae bacterium (SeqCode)
GCGGGCTAATTCACGTCGGATGATTATATAAGTGGCAGCACAGCTTTCAGTGGACGACGTCACCGAGGCGCTCGCTCGCATCAAGTATCCCGGTTACGCCTCGGACATCATCGCACTCGGCATCGTCGAGGAGGTCGCCCCGGCGGCCGACGGCGGCGGCTTCATCGTGACGCTTCGCCAGCCGACCGAGCGCGACGGCGCGATTCGCGAGATTGCTGGCGCAATCCATCACGCGCTCGCGCACGAGCTCGGAATCGCGAAGGTCGAATTCCGCGTGCGGCGGCTCGAGCCGGAACTCGGCGAGAAGACCGGACGGGTGCATATCGAGGGCACCAGGTACATCGTCGCGGTCGCGAGCGGAAAGGGCGGGGTGGGCAAATCCACCGTCGCGGCGAATCTCGCAGTGGCGCTCGCGCAGAAGGGGCTCAGAGTCGGGTTGCTCGATGCGGACATATACGGGCCGTCGATACCGATGATGTTCGGCGCATCGGAGGAGCGCCCGCGCACCGCCGGCGCCCAGCAGGTGCATCCGATCGAGCGCTATGGCGTGAAGATGATCTCGATCGGCTTCTTCCTCGGCGAGCGCGCCCCGGTGATTTGGCGCGGGCCGATGGTGATGAGCGCGGTGCGCCAGTTTCTGCGCGATACCGCGTGGGGCGCTCAGGACTTTCTGATCGTGGACTTGCCGCCGGGCACCGGCGACGCGCAACTGACGCTCGCGCAGCAGGTCGCGCTCGACGGCGCAGTGATCGTCAGCACGCCGCAGGACCTGGCGCTGCTCGATGCGTCCCGCGCAATCAAAATGTTCCGTCAACTGCACTGCCCGATTCTCGGCGTGGTCGAGAACATGAGCTATTTCATCTGCCCCGACTGCGGCGAGCGCGACGAGCTTTTCGGGCACGGCGGCGGCGAGCGGATGGCGAGCGAGGAGGGATGCGAGCTGCTCGCGCGAATCCCGATCTTCCCCGAAATCCGCGAGTCGGGCGATGCGGGCATGCCGGTCACGCTCCGGGACCCGAAGCATCCCGCAGCCGAGGCGTTTATGGAACTGGCGCGCAAGGTCGTCGCGGCGATGCAGCAATGACTGCGCGCGCCATCGCCGGCGGTGCTTGCCCGCATTCCGATGTGTCTAATATGTTGGCCTTCGACCGAGGCATCGCGCGTTAAGAAAAACCCATGGCAACAAAAGATAACGTCCGGATCTCCCCCGCGCAGGGCAAGCTCGGTGTTCTGATTCCGGGAATCGGCGCGGTCAGCACCACGTTCATCGCAGGCGTCGAGGCCATCAAACGCGGCATCGCGGCGCCCGTCGGATCGCTTACCCAGCTCGCCACCGTGCGCCTGGGCAAGCGCACCGAAGGACGAACGCCGCTCATCAAGGACCTGGTTCCGCTGGCGAGCCTGAACGATCTCGAGTTCGCCGGCTGGGACATCTACGAGGACACCGCGTACGAAGCGGCGCGAAAAGCCGCGGTCCTGGAACCCGCGCTGATCGAGCAGGTGCGCGAGCCGCTCGAGAAGATCCATCCGATGGAGGCGGTGTTCGATCGAGAGTACGTCCGCCGCATTCACGGCCCCAACGTGAAAGAGGCGCGCACCAAGATGGAAAAGGCCGAGATGTTGATGGACGACGTCCGCCAATTCCAGAAGCGCACCGGTGTTGCGCGCACCGTGATGATCTGGTGCGGATCGACGGAGGTCTTCCACAAGCCGTCGCAGGTACACGAGACGATCAAGAAATTCGAGCGCGGCTTGCAGAAGAACGACCCCGAGATCGCTCCCAGTCAGATCTACGCCTACGCCGCGCTGAAGCTCGGAATCCCGTACGCCAATGGCGCGCCGAACTTGAGCGTCGATGCGCCCGCGCTCGTCGAACTCGCGCGCGAGAACGAGGTTCCCGTCTGCGGCAAGGACTTCAAGACCGGTCAGACCTTCATCAAGACCCTGCTTGCGCCCGGCCTGAAGGCGCGAATGCTCGGCATGTCGGGATGGTTTTCCACCAACATCCTTGGCAATCGCGATGGCGAGGTGCTGGACGATCCGGGTTCATTCAAGTCCAAAGAGACGACCAAGCTGTCGGTCCTCGACCAGATTCTTCAGCCCAAGCTGTACCCGAAGCTATACGGAGATTTGTTCCACTCGGTGCGCATCAACTACTATCCGCCGCGCGGCGATGCGAAAGAGGGCTGGGACAACGTCGATATCTTCGGCTGGCTCGGCTACCCGATGCAGATCAAAATCAATTTCCTGTGCCGCGATTCGATTCTGGCCGCGCCGCTGGTGCTCGACCTGGTGTTGTTCCTCGACCTGGCGCATCGCGCCGGGATGCGGGGGATTCAGGAGTGGCTGTCATTCTACTTCAAGGCGCCGATGCACGCGCCGGAGGTTTATCCGGAGCACGACATCTTCATCCAACTGATGAAGCTCAAGAACACGCTGCGCTGGATGCGGGGCGAAGATCTGATTACTCATCTCGGACTCGAATACTACGATTGAATATCTCTCAATACTTCTGGTTACCCTGGGCATACCTTCCACGACGCCACCATATGCACATAGAATCGACTTGCGATGACTGTGCTGCGTGACAAGACGATAGTGCTGGGCGTGACCGGCGGGATTGCCGCGTACAAGGCGGCGGAGCTGGTCCGCCTGCTCGTGCAGGGCGGCGCGCGAGTGCGCGTTATGATGACGCGCAACGCGCGCGAATTCATCATGCCGCTCACGCTTCAGACGCTCAGCCAGCAGCCGGTCGCGACCGACACCTTCAGCCTTACCCAGGAATCCGAGATCGGCCACATCCAGATCGCCGACTCGGCGGATGCGATCGTGATCGCGCCCGCCACCGCCGACGTGATTGCGAAGGCCGCAACCG
This sequence comes from Binataceae bacterium (SeqCode), assembly GCA_035626155.1. Lineage (GTDB taxonomy): Bacteria > Desulfobacterota > Binatia > Binatales > Binataceae > DASPOF01. Next base: position 2,876 of record DASPOF010000029.1, read on the forward strand.
GCATCGCCGATGACATCGTCACGACGGTCCTGCTCGCGACGCGCGCGAAGGTCGCATTCGCCCCCTCGATGAACGTGCACATGTACGAGCATCCCACGGTCGCCGAGAACCTCGCGAAGCTGCGCTCGCGCGGCGTGACGGTCGTCGAGCCGGGCGAGGGCGCGCTCGCGTGCGGTTACGAGGGCAAGGGGCGGCTTGCGGAGCCCGCGGTGATCGTCGAGGAGATCGAGCGGATGCTCTCGCCGCAGGACCTCGCGAGCGAGCGCGTGCTGGTCACCGCCGGACCCACGCAGGAGGCTATCGATCCCGTGCGCTTCGTCTCCAACCGGTCCTCCGGCAAGATGGGTTTCGCGATCGCGCGCGCCGCGTGGCGTCGCGGCGCGCAGGCGAAGCTGGTGTCGGGTCCATCGGCGCTGCCCACGCCGCGCGGCGTCGAACGTATCGATACGGTCAGCGCAGCCGAGATGCTTGCCGCCACCGCGCGCAACTTCCCATGGTGCACGGCGCTGGTGATGGCGGCGGCGGTCGCGGATTTCCGTCCCGCCAGCCCCGCATCGGGCAAGGTCAAGAAGGACGCGAACGGACTTGCGCTCAAGATGGAGGCGATTGCCGACGAACTTCCCAAGCTCGCGGCGCGCAAGGGCTCGCGAATCATGGTGGGCTTTGCCGCTGAAACCGAAAACCTCGAAACCAACGCGCGCGACAAACTCAAGCGCAAGCGTCTCGACCTGATCGTCGCGAACGACGTCGGCCAGGAGGGCGCCGGGTTTGGCGCCGATACCAATATCGTTACGCTGATCGGCGCTGACGGCCGCTCTGAGAGCCTTCCCAAGCTCTCGAAGGATGAAGTGGCCGATTTGATTCTGAGTCGCGTCGCCGCGATTCGCGCCTCGCGCTCGAAGCCCGCCCGCTTGCGCGCAGTGCGCTGAAGGTGGCGGGCAAGCCCGCGGATTGTCCTGATTCAGGAAGCGGCCGTGACCGCCGTGAACGGGCTCTCGCGCAGATGCAGGCGCATCTCATCGAGCATCGTCGCCGCCATTCGGCGCGCGGTCCGGCTGGGCTTGGGGCCGAGCCGATTGAGCCGCTGGAGATTTCTTCTGAGCGCGAGCGCGCTTCTGACCGCCTGCTCGCCCATCGGATCGAACCGGCAGGCCGCTGCGCCGTGCGGATCGTGAAGCACTCCCGAGATCGCTCCGCACGATGCCTGCGAAAAGAGTTCGATGTCCTCTGTTTCGGAGGCATTGGGCCCGCCGAGCGCCTTCATCGCGCTGTCGAACTGCCGGATGCGCCTGAGGCCGCCCTCGAAGATTCGCCTATGAGTCGAAAACCCGAAGAACGGGGTTTCGACCGCCCGCTGGAGCATCCGGTTGAGCGGACGGAAGTCGGCCCTGACGAGGTTCACCAACAGGTCGCGATAGTCGGCATCCTGGAAGCTGTCGAAGCGCGCCTCGGTCAGCAGATGGCTTGCGATTCCCGAATCGTAGCGGCCCACGAATCGCGCGGGCAGAAAGAAATTGTGCGCGACCACGTCGCCGGCCAGATGCGCGAGATACCCCAGCGCAAACGCGTGTTGTTCGGCCCCGCGCGCGGACTTGAGCAATCCGAGCCCCGTCGCCCAGTTGTGCGAATGGCGCCGAAGCCGGCTCTGGAGCCGGCGCCCCTGCACGATATCCGGAGCCAGGCTGCCGTAAAGGAAGACTTCCGGCAGGGCGGCGAGCGTTGCCTCGATCGGATGGCCGGGAGTAATAACCGTCGCGAGTACCTGTACGCCGAGCGCGACGTGAGTGATCGGTCCCCACGCCCAGGCCGGTGTCGGCGCGAGGATGACGAGCGCGATGACCGAGCAGGCTGCCGCGATTATCATGATGATGCGCCGGGCGCGCATGCCGATTTTCGCGCCCGATCGTGAATCGATTGTATGAGTGACTCGACTGCGCCGCCAGACAGGTCCGTGATCCTCGCCACGCTTCGCGACTATGTCGAGCAGATCCGCGAGGAGGGGATGGAGGGTCTGCCGGCCGGGGCGCAAGCCGGCGCGCTCCCGCCCCGATCCGATCGGCCGGCTTCGGTCGAGCCCGCAACCGGTGCGTCGCCGCCGCGCTCAAGCGCGCCGCCGATCGCGCCGTCCGCTCAAGGCGCGCTGCCCCAACCGGCGGAACTCTTCTCGCGCTATCCGGGACTCGAGAAAACCGGATCGCTCGAGCAGTTGAGCGAGTTCATCGGCGATTGCCGCCGCTGCAAGCTATGGCCCTTGCGCACCAACCTGGTGTTCGGGGTGGGAAATCCCAAGGCCGAGTTGATGTTCATCGGCGAGGCGCCGGGCGCCGATGAAGATGCGCGGGGCGAGCCGTTCGTCGGCCGCGCGGGCCAGCTTCTCACCGACATCATCGAACGCGGAATGGGAATGGCCCGCCGCGAGGTCTATATCTGCAACGTGATCAAGTGCCGTCCGCCCGAAAACCGCAACCCCGAGCCCGACGAGGTCGCCGCTTGCGAGCCGTTCATGATCCGCCAGATCGAGCTGGTCCGCCCGCGAATCATCGTCGGACTGGGCACCTTTGCGGTGCAGGCGCTGCTCAAGGTCAAAACGCCAATCGGACGGCTGCGCGGCGTATGGCAGGACGTGAGAGGAATTCCGATGATGCCGACCTTCCATCCGGCGTACCTGCTGCGCAATCCGAATGACAAGCGGCTTGTGTGGGCCGACGTGCAGCAGGTATTGAAGGCATTGGGAAGGCCGCTTCCGCGCCGCGGCGCCACGTGAAACATCGAACCCCGATCGCTCGCTCTCTGGCTTTGGGAGCCATTATCGCGGCGTGCCTGTTGCTGATGGCGAATGCGCCCCCGCTTCGGGCCGAGCCGGCCGCATCGCATCCCTGGGTCGAATTGATCATAGTCAACGGCTCGATCAATCCCGCGGTCGCCGACTATGTCGCAGACTCGATCGCCGACGCGAACGACAAAAACGCCGCGGCGCTCGTGATCCAGCTCGACACCCCCGGCGGGCTCCTTGCGTCCTGCCAGCGGATCGTCAAAAGCCTGCTTGGCGCGCCGGTCCCGGTAATCGTGTACGTCGCGCCGTCGGGCGCGAGCGCCGCATCGGCGGGCACCTTTGTCACCGAGGCGGCGAACATCGCCGCGATGGCGCCCGGGACGACCATCGGCGCGGCCCATCCGGTCGAGGAGGGCGGCGAGGAGATCCACGGCGTGATGGGCCAGAAGATCGAGAACTTCACCGTCTCGTTTGCGCGCAGCATCGCGCGCCAGCGCGGCCGCAACGAGGACTGGGTGGAGGAGGCGGTTCGTCATAGCGTGGCGATCGGCGAACGCGAAGCGCTCCAGAAGCGCGTTATCGATATTGTCGCCCCCGACTTGAGGAGCCTGCTCATCCAGGCATCGGGCCGCAAGGTCGAAGCCGCGGGACGCACGGTCACGCTCGATGTCGCCGATGCGATCCTGCGGCGCAAGCGGATGACGCTCGGCCAGCAGCTCCTCAACACGCTCTCGGATCCGAATCTCGCGTACCTGCTGATGATGGCCGGCGTGGTGGGCCTGTACTTCGAGTTCGCACATCCGGGCGTGTACCTTCCCGGCGTCGCCGGCGCGATTTGTCTCCTGCTCGCGCTGACCTCGTTCGAAGTTCTACCGGTCAACCTCTCGGGGTTGCTGCTGATCTTCTTGGGCATCGCGATGCTGATCACGGAGGCGTTCGTGACCAGCTACGGGATCATGGGACTGGGCGGAGTGGCCGCGTTCGTGATCGGGTCGCTGTTTCTGATCGACACGTCGAAGACCGATCTCGGCGTGAGTCACAGCATCATCTTCGGGGCGGCCGCGGCGGTCACGGCGATCATCCTGGGCCTGGGGTTTATCGTTGCGCGCGAGAGGCGGCGGCGCGCGACGACCGGCGCCGAGGCGATGGTCGGCGAAATCGGCGAGGTGCGCGAGGCGATCGCGCCGGGCGCGCCCGGAAAGGTGTTCGTGCATGGAGAGTTATGGCGCGCGGCCAGCGATGAGGCGCTCGATACCGGCGTGCAGGCGCGCGTGATCGCGGTTCGAGGGCTCCAGGTGCAGGTAAAGAAAGTGGCGCAATGAGCCGATCGTTTTAGGAATCGGCCGGACGTCCCGCCTCGGCGGGGCAAAAGGAGAATGCCGATGTTTTCCGGAGTCGCATCAGTCGTGTTCATCGCCGCAATCTTCATCTTGAGCGGACTCAAGATCCTCAACGAGTACGAACGCTCGGTCGTTTTCAGGCTCGGCCGGCTCATGCCCTACCGGGGACCGGGGGTGATCTTCATTATCCCGATTCTCGAGCGGCAGGTGCGGATCGATCTCCGCATCGTCACGCTCGACATTCCCGCCCAGGACGTGATCACGCGCGACAACGTGACCGTCAAGGTCAGCGCGGTTCTGTATTTCCGCGTGGTCGAGCCGTCGCGCGCGGTGACGCAGATCGCCAACTACCTGTTCGCGACACTCCAGCTTGCGCAGACCACGCTGCGCTCGGTCGGCGGGCAGAGCGACCTCGACGATCTGCTCAGCCAGCGCGAGAAGCTCAACGCCCGCATCCAGGAGATCGTCGATGCCCAGACCGAGCCGTGGGGAATCAAGGTTACCCTGGTCGAGATCAAGAACATCGATCTTCCCCAGGAGATGCAGCGCGCGATCGCCGCGCAGGCCGAGGCCGAGCGCGAGCGGCGCGCCAAGGTGATCGCGGCCGAGGGCGAGTTCCAGGCCGCGCAGCGGCTGGCGGAAGCGGCCGAGATCATGAGCCACAGCCCGATCACCCTCCAGTTGCGCTATCTCCAGACGCTCGCCGAGATCGCAACCGAGCACAACTCGACCACCGTCTTTCCGGTCCCGATCGATTTGCTCGAGCCGTTCCGCGCGATCCTGCAAAACGCGGCCGGAGAGCCGAAACCGCCGCCGGCGGGTTCATCGCGATGATGCTCGCGCGTGACATAGGAATCCGGGCGCGCTACGTTTTATCAAGCAGGGGAGGCGCACAGCCGTAATTCCACAATGGGCAAACTCATCATGGTCCGACACGGCGAGAGCGAGGGAAACGCCATTCGCCACTTCACCAGTTCACCCGACGCGGCCATCACCGCGATCGGCCGCCGCCAGGCTCATGACGCTGCACTCAAGATCAAGCAGATGTTCAAGCCTGCGTTGGTGATCGCCAGTCCGTATTTCAGGGCGCGGGAGACCGGCAGGATTATCGCGGAGGAACTCGGACTAAAGCTCGAACTCGAAAGCGAGTTCCGCGAGCAGAGTCTCGGCCGGCTCGCCGGCCAGCCTTACGAAGTCGTGCGGGGGGATCCGACCTACGATCCCGCCCGCTCGTGGAGTTGGCGGCCCCCCGGCGGGGAGAGCCACGAGGACGTCCGCAAGCGCAGCGGCCCGATGCTCGACCGGCTGGCCCGGCAGTATGCGCTTGACGAACTCGTCATCGTGAGTCACGGCGGGGTGATGCGCGCGCTATGGGCGCACGTGACCGGCCAGTGGGAGGGCGCGCACATCCCGGCCAACTGCGGGATCGTGCTTGTCGAGCACGAATCAGGCCGCTACAACCAGCCGCAGATTATCGGCGGCGGCCTCGATGCGGATGCGCGCCAATCCGGCGGCTAATTGGCGGCCGGCTTCACTATCGCCCGCAGCTCAGCGGGCATCCGATGCTCGGGATCCCATCCGATCGGATCGGGATAAGCGATCAGGCCAAAGTCCGCCGCCGCCTTGCGCCCCGGCGCGCCCAGCATCATGCGGATGAATTCCATCGCGCCCGCGCGGTTCGGAGGATCGCTCGTCAGCGTCAGTGCGTACGCGACCGGCGCTCCGACAATCTCCTTCTGATTTGCGCCCGTGCCCACGCGGACCGATGCGGCGCCGTACTCGGCGCTGCGCGCAATTTCGCTCAGGTTGATCTCGACAGGCAGCGCGAGGAATTTGAGATCGCCCAGGCGCGCATCGCTGGCATAGCCGAAGTAGTAGTCGAGTTCGCCGCTTTGCAGCAGCGCGATCAGGTCGATACTGTGCGGCCGGATGTTCGTGACGGGACAATCCGCGGCAAGCCGCTCAGCAAGACCGGGCTGATGGTAGAAGCGCTCCGCGAGCTGCCACACGATCAGCGTCCAGTAGCCGGCGGGATCGCGCTCGGGATTCGAGTGGCCAAACCGCACGCCGGGTTCGAGCAGAACGCGCCACCAGTTGTCCCCGGCGATCTTGTCGGCGGCGCGCGAGTGGGCCGTGTACACGATGCCCATCGCATTGCCCGCAAAGGTGATCGCCCACGGCTCGATCCCCTTGCGCGCAGTCTTCAGCAACCGCCAGTCGGCGGTGACCAGAATGTCGCACGGACGCCCGAGATCCGAGATCTTGCGGATCGCGTCGAGGCTCCCGCTGCCCTCGTGCCTGACCTCGACCCCGGGGTGCGATGCCTGGTAATCGGCAGCGAGCCGGGTCATGTAGCCGGCCAGGCTGTCGGCGTGGAAAATCGTAAGCGGCGCGGCGGCCGGCGCCCCGGCGGCCTGCGCGCTGGCGGCGATCAGCGCCGAGATCAACGCGGCAATGACGCTTGTAATATAGCTTTTGGTCTTCAAGGCGTCCTCGCTCTCAATGGGCTTCGCGCAGTGATTATCTAATGGAATCGGCGCGGACCATACTGCATCCGCGCCGATCCCGGCTCAGGGGTTTGCCTTCCTAGTACTTGAACTCGAGGTTCAGGAAGAAGGCGTGCGTATCCCGCGGCACCGCGAAGGGAGTTTCGGGCACCGTAGTACTTCCGACCACCGTCTCGGGGAACGTGAACTGGCTATGGTAGTAGTTGATCTCCTGCGCCGTGAATGCAATCCGCAGGTTCTGGTTGACCAGATACTGCAAGCCCAGATCGTATCGATAGAAATCCAGCGGATTCTTCTTAATCTGCCCTTGCGTATTGGGCTGGAATACCTCCCACAAACCGAAGATGGTAAACGGCGTGTGCGCGATGTCGAGGTGACCGAGGACATCCCATCCCATCTGGTGGCTCTGCCCGGTTCCCAGGAGCGCACTCACCATTTTGTTCCACCCGGTGAATCTATTGCCGACACTGGGTATGCCGATCGCGTCCGACGGACCCGAGCCCGAGTACAGGTTGTTTGAGGCGAAAGCGTTCTGGCCGTAATCCCACTCGCCGATCAATCCCCAGCCCCATCCTCCAAAATCAGCCGGGTTCGCGTTGTAGTGCAGCAGCACCGACATCCGCATGATGTGCGCATCAAGCGCAGTCAGGCTCTTGGTAAGGCTGGACGGCCCTTGTTGCACGTCCTCTGCCTTGTTCGGATAGCCATAGTTGTAGAAGTAAGTAATACCCAGACCATCTGTGCGCGATTTGGCTCCGAGCGGATTAAGCGTCAGGCGGCCCATCACCTGCTTGTACGAACTCTGTTCGACGGAGCGGTAGCCGGGGTCGTCGAACACGCCGATATCATAATCAGCGTATTGTTTCTCGTTGAACTTGATCGGGCCTTTAACCGACAGGCCGACGTGCGCGCCGGGCAAGCTCAGATAGTTCCACGGAATCTGGGAAGTGTAGCGATAGCCCCACTCATCCTCTTCCCAGGAAACCAGCGGATTCGGCTGCTGGCCGAAGGTGACCTTGTCCTCCCTCATCGAATCGACCGCCAGCACCTTGCGGAACAAGGTATTGTAATCGAGGTAGGCGTACTTCAGCCGCAGGCCCAGAGGACCGTCCACCGTCTGAGCCCATCCCGTGTTATTGCCCACCAGGTCCCCGCTGCTCGCGGTGCAGGTCTCGGCCGGGACCGGGATGCTATATTTCGTGCCGCCTTTTGGTACTGTCACGCTTGTGGTTGTGGCACTGTTGGTGCATTTCGTCCCGGTGTTGATCATCGCGTACATATCGGGCGTGACGCGCATCGTGAAGTCGTCGTTGGGCGTGAATCGGAAGTCGAGATAGGCGCGGTTGATGGCGAATTCATTATAGCCGTTGTTGCCGACCCCGGGCCATTGCATATTCACGTCCATGAATTGCGGGCCGAAGCCGGTATGCGTCCATAGCCCGTAATAGGCGTAGACCAGGGTGCCGATCGAAATCTTCTTGTACCAGCGGGCGCCGAACTCCTCCCACGCGGGACGCATGTCGGCGAGCTGCTTGGCCATCTCGGCGTTCCACTGCTGTTGCTGGGACGCGTTCTGCTCGAACTCGGCGCGCATCTGCGCCTGAGTCGTTTTGAGCTGCTCCTCCGCCTTCTGCTCAACCGAGCGCTCGATCTCCGCCGGATTCACTGCGCCGGACGGAATGTAGTTGCCGAGCTTTGTGCGCCCCTTGCCCGGGCGGTTGAATAACTGGCCCGTGCGCTGATCGACGTAGACCGTGATCGTTCCCGGCGCGGCGGCGTCCTGCGCCAGTACCGGCCGGGCCGCGATGCCTGCCAACGTCAGTGCGGCGCCGAGCAGCGCGATCGCGACTTTCCCTCTGCTGACTCTCATCAGTCTTCCTCCCGGTTGCTTCCCCTGGTCACTTTTCGTTCTTCGCGGAGCTCCAGACTCAGGGAGCTCGTTTTGCTGATTTGGGCTTGTTCGAACTGGGCGACTTGCACGGGCAGGCGCCGCGATTCGGGTCGCAGCGCGAGCCGGCGCACGGCGCGGGCGCGGCCATCGCAGCCCGGGACGGACCTGTTCGCGGCGAAGTTCCGGTTTTGATGCGCCTGCCGGTTCGGTCTCCCATAATCGGACGGTCATGCCATTATCATGGCGAATTGTCAAGGACCATAGCTACGCTTGGCAGGCATTTAAGGGGTATGCTCAAGCGCAGGCCGGCTCGCCGCGGGCGGCGCCCTTCAGATTCGGACGCCCGCAGGTGAGGAGCAGGCTTACGTCGTGTTAACCGAGGTGGCGGATCAAATTTGGATTGCGGACGGACCTTGCGTGCCGTTTCTCGGCTATCCCTATCCGACGCGGATGGCGGCGGTACGGCTGCGTGATGGAAGTTTGTGGGTCTGGTCGCCGATCCGGTTATCGGAAGAACTGAAGACGGCAGCGGCTCGAGTCGGACCGGTGCGTTATCTGGTCTCGCCCAACAAGCTTCACCATCTCTATCTGGGTGAGTGGGCGCGCGCATGGCCCGACGCCAAACTTTACGCGCCTCCCGGTCTGGCGCGGCGCCGCCGCGATCTGTCGTTCGATGCGCAGCTCGAAGAGGCGCCCGATCATGCCTGGGGCGGCGAAATCGATCAGACAATCGTGGGCGGCAGCCTCGTTATGACCGAGGTCGTGTTTTTCCATCACGGCTCGCGCACGGCGCTCTTGGGCGATCTCATCCAGCGATTCGATCGTTCCGGGCTGCACGGATGGCGTCGCACGGTCATGTCGCTCGACGGGCTTGTCGGGCCCGGCGGAAGCACCCCCCGGGAGTGGCGCTGGTCGTTCTGGAACCGGACCGCTGCCCGCAAAGCGAGGCAGAAAATCCTCGACTGGAATCCGAAGCGCGTGATCATCGCTCACGGCGAATGGGTCCGCGACAACGGGCGCGAAACGGTGGCGCGAGCGCTCGGGTGGATGGGCTAGATTCGGGCATCTCCGGCTGAACGCATCATCCGGAAAGCCCGAAGAGCGAGTCGAGCGTTCCCGCTCAGAACGGGATCCGGGCGGTGATTATCCAGTTGTGATTGTACGAGCGATACTTCGTCGCTGCGATTTGCACGCCTGTGCCGAGCGTCACGCCGATGCGGTCGTGGATAGGAAAGCGTCCCATGACTATTCCGGGAGTGAGAAACAGTTGATTGTGCCCGGTCTTCTTGCCGTATGAGAACCATGTGTAATTGGTCTCGAACTCGGGCCACAGGTACTTGAACACCCGGTACTGGAAGGTCGTGTTGTACGCCACCGGCAGGCCGAGGCGATCGAGGCCGCCGCTCGGCAGCGCGACGCCGACCGTGCTCTGCACGTCGAAGTCTCCGAAACCCTTTCCGAACGCCAGCGTGGGCGTGAAGATTCCATGACCGGAGCCGTTGACGTTCGACCCGGTCGGCACGCTGAAGCCCATGAATGCGGTCACGATGTAATTCCCGCTGTCCTCGTTCGCCGAGAGCAGCCGCAATTTCAGGAGAAACGGCCAGTCGCCAAAACCGTCGGTGTTGCGCGGCCTGGTGCGCTTGAGGAACGGCGGCATGCCCACGATTACCTCGGTGTGCCCTTCCGGGATGATCTCCAGGCCTTTGCCGCCGTCGAAGCTGTCGGTCGCGACGTTCCCCTCGCTCGAGGACTGGAAGAACTGGTCGTAGCGCAGCTCCTGCTCGAGCCGCGGCGTGACCGTTACCAGCGGGGTTATCCAGTGAGGCTGTTCGGCCTGTGCGCGCGATGCCATCGCAAACCAGTCGCCGAAGAAGCCCCCGAGCGATGACAGCGGGCTTAACCGCGCCATCGCCGGGTCCGGGACCGGGTCGGCGAGCGCCGCGGGCGCCGCGATAGCAAGCAGGAGCAGGGCGGCGCAGAGGGAAATTCCAAATTGGAACGGGATTCCGGCTTTGGGTTTCACAACCGCGATGTTATGCGATTTTTATGGCAACTGAGAAGAATCATGGCTAATCTCGGCGGGCGCAGGTAGACCCAGGAGCGAGTGTGAGACGATACGATTGGGCTTGCCTCTGAAATTGAGTCTCGCGCCGGTCACGCAATTATGGCAGGATGTCAACGATCATGGCTGAGCTCGGCGACCGCCTGAAAACCGCCCGCGCCGCGCGAGGGTTGAGCCAGAGCGAGCTTGCCCGCCGAAGCGGGATCTCGCGCCAGGCGCTCGGCGCGATCGAGTCGGGCGTTTACGCGCCCGGTGTCAGCGTCGCGATCGCGCTTGCCCGCGAACTCGGAGCAACTGTCGAATCGCTGTTCGGCTCGGGCGGCCCGGAACACATCCAGGCGGCCCTCCCCGGCCCGCCGCTGCCCGGATCGGCTGCGCACCGTGCGCGCGTCGTTCTCGGCCGAGTCGGCGGGCGCGTGATTGCGGTGCCGCAGGCTCCGGCCGCCTTCGGCCTGGCGCCGAGCGGCGGAATTATCGAGCGGATCTCGGGCCGGCGCGCGGAGGTCGAGGCATTCCTGTCGCCCGGCGAGATCGATTCGACCGTGCTGGTGGCCGGATGCGATCCGGCGGTGTCGATTCTGGGTGATTGGCTCGCGCGCAAGCGGTCGGCGGCGAGAATCGTCGCCATCCGATGCTCGAGCCGCCGCGCGCTGGAGGCGCTCGCGGAGCGGCGCGCGCACGCCGCGGGGGTTCATCTGCGCGATGCGAAAAGCGGAGAGTACAATCTCGCCGCAGCGCGCGGCGCACTGGGGCGCCGCCCGGCGATGCTGGTGAACTTTGCCCGATGGGAACTCGGGCTGGCGACCGCCGCCGCCAACCCGCTCGGTATCCGCGACTTCGCCGATCTCGCTCGCCGGCGTGTCAGGCTGGTCAATCGCGAGGCGGGTTCGGGGGCGCGGCACGCGCTCGACGATGCGATCGGCGCGCTCGGCCTCAAGGGCGGCGCGATAACCGGATACGGTCGGGAAGTGGCGGGCCATCTGGAGGTGGCCGCGGACATCGCGGCCGGAAACGCCGACGTTGGCGTGACGATCAGGGTCGCCGCCGATGCGTACGGGCTCGGCTTCATCCCGATTCGCGAGGAGCGCTACGACCTCGCAATCCCGGAGCAGGAGAGCGGATTGGAACCGGTGCGCGCGATGCTCGAGGCGCTGTCCTCGGCCGCGTTTGCGCGGGAAGTCGCCGAGCTATGCGCATACGACACGCGCGACATGGGCAAGATCGTCGCGCGAATCTCCTGAGCGGCGCCGCGCGGGATATTCGATTTACTTGCGCGGCGGGGCGATGCCATTGTAGTGGAACAGCACAGCGGGCCGCACCCGTTTCCTCAAAATCGGTCCGGCTAAAGGAGCGAGCAATGCCAGATTATACGATGACGATTAACGGCAAGGCCGTGAAGGGATCGAAATCGTTCGGCGTGGTCAACCCCGCCACGGGCAAAGTCTTTACCGAGGTCCCCGACTGCACCAGGGCGGAGCTCGACCAGGCGATGGAGGCGGCGCAGCGCGCGTTTCCGGCCTGGAGCCGCGATGTGGCCGCGCGGCGCAAGGCGCTGAACGGAGTCGCCGGGGCGCTTCAGCAGCCGCCGGAGGGGCTGGCCCGGACGCTCACGCAGGAGCAGGGCAAGCCGCTCGACAAGGCGGCTCAGGAGATCATGGGCGCTGCGATCTGGGCCTCATACACCTCGACGCTCCAAATACCCGTCGAGGTGATACAGGACAGCCCGACGGCCAAAGTCGAAGTGCGGCGCAAGCCGCTCGGCGTGGTCGCCGCGATCACGCCGTGGAACTATCCGGTGATGCTCGCGATGTGGAAGATCGCGCCGGCGCTTCTGGCCGGCAACACGATCGTGCTCAAGCCGTCGCCATTCACGCCGATCACGTCCCTCATGATGGGCGAGATTCTGCGCGACCTCCTTCCGCCGGGCGTGCTCAACGTGATCTCGGGCGGCGACGACCTCGGCGCCTGGATGACGAGCCATCCCATTCCAAGGAAGATTTCGTTTACCGGCTCGGTCGAGACCGGCAAGAAGGTTGCGGCCTCGGCCGCGCCCGATCTCAAGCGGCTGACGCTCGAGCTTGGCGGCAACGATGCCGCGATCGTGCTCGGAGACGTCGATCTGGCGGCGGTCGCGCCGAGGATCTTCTGGGGAGCCTTCGAAAACTCCGGCCAGATCTGCAGCGCGATCAAGCGCGTGTATGTCCCCGAGCAGATGTACGCCCCGATGCTCGAGAAGCTCGGCGAACTTGCCAAAGGCGTCAAAGTCGGCAACGGACTGGAGCCGGGGACGCAGCTCGGCCCGATCAACAACAAGCCCCAGTTCGAGCGCGTCACCGAGCTGGTCGAGGATGCGAAGAAGCACGGCGCGAAAATCGTCACCGGCGGGTCGCGTCTGGGAAGTGAGGGCTACTTCTATGCTCCGACGATCGTCGGCGGCATTTCCGACGGCGTCCGGCTGGTCGATGAGGAGCAGTTCGGCCCCGCGCTGCCCATCATCCCGTACAAGGACGTCGATGATGCGGTCCGCCGCGCGAATGCGACCCATTACGGGCTGAGCGGCTCCGTGTGGTCGAGCGATCTGGCTCGCGGCGCAGAGGTCGCCTCGCAGCTCGAGTGCGGCTCAGCCTGGGTGAATCAGCACGTGGCGATCGCGCCCAATCTGCCCTTCGGCGGCGCCAAGTGGTCCGGGATTGGCGTGGAGAACGGCCCGTGGGGTCTGCTCGGCTTCACCGAGATTCAGGTGGTGAACGGGGTCAAAGTCTGAAGCTCAAAGCGCCGCGGGAGTGCGCCGCCGTAAAATCGGCGCATCGCGCGGCGCTTAAGTCCTTCGCTCGGAGGAGAGAATCGATTCGAGGAACTCCGCCGAGCGAAGGCGCCGATCCAGCACCGACGATAGAAATCGCGTGATCGCGAGCGCGCCGTCCGCGCCCGCGGGCGCCGTCCCGGGAGCATCGTCGATCGCCGCCGCGCCCAGCCGCGCGAGCGCCGCGGCGCTGGCCCCATCGAGCCGGATCGCTCCTTCGGGAACCGCCGGGCGGCATCGCGAGCAAAGCACGCCTCCGCGCCCGGTCACGAAGTACGCCGCCCCGCCGTTCGCGCCGACCACGGCCCCGCAATTGCGGCATCGCGCGAACTCCAGCCCGAATCCCGCCCACGCGAGCATCTTGAGCTCGAAGGCCTGGCGCAGACTTAACTCGGCGCGCCCGCCCGCGAGCGCCCTGAGCGCACCCGCGAGCACGCCGTAAGCATCCGAGGCCTCGGCCTCCTCCTTCGTGAGCGCATCGGCAAGTTCGAGCATGTAGGAGCCGAGCGCAATCTTGCCGAGGTCGTCGTCGATCGCGAACTGCGGCAAATCGGCCGCCTCGGCCCGCGTGATGAAGATGAGATCGCCGTGCGGGCGGCGGCGGAAGTGAAGGATCACGTGCGAGAACGGTTCGAGCTTGCGCTCGAAGCGCTGGCGCGATGCCTTGGCGCCCTTGGCCATCCCGGCGAGCTTGCCAAACCCGTGCGTGAGCAGGGTGACGATTCGATCGGACTCGCCGTAGTCGCGGGCGCGCAGCACGATCGCGGGCGTCGATTCGTCGGCCGGCATCGCGCCCTAGCTGCCGATGCTCTGGCGGAGCATCGCCTGCTGAATTTCCCGCACTTCGGCGCGCATCGCCTGCGCGCCCGCAACCGTGCGGCCGGCCTCAGCCGCCTCGCGCAGCAGGGTTTCGAACTTGACCAGGATATTGGCGATCTTGGTGTGCGCCTCGATCAGCGCGCGCTGCTTGAGTTCCTCGCTTTCCCATCGGCGCGCCGCGTAATCGCGCAATTCCTGGCTCTGGATGAGCAGCTCGCGGGCCTCATCTTCGTATCCGCGCACCAGTCTGCGGATGATATCGATCACCTTGGGACGTTCTTCGGGATCTTTCCACAGGACGTGTTCGAGGAACATGAGATCATCCTCGGTGACGGTCGTGCGGCCGAGCAGAGCCGCATGCGCGCGGAGCACGTCGAGCGAGTTTTTCCAGCGCCGGTCGGAGACCACGATCTGCTCGCGCAAGAGTTCGCGCCTGAGTTCGGCGATCGATCGGAGTATTCCGCCGGGCACCGCGATCGAGCGCGCGGCGGCGCTGGCCGCCTCGAGTTCCCCGAACGTGATCGTCGTGCGCGATGCGGCCTCGGCGCCCTCGAGCATCTTGAGGAACCGGAAGTCCTCCACAATGTAATCGGCCATGAAGCGGAGCATGAACCGGTCGTACAGCGCGGTCAGTTCCTCCTCGTCGGGAAGCTCGTTGGATGCGCCGAACATCGTGATGAGCGGGACCGCGATGCGTTCGCGGCCGTTGTGAAAAATCCGCTCGTTGATGAGCGTCAGGAGCGCGTTCAGGATCGATGAATTCGCCTTGAAGATTTCGTCCAGGAACGCGATGTGCGCCTCGGGGAGCTTGTGCGTCGTCACGCGGCGGTAGTCGTCCTGCTCGAGGCCCTTGAGGCTCACCGCGCCGAAAATCTCCTCGGGCGTGCTGAACCGGGTGAGCAGCCACTGAAAATAATTCGCGCCCTCGATCCGCGTGCACAGTTCCTCGGCTAGCATCGACTTGGCCGTGCCGGGCGGGCCGATGATGAGCACGTGGCTGCGCGCCAGCAGCGCCGACAGCGCGCCGTCGATCAGATCGGAGCGTTCGAGGAAGGTGCGGTTGAGTTCGTCGCGGATGCGCGCGAGTTTGGATGCGGGATCAGCCATCGACTTGCGAGCCAGCCGCCAGGGCGGGCGCGCTTTCATTCGAATTTATCAGAGCGGCGCCGCCGACTTAAGTTGTGTCCTGGCAAATTTCGCCGGTTTCGCTCGGTGGAGCTCTATGTGCGCAAACCTCCTGTCTCCCAGGGATTTTCTCGATCTTGTCTGCCGACAAGCGGGCTGCTCCGAACGACCTCGAGAAGTGCCGATTTCGACCCAGCAAGGGCACAAAATTAGGCACGGCGGTGGTGCGCTAGAAGCGCGCGCGGCGAGGCGCTTCGCGCCTGGGATCCAAGAGCCACCGCCTTTTGCGCCAGCAGTTCCACGGTCAGCACATTAGAGCCACGATCATCGCGTGCCGGACTGACATTGCGCTCCGGTAGCAGCGCATGCAGAGGTCGTGCTGGCTGTCGCCCTTAAATCGGCCTCGGTATACGAAGCCGGCGGCATGTTGTCCGCAACTGGAACACATGCGCCGCCCGCTGCGCATCGGCGCGAAAGGAAGTTCGTGGTCAAATCGATTTGCGCTCATGATTTCTCCGAAGTCGCACTGCCGAGATTACCGGGCTTCTCTCCCCACAGCAGCGGCACAGGTCCAAGCTTGAGTTCGTACGCTTGGCGCACCAATGGCAGAAGCCCCGTTAGCTGTTCGTCATTTGTAACCACGATCCGGCTATAGCTTCCGCGGCCGCGGCCAAGGGAAGCTGGCCTGCTCGGGAACTGATCAGGCTCGCCGTAAAGACTGACTCTGACTCCCGACTTTCGCTGCAGCAGGGCTTCGATCATCAGAAAGTTTGGCTTGAAAGCGATGCCACTGTTCTTGCCATTCTCTTGCCTGTAGGCGCTTGGTATCACGCCGGGAATCTTGATTGCCTCGTTGACGATGCGTTGCGCGTATGAGATCGAACGGTGGGGAAATCCAACGAAACTCGCCGACACGTCGAACGGTACACCTGGGGTATGGGAAAAGCCCGCTTGTAGCGACCAGTCGCCTTGACCATCTGGGACCTTCTCAAACAACCCTGAGATACCAAAGGGGGGATCATCGCCGAAATCCTGGGTCATGACGTAGTCGCCCCCTCCGGGCCCAACCTTTACAAAAAAACCTGAGTCGCATTCATCGAGAGGACGGTCGGGATCGCAAGGGTCAATAATCCTGCCTTGGACTTCCCTTTCTTCAGAAGGCAGAGAGGCCAACTGCTTGTTAGCCTCTGACGATTCACTAGTGAGCGACACGGGACTGCCGGCTTTGGATTCTGCCGGGCGGTCGCTCAACAGGTGGTCAGATAGCAACGTTGAATAAAATGCCGAGACATCAATGCCCCTTGATCGGGCCTGAGCTTGGGCCATGTCATCGACTTTGTCAGGCAGCCATATTTCTCTTTTTCGCATGGCCTACATAACCTCGGCTTCAGAACATAGCTGCTGCGTCTTTTCTTGTCAATGGCAGTGGCTGACAGTTGCAGGCAGCCACTAGCTGCCGGTCGCCATTTCTTGTGAAAGCGAGCGGGCCGCCGAATGTAGCGGGAACGGCCAAGCACTCCTAC
>DASPOF010000030.1:0-25916 GCA_035626155.1 Binataceae bacterium (SeqCode)
CGGCAGTCTGGTCGTGATGACGCGGCACGGAGAAATCACCGTGGCCGAGCAGGTCACCTCGGAATCCGGCGTGGTGCGCGAGCGCGAACGCGAGCGCTATCCGCTGGTTTACGGCGCGAAGCTGCGTAAGGGCGACGGCGACAAGGTCAAGGGCGGCGAGCTGATCGCCGAATGGGATCCGTACACCACCCCGATTATCACCGAGGTAGGCGGCGCGGCGAAGTACGGCGATATCATCGAAGGCAAGACGATGGAGGAGCGGGTCGACGAGCGAACCGGCGCACGCTCCAACGTCATCATCGAGTTCCGCGAACTCGACGTCCGCCCCCGTATCTCGATCAAGGATGCGAGCGGGAAAACCGCGAAGCTCCCGAACAGCGAGAACTACGCGCGCTATTTTCTGCCGGTCGGCGCGTATATCAACGTGCCCGAGGGTGCGGAAATGTCGCCCGGCGACGTGATTGCCAAGATTCCGCGCGAGACCACCAAGACCAAGGACATCACCGGCGGCCTGCCCCGGGTGGCGGAGTTGTTCGAAGCCCGCAAGCCCAAGGAATTCGCCGTCATCTCGGAAATCGACGGCCAGGTCTCCTTTGGCAAGGACACCAAGGGCAAGCGCAAGGTCGTCGTCACTCCCGAAGTGGGTGAGCCGCGCGAGTACCTGATCGCCAAGGGCAAGCATATCGGCGTGCACGAGGGCGACATGATCAAGGCCGGCGAGCCGCTGATGGAGGGATCGTCGAATCCGCACGACATCCTGACGATCCTCGGCGAGAAGGCGCTCGCGAAGTACCTGGTCGACGAAATCCAGGAAATCTACCGGCTCCAGGGCGTGCGCATCAACGACAAGCACATCGAGGTGATCGTCCGCCAGATGCTGCGCCGCGTGCGGGTCAAGGATGTCGGCGACACCGACTTCCTGGTCGGAGATCAGGTCGAGAAGTGGCGCTTCGATGAGGAGAACGCCCGCGTGCTCACCAAGGGCGGCGAGCCGGCAATCGCAGAGCCGCTGCTGCTCGGGATCACCAAGGCGTCGCTGTCGACCGAGAGCTTCATCTCGGCCGCATCCTTCCAGGACACCACCCGGGTACTGACCGAGGCGGCGATCAACGGGAAGGTGGATCGGCTGGTGGGGCTGAAGGAAAACGTGATCATGGGACGGCTGATTCCCGCGGGAACCGGGCTGCCGTCGTACAATCGCAACGAGATCAAAGTCGAGGGCGCTCCGGCCGGCGAGGAGCTTGAAAAACCGGAGCTTGCAGCGGCTGCGGCGACGGGCGGAGATTGACACAAGAGGCTGGTTCCCGTACATAATTGTATTTCCCCCAAGGGCCTGTGCGCCCTTGGGGGGTTTGTTTGACTAGCCGCGTTCCCGATTGGCCGAGAACGGGGAACTTCGCATGAGTTTCGCCGCAGATCGGCGGATTGGCGACCCCGAAGCAGCATCGGAGCGTGGTATTTTGAGCGAAAGAACGGAAGTCCGACGTGCCGACGATTAACCAACTGATACGCCAGGCGCGAATCAAGAAGCGCTTCAAGATCAAGGCGCGCGCTCTGGAAGGCTCGCCGCAGAAACGCGGCGTATGCACGCAGGTCAAGACCACCACGCCCAAGAAGCCCAACTCGGCGTTGCGCAAGGTCGCGCGCGTGCGGCTTTCCAACGGGATCGAGGTTAATACCTACATCCCGGGCGTGGGTCACAACCTCCAGGAGCACTCCGTGGTTCTGATCCGCGGCGGACGCGTGCGCGACCTGCCCGGCGTCCGCTACCACGTGATTCGCGGCACGCTCGACTCGATCGGCGTACAGGAGCGCAAGAAGGGCCGCTCCAAGTACGGCTCGAAAAAGCCAAAGTAGGAAATTATGTCGCGCAAGGGACAGGCCCGGGTCCGGGAAGTCGCGCCGGATCCCAAATACCACGACCGCACCGTGACCAAGTTCGTCAACGTGGTCATGGAGCGCGGCAAGAAGTCGCTGGCGGAAGGCATCTTCTACTCCGCGATCGACCTGGTCGCGGCGCGCGCCAACGAGGACGGCCTCTCGGTCTTCAAGAAGGCGCTCGAGAATGTCCGCCCCGCGGTCGAGGTCCGCTCGCGCCGCGTCGGAGGCGCCAACTACCAGGTTCCGGTCGAGGTGCGTCCGGTTCGGCGCAATTCGCTCGCGATGCGCTGGCTGGTCACCGCAGCGCGCGCGCGGGGCGAGAAGTCGATGGAGGAGCGCCTGGCGGCGGAGATCCTCGATGCGGCCGGGAATCGTGGCGGGGCAGTGAAAAAGCGCGAAGATACGCACCGGATGGCCGATGCCAACCGGGCCTTCGCCCACTATCGCTGGTAACAGACGAGTTTCTGATTTCATGGCTCGTACGACGCCAATAGAACGGGTGCGTAATATCGGCATCATGGCTCACATCGATGCCGGCAAGACCACCACGACCGAGCGCGTGCTCTACTACACCGGCGTCAGCTACAAGATCGGCGAAGTGCACGAAGGCACTGCGACCATGGACTGGATGGTGCAGGAGCAGGAACGTGGAATCACGATTACCTCCGCGGCGACCACCTGCTTCTGGCGCGACCATCGCATCAATATCATCGACACTCCCGGCCACGTCGACTTCACGATCGAGGTCGAGCGCAGCCTGCGCGTCCTCGATGGCGCGGTCGCGGTGTTCTGCGCGGTGGGCGGCGTCGAGCCGCAATCGGAGACGGTCTGGCGGCAGGCGGACAAGTACCGGGTTCCCCGCATCGCCTTCATCAACAAGATGGATCGCGTGGGCGCCGAATTCGCTCGCGTGGTCGATGAGATGCGCGAGAAATTGAAGGCGACCCCGCTGCTCGTGCAATTGCCAGTCGGCTTCGAGGAAAAGTTCACCGGCGTCATCGACCTCATCGACCAGCGCGCGATCATCTGGGATGAGGACCGGCTCGGCGCGACCTTCCGCTACACCGAGATCCCCGACGACCTCAAGGAATCGGCCGCCGGCTATCGCGAGAAGATGATCGAGACGCTCGCCGATCACGATGAGCGGATCATGGAGCTCTTCCTCGAGGGCAAGACGCCCGATCCCGCCGCGATCCGCAGCGCGATTCGCGCCGCGACCCTCAAGATGGCGCTCACGCCCGTGCTGCTCGGCTCCGCATTCCGCAACAAGGGCGTGCAGCCGATGCTCGATGCGGTGGTGGACTACCTGCCCTCCCCGCTCGATCTGCCGCCGGTGGTCGGCAGGGTGGACGGCAAGCTCGAGGAGCGCTGGCCGCGCGACGATGCGCCGTTCTCCGCGCTCGCCTTCAAGATCATGACCGATCCCTACATCGGGACGCTCACCTTCCTGCGCGTTTACTCGGGCCATCTCGAAAGCGGATCGTCGGTCCTCAACTCGACCAAGGGCCGCCGCGAGCGAATCGGGCGGCTGGTCAAGATGCACGCGAACAAGCGCGAAGAGATCTCGGACGTCTATGCGGGCGACATCTGCGCGGTGGGGCTTCGCGACACCACCACCGGCGACACCCTGTGCGACCCGGCGCATCCGATCCTGCTCGAGTCGATCGAGTTTCCCGAACCGGTCATCCAAATTGCGATCGAGCCCAAGACCAAGGCCGACCAGGAGCGCCTGTCCGACTCGCTCCAGAAGCTCGCGCGCGAGGATCCGTCCTTCCGCGTGACCGTCAACAAGGAAACCGGGCAGACGCTGATTTCCGGGATGGGCGAGTTGCACCTCGAGATCATCGTCGATCGCATGCTGCGCGAGCACAAAGTCGATGCGAACGTCGGCAAGCCGCAGGTCGCCTACCGCGAGACCATCCGGCGCGCCTCGGAGGCCGAGGGCCGCTTCGTCCGCCAGACCGGCGGGCACGGCCAGTTCGGCGTCGTCGATCTGCGCATCGAGCCGCTCGGCAAGGGCCTCGGATTCGAGTTCGTCGATGCGACCAAGGGCGGCGCGATCCCGCGCCAGTTCATCGGGCCGATCGAACACGGCGTGAAGGAAGCGATGGAGAACGGGGTCCTCGCGGGCTACCCGATGGTCGATATCCGCGCCTCGGTGCTCGACGGCAAGTACCACGAGGTGGACTCATCCGAGATCGCGTTCAGAATCGCGGGCTCGCTCGCGTTCAAGGAAGCCTGCGAAAAAGCCGATCCGATCCTGCTCGAGCCGGTTATGGATGTCGAGGTCGTCACGCCCGAGGAGTTCATGGGCGAGGTGATCGGCGATCTGAACGCGCGGCGTGGAAAGATCCTCTCGATGGAAAGCCGGGCCGGGGCGCAGGTAATCGAGGCGCGCGTGCCGCTGGCCGCGATGTTCGGTTACGCCACCCGCCTGCGCTCGATTACCCAGGGCCGCGCAAATTACACGATGCAATTCGGGGCATACGAACCCGTGCCGCAAAACATCTTCCTGGAACTGACGGCGCGCACCGCCCAGCCCGGCGAGTCCCGCGCCCGCGCATGAAGGAGATCCGAGGGCTTTAATTCGGAGGATAAACCATGGGCAAGGCCAAATTCGAACGAACCAAGCCGCACGCGAACGTCGGCACCATCGGCCATATCGACCACGGCAAGACCACGCTCACCGCGGCCATTACCAAGGTGCTGGCATCGCGCAAGCTCGCCCAGTTCGTCGCTTTCGAGCAGATCGACAAGGCCCCCGAGGAACGCGAACGCGGCATCACGATCGCGATTGCCCACGTCGAGTACGAAACTCCCAAGCGCCATTATGCGCACGTCGACTGCCCGGGCCATGCCGACTACATCAAGAACATGATCACCGGCGCCGCCCAGATGGATGGCGCCATCCTGGTGGTCGGCTCGAACGACGGCCCGATGCCTCAGACCCGCGAGCATATCCTCCTTGCCCGCCAGGTCGGCGTGCCCTCGATCGTCGTCTTCATGAACAAGGTCGACATGGTCGATGACCCCGAGCTGCTCGATCTCGTCGAGCTCGAAGTGCGCGACCTGCTCAAGAAGTTCGAGTTCCCCGGCGATGACATCCCCGTCATCCGCGGCAGCGCGCTCAAGGCGCTCAACTGCGGATGCGGAAAGGACGACTGCCCCAACTGCAAGCCGATCCTCGAACTGATGAACGCGGTCGACAGCTACATCCCGCAGCCCAAGCGCGAAACCGACAAGCCCTTCCTGATGCCGATCGAAGACGTGTTCTCGATCTCGGGGCGTGGCACGGTCGTGACCGGCCGTGTCGATCGCGGGAGAGTCAAAGTCGGCGACGAGGTCGAGATCGTCGGCTTCCGCGACACGACCAAGTCCGTCGTGACCGGCGTCGAGATGTTCCGCAAGCTCCTCGATGAGGGCCAGGCCGGAGACAACATCGGCGTGCTGCTGCGCGGCATCAAGCGCGAAGAAATCGAGCGCGGACAGGTGCTCGCGGCGCCCGGCTCGATTACGCCGCACACCAAGTTCGAGGGCTCGGCATACATCCTGACCAAGGATGAGGGCGGGCGGCATACGCCGTTCTTCAACGGCTACCGGCCCCAGTTCTACTTCCGCACCACCGACGTGACCGGCGTGCTCTCGCTGCCCGAGGGCACCGAGATGGTGATGCCGGGCGACAACATCCGGATCACCGGCGAACTGATCACCCCGATCGCGATGGACGAAGGCCTGCGCTTCGCCATCCGCGAGGGCGGCCGCACGGTCGGCGCGGGCGTGGTGGCGAAGATACTGAAGTAAGGCTCTACGAGACTGAATGAGCGAGGCGAGTTAGAAGTCGGACGCGGATTCGAAGATGAACGAAAAGATACGCATACGTCTCAAAGCGTACGACTATCGCCTGCTCGATCAGTCGGTGCGTGAGATTGTCGATACTATCCGCCGCACCGGCGGGCGCGTGGCCGGGCCCATCCCGCTGCCCACCCGCATCGAGCGGTTCACCGTCAATCGATCGCCGCATGTCGACAAGAAGTCGCGCGAGCATTTCGAGATCCGCACCCACAAGCGGCTGCTCGACGTCCTCGAACCGACCCAGCAAACCATCGATGCGCTGGGCAAGCTCGATCTTGCCGCCGGCGTCGATGTGGAGATCAAGCTCGAGTAGGGCCCATGCTGACCGGATTGATTGGCAAGAAACTGGGGATGACCCAGATCACCGACGCCACCGGCCAGGTCCGCGGGGCCACCGTGATCCAGCTTGGGCCGTGCACGATTTCGCAGCTCAAGACCGAGGCAACTGACGGCTACGACGCGGTGCAGATCACCTTCGGCAAAAAGAAACTGTCGCGGGTGACCGCGCCCGAGCGCGGCCATTTCGCCAAGGCCAACATCGCGCCCGGAACCGCAACCAGCGAATTTTTCCGGCGCGGCGAGGGCGAACTGAAGCTCGGCCAGGCGATCAGCGCCGCCGACGTGTTCAAGGCCGGCGACCAGGTCGATATCGAGGGCGTCTCCAAGGGGCGCGGCTACGCCGGCGTCATCAAGCGGCATCATTTCGCGGGATTTCCCGGCTCGCGCGGCACCCACGAGTACTTCCGCCACGGCGGCTCCATCGGTAACCGTTCGTATCCGGGCCGCGTGCGCAAGGGCCTCAGGATGCCGGGACAGTTGGGCAACGAAACCGCAACCGTGCTCAACCTCGAGATCATCGAGGTGTTGCCCGACGACAACGCGATCGTGGTCGCGGGTGCAGCGCCCGGTCCCGATGGCGCAACCGTGCTGGTCGAACACGCGGCGCGCCCGCGGCACAAAGCGAAAGTGGAAGTGATCGTTCATGGCTGAACCGAGCGCACAGGCAACCCCGGTCAAGGTGCCGCTTTTCTCCGCCGCGCAGGAACGGGTCGGCGATTTCGAAGTCGCCGGCGACATCTTCGGCCGCGAGGGCGATGTCTCCGTGATGCACGAGGCGGTCAAGATGCAGCTTGCGCGCCGGCGCTCCGGCACTGCCACGACCAAGACGCGCGGCCTCATCGCGGGCGGCGGACGCAAGCCGTGGCGGCAAAAGGGCACCGGCCGCGCGCGCGCGGGCTCGATTCGCTCGCCGCTATGGCGCCATGGCGGGACCATCTTCGGCCCTCAGCCGCGCGACTACTCATACAAGATGCCGAAAAAAGCCTGGCGGCAGGCGCTTTGCCTCGCGCTCTCGGACCGCGCGCGAGCGGGTAAAGTGATCGTGGTCGAGTCGCTCGCGCTCGCGGAGCCCAAGACCAGGCTTGCCAAGGCCTTTCTCGACAAATTGGGAGTGCGCTCCGCGCTGGTCGTGCTCGGCGATGGCGACGACGGCTTCTACCGCGCCGCGCGAAACCTCGCCGCTCACAGGTTGCTCTCGGTAAGCGGCCTCAACGTCTATGACGTCCTCAACTGCGATGAACTCGTGATGACGCAGGCGACCGCCCGCGCCATCGAGTCGCACCTGGCAGGAGACGTGCGATGAGCCCTGATGCGGTAATCGTTTCTCCGCTCATCACCGAGAAGGGCACGCTTGCCACCGAGAAGGGCAACCAGGTCGTGTTCCGGGTGCGCTCCCAGGCATCGAAGGACCTCATCCGCAACACCGTCGAGCAGATGTTCAAGGTCACGGTGCTCAAGGTCCGCACGATGAACTACATGGGCAAGGAGCGCCGGCGCGGCCTTTCCAGGGGGCGGCGGCCCGATTGGAAGAAAGCTTACGTGACGCTGAAGCAAGGCGATCGCATCGAGTTTTTCGAAGGAGTCTAGTGGAGCCGACATGGCGCTGATTCAGCTCAACCCGCGCACGCCCGGCCAGCGCTTCATGCAGTTGGCCGACTTTTCCGAGCTCACCAAGAAGGAGCCCGAGAAGAGCCTGCTCGCGCCGCTGAAGCGTTCGGGCGGACGCAACAACCGCGGCCGCATGACGATGCGCCACCTCGGCGGCGGCCACAAGCGCAGGCTTAGGCTTATCGATTTCAAGCGCAACCGCGACGGCATCTCCGCCAAGGTCACCGCGCTCGAATACGATCCGAACCGATCCGCCAATATCGCGCTGCTCACCTACGCCGACGGCGCAAAGAGCTACATCATCGCGCCCGACGGCCTCAGGGTCGGCGACAAAGTTGAGTCGGGCGAGAACGCCGACATCAAGCCCGGCAACGCGCTCAAGCTCAAGAACATCCCGCTCGGCTCGATGGTTCACGCGATCGAGCTCAAACCGGGCGCGGGCGCCCAGCTCGCGCGCGGCGCCGGCGCGGCGGCGCAGCTCATGGCCAAGGAGGGCAAGTTCGCGCTCCTCAAGCTGCCCTCGGGCGAGCAGCGGATGGTCCAGGCCGAATGCCGCGCCACCATCGGCCAGGTCGGCAATCTCGAGTACGAGAACATTTCGATCGGCAAGGCCGGGCGCAGCCGCTGGGCAGGCAAGCGCTCGCACGTGCGCGGGATGGCGATGAACCCGGTTGACCATCCGCACGGCGGCGGCGAGGGCCGCTCCAAGGGCAATCATCCGCAGTCGCCATGGGGGATGCCGACCAAGGGCTATAAGACGCGCGGCAAGAAGCCGTCGGACCAGTACATCATCAGCCGCCGGCCGCGCGGGAAGCGTTAGCATCATGAGATCGACCAAGAAAGGCCCGTTCATCGACGGGCATCTGATGAAGAAGGTGCAGGTCGCTGCCGCGGCCGGCGACAAGCGGATCATCAGGACCTGGTCGCGCCGCTCGATGGTCATGCCCGAGATGATCGGGCTCACCTTCGCGGTGCACAACGGCCACAAATTCGTCCCGGTCTACTGCACCGAGAACATGGTGGGACACAAGCTCGGCGAGTTTTCGCCCACGCGGACCTTCCACGGCCATGCGGGCGAGCGCAAGGGCGAGGTCAAGCCCGCCGCGGCGGCTCCAGGAGCGCCCGCGCCGGCAGCGGCTGCCCCGGCGGCGGCCGCGCCCAAGGCGAGCTGAGAAATTTCAGGATTGACGGTAATGGAAGCGATAGCGCGAACTCGGCACATCAGGATCTCGCCGCGCAAGCTCAAGCTGGTGTGCGACCTCGTGGTCGGCAAGCGGGTTGAGCAGGCGCTTTCGATCCTGGAATTTACGCCGCGCAAGGGCGCACGGTTCGTGGCCAAGGCGCTGCTGTCTGCAGTGGCCAACGCGCGCGATCAGCAGAACGTCGATGAGGACCGGCTGTTCGTCAAGCGGGCGACCGCCGACACCGGACCGACCTGGAAGCGATCCATCATGCGATCGAACATGCGCGCGACGCCGATCCATAAGCGCACCGCGCACCTCACCGTGATTGTCGACGAGAAGGCTTCCTGAGGAGACCTATGGGGCAAAAGGTACATCCGCGCGGGCTCAGGCTCGGGATAATCGAGGGGTGGGACTCGAAATGGTTTTCGAGCCACAATTACGCCGATCTGCTGCACGAGGATCTCAAGCTGCGCGACTTTATCAAGAAGCGCCTCTATCACGCGGGGATCTCGAAGATCGACATCGAGCGGATGGCTAACAAGGCCAAGATCAATATTCACACCGCCCGCCCCGGAATAGTCATTGGCAAGAAGGGCGCCGAGATCGAAAAGCTCAAATTCGATATTCAGAAGCTGATGAAGGGCAAAGAGACCTTCATCAACATCCACGAGGTTCGCCGCCCCGATCTCGATCCCCAGCTCGTCGCCGAGAATATCGCGCTGCAGCTCGAACGCCGCGTCGCGTTCCGCCGCGCGATGAAGGAGGCGGTCACGCGGGCGATGCGGATGGGCGCGCAGGGGGTCAAGGTGCACGTGGCCGGACGCCTGGGCGGCGCCGAAATCGCGCGCAGCGAGTGGTACAAGGAAGGGCGCGTCCCGCTCCAGACGCTGCGCGCCGACGTCGCCTACGGATTCGCCGAGGCGCGCACGACTTACGGCGTAATCGGGGTCAAGGCGTGGATTTTCCGCGGCGAGATCCTGACCCGCCAGGAAGAGGAGGCCAAGCGCGCCGGCGCGCAGGCCCATCAGCAGTAGCCAATCACCATGCTTGCACCCAAGAAAGTCAAATGGCGCAAGATGCAGAAGGGGCGCGTTCGCGGCGCTGAGTCGCGCGGACTCACCCTCGCATTCGGCGACTTCGGGCTCAAGGCGATCGAGACCGCCCGGGTGGATGCCCGGGCGCTCGAGTCGGCCCGAATCGCGCTGACCCGCCATATCAAGCGCGGCGGCCGCGTCTGGATCCGCGTCTTCCCGGACAAGCCCTTCACCAAGAAACCGGCCGAAACCCGGATGGGAAAGGGCAAGGGCTCGCCCGAGGGCTGGACCGCGGTGGTGCGCCCGGGGCGAATCCTGTTCGAGATGGAAGGCGTAGACCACGCAACCGCCCACGAGGCGATGCGGCTGGCGGCGCACAAGCTGCCGATCAAAACGATGGTCGTTGCACGCGGGGAGGGCGCCTTTGGAGCTTGACGAACTCAGGCAGATGAACCCCGAAGACCTCCGCGTCAAGGAACGCGAGACGCGCGAGGAGATCTTCCGCTTGCGGCTCAAGCTGCGCACCAATCAGCTCGACAATCCGGCGAGCTTCCAGCGCGCGCGCCGGGAACTCTCGCGCATCCTGACCGTACTCGGCGAGAAGTCCGGCCCCCGCGCCGGCGCGAGAAAGGAATCCGATGCGCGAACGAATTAAACGGCGCGAGGGGACGGTCATCTCCGCCAAGATGACCAAGACCGTGGTGGTCCAGGTCGACCGCCTGGTCCAGCACGAGCTTTACGGCAAGCGCATCCGGCGGCGCAAAAAATTCCTCGTCCACGACGAGCGCGGCGAATGCCACGAGGGCGACCGGGTCACCATCATCGAGTCGCGCCCGCTCTCCAAGCGCAAGCGCTGGCGCGTGGGCCAGGTGCTCGCGCGGGTGGCAGGATAGCGGGGAGGTCGAAACGCGATGGTGCAGATGCGGACCATCCTCGATGTGGCGGACAACTCGGGCGCGCGCAAGGTGCAGTGCATCAAGGTGCTCGGCGGCACGCGCCGGCGCTACGCAACGGTCGGCGACGTGATCGTGGTCGCGGTCAAGGACGCGATTCCCAACGCGAAGGTGAAGAAGGGCGACGTGACTCGCGCGGTTATCGTGCGGACGGCAAGAGAAATCAGCCGCAACGACGGCAGCTACATCCGCTTCGACGGCAACTCCGCGGTCCTGCTCGACGCGCAGCACGAGCCGATCGGCACGCGCATCTTCGGGCCGGTCGCCCGCGAGCTGCGCGCGCGCAAGTTCCTCAAGATCATCTCGCTTGCGCCCGAGGTGCTGTGATGAGCCAGGCGGTCGGCGCTCACAAGTGCAAGATCAAGAAGAACGACCTCGTGATGGTCGTCAAGGGTCGCGATCGCGGCAAGACGGGCAAGGTCCTGCGCGTGCTGCCCGCCGATGGGCGGCTTTTGATCGAGCGGCTCAACGTCGTCAAGCGGCACTCCAAGCCGCGCGGCGCGGCGAGCCCGGGCGGAATCGTGGAGAAAGAGGCGGCGATCCGGATCGAAAACGTGATGTTCTTTTGCGATCGCTGCAATGCGCCGGTCAGGCTCGCGATCAAGCTCGGCACCGACGGCGCACGCAGCCGCGTCTGCCGCCGCTGCGGCGAGGCAATTGGTAACGACTGATGGCCGATAAAACCGAAAAGCCCCCGAAGGGCAAGCGGCCCGACAAGGCGCCGGGCAAGGGGCAGCCCAGGGGCGCGCAGGCGAAACCTGCCGCGCCGCCCGCCCCGCGCGAGCCCGAGCCCAAAATTCCGGCCCGCCTGCGCCTGCGGTTCGAAAGCGAGATCGCGCCCGCGCTGATGCGCGAACTCAAGATCGAAAACCGCATGCGCGTGCCGCGCCCGCTGAAGGTTACGATCAACATGTCGCTGAGCGAGGCGCGCGACAACGTCAAGGTGCTCGACGGCGCGGTCGAGGAGCTGGCGCAGATTTCCGGCCAGAAGCCGGTGCTCACCCGGGCGCGCAAGGCGATCTCCAATTTCAAGCTGCGCCAGGGGATGCCGATAGGCGTGATGGTCACGCTCAGGCGCGAGCGGATGTGGGAGTTCCTCGATCGGCTCATCAACGTCGCGCTGCCGCGCGTGCGCGACTTCCGCGGGCTGAGCGACAAGGCGTTCGACGGGCGCGGCAATTACTCGCTCGGGATCCGCGAACATACGATTTTCCCCGAGTTGAACCTCGACAAGATCGAAAAAGTGAAAGGACTCACCATTACGATTTCCACCACTGCGCGGAGCGACTTCGAGGGTCTCATGCTGTTGCGGGCGCTCGGCATGCCGCTGCGCGGACAGCCGGAACGCGGGGCGCAGCAGCAGCCGGCGGGCGCGGCTGAGGCCGCAGGCGCCCCGGCGGTGCAGGGTTAACGGCGATGGCGAAGAAGTGTCTCAGGGTGAAAGCGACGCGCAAACCCAAGTTTGCGGTCCGCAAGCATAACCGCTGCCCGCTGTGCGGGCGCTCGCGCGCGTATTACCGCCGCCTCAGGATGTGCAGGCTGTGCCTGCGCAAGCTCGCGCTGCGCGGGCAGCTCCCGGGCGTGGTCAAGGCGAGCTGGTAGAGAGAATCGAGATGTCGCAAACCGATCCGATTGCAGATCTGCTGACGCGAATCAGAAACGCGATGCACGCGCGATTTGCCGAGGTCGTGGTCGCTCACTCGCGCATCCGCGAGGCGATCTGCCGCGTGCTCGTCAACGAGGGATTCCTCGACGGGTTGGAAGTCGGCGGCGAGCCGCCCAGGCGCCGCCTCCTGCTCAAGCTGCGCTACGGTCCCAAGCGCGAGCCCGTCATCCGCGGCATCCAGCGCGTCAGCAAGCCGAGCATCCGCAGATACGCCGGCGCCGCAGAACTGGGGCGCGCACGCGGCGCGATGGGAATCCAGATCGTCTCGACGCCGCTCGGCGTGATGAGCGGCCGCGAGGCGCGGCGCAACCGGGTCGGCGGCGAAATTCTCTGCAGGGTCTGGTAAACGGAGCGGCAGATGTCGCGGATAGGAAGACTCCCGGTGAAGCTCGACAAGGGCGTCAAGGCGGCGCTCGCCGGCGATACGGTCAAGGTCGAGGGTCCAAAGGGCAAGCTCGAGATGAAGCTTACCGATGGATTCACCGTCGAGATTAAGGATTCGGAACTGGTGGTCAAACGGCCAGGCGACTCGCAGGAAGAGCGCGCGTTGCACGGCCTGACCCGCAAGCTCATCGCCAACATGGCCGAGGGCGTGAGCCGCGGATTTACCAAGGTGCTCGAGATCAACGGCGTCGGCTACCGCGCCGAGGCCAAGGGCAATCAAATCAACCTGACGCTGGGCTTCTCGCATCCGATAGTTTATCAACTGCCGCCGGGTGTGACGGCGAAGGTCGAGCGCCAGGTGCTGATCACGCTGGAGAGCGCGGACCGCCAACTGCTCGGCGCGGTTGCGGCGGAGATCCGCGAACTCAGGCCTCCCGAGCCGTACAAGGGCAAGGGCATCAAGTACGCGACCGAAGTTATCCGCCGCAAAGCCGGCAAAGCGGCCGCCGGCGCGACGACGGCATAGGCAGGCGCATCGATGGCGCGGCAAAGGGCAGAAAACCGAAAAATCAGGCAGCGGCGCGTGCGCGCCAGCGTGACCGGAAGCGACGCGCGTCCGCGGCTGTCCGTGTACCGATCGCTGCATCACATTTATGCGCAGGTGGTCTCGGATGCGACCGGCCGCACGATTGTCGCCGCATCGACGCTGAGCCCCGACCTGCGCGAGGCGCTTTCGAGCAAGCGCAATCTGAACGCGGCGAAGGCCGTCGGCAAGGCGATCGCGGAGCGATGCCGCGCCAGGGGAATCGAATCGGTCATCTTCGACCGAAACGGCTTCCTCTACCATGGACGGGTAAAAGCATTGGCCGATGCGGCGCGAGAGGCGGGACTTAAATTCTGATCGAGAATCGGCAGGGGAATAGACCGAAGTGGCTCAACGCATAGATCCGCAGGGCCTCGAGATCAAAGAAAAGGTCGTCTACATCAACCGCGTGGCGAAAGTCGTCAAGGGCGGACGCCGCTTCAGCTTCAGCGCGCTGGTGGTGGCAGGCGACCAGAACGGTCTCGTCGGCTACGGGCTGGGCAAGGCAAACGAGGTGCCCGAGGCCATCCGCAAGGGCGTCGAGCGCGCGAAGAAGAGCCTCATCCGCGTGCCGCTGCGCGAGGGTACGATCCCGCACGAGGTCACAGGGCACTTCGGCGCCGGGCGTGTGGTACTGAAGCCCGCCTCCGAGGGCACCGGCGTGATCGCGGCAGGCGGCGTGCGCGCGGTGGTCGAACTGGCCGGGATTCGCAACGTGCTCACCAAGCGGCTGGGTTCGTCGAATCCGCAGAACCTGGTGAAGGCGGCGATGGACGGGCTCGAACAGCTTCGCAGCCCCGACGAAATCATGGGGCTTCGCGCGCGTCCCGCCGAACGGCCCGAGACGGCCGCCTGAGCGCCGCCGGTGATGGTAGAATGAGCGACACGATTCGCGTAAGGCTCGTACGAAGCCCGGTCGGCACCAACGAGCGGGTTCGCCAGACCGTCAAGGGGCTGGGGCTCAGCCGGATCGGCAAGGAGCGCGTGCTGAAACGCACCGCGGCGGTCGAAGGAATGGTCCGCCGCCTCAAGCATCTTGTGATCGAGGTAAAGGATTAGCCGGGCCATGAGACTGGGAGAATTGAAACCCGCGGCGGGTTCGACCACGCCCGAAAGGCGCATCGGACGCGGGATTGGTTCGGGCATGGGCAAGACCTCGGGGCGCGGCCACAAGGGACGCGGCTCGCGCTCGGGCGGCAATACGCCGCCCGGTTACGAGGGCGGCCAGATGCCGCTTCGGCGGCGCGTGCCGAAGCGGGGATTCCGCCGACTCCAGAAGAATGCGGCGCGGCGCGAGGAATTTGCGCTGGTGAACTTGAGGCAGCTCGCCGAGTTCCCGGAGGGAGCGACCGTCGATGCGGCCGCGCTTGCCGAACGCGGCTTTATCCCGGCCGGCCGCAAGCTCAAAATACTCGGTGACGGGGAAATTAAGACAAAACTCACCGTGCGCGCCGACGCGTTTTCGGCCGCCGCACGCGAAAAAATCGGCGCCGCTGGAGGCGCCGCAGAGATCGTGACCGCCTAAAAGGCTCAATGCTGGAGGGGTTCTCAAACGCCTCGCGCATCCCCGAACTGCGCCGCCGGCTGATGTTCACGGCCGCGATGCTGGCGGTGTACCGGATCGGCGTCGCGGTCCCGACCCCGGGAATCGACGGACAGGCGCTGGCGGCGTTCTTCGATGCCGCATCCGGCACGATGTTCGGCTGGGTCAACCTCTTTTCCGGCGGCGCGCTGGAACGCTTCTCGGTCTTCGCGCTCGGGATCATGCCGTACATCTCGGTCGCGATCATCCTCGACGTCCTCAAGATCGCATCGCCTTACCTCGACGAACTGTACAAGGAGGGCGAGGCGGGCCGGCGCAAGATCACCCAGATGACGCGCTATTTCACCGTCGCGCTCTCGATTGTCCAGGGCTTCATGATCGCGGTGGGACTGGAAAAAATTCAGGCGCCCGGCGGCGGCTCGGTCGTCTATGCGCCGGGATGGGGCTTCCGCATCATGACGGTGCTTACCGTCACCGCGGGCACGATGTTCGTCATGTGGATCGGCGAGCAGATAACCGAGCGGGGAATCGGCAACGGCATCTCGCTGATCATCATGGCGGGCATCATCGCGCGGCTGCCCGGCGCTCTCAGCACCACCGCGCAGTTCGTGCGCGAGGGCGAGATGAGCATCTTTGTGCTGCTCATTATCATCCTGCTCGCCGCGGGCGTGACGGGAGGAATCGTCTATATCGAGACGGCGCAGCGCCGCATTCCGGTGCAGTACGCGCGGCGCGTGGTCGGGCGGCGCGTCTATGGCGGGCAATCGTCGCACCTGCCGCTTAAGATCAACACCTCGGGCGTCATCCCGCCGATTTTCGCATCATCGATCCTGGTCTTCCCGGCGACCATCGCGACCTTCGTCCCCGCGCTCAAAGACTACGCGACTTACCTTACGCCGGGCGGGCTTACCTACGACGTGATCTACGTCGGGCTGATCGTCTTTTTCTGCTACTTCTACACCGCGGTCACATTCAACCCGGTGGACGTAGCCGACAACCTGAAAAAATACGGCGGCTTCATTCCGGGCATCCGTCCGGGCCGCTTCACCGCCGAGTACATCGACCGGGTGCTTTCGCGGATCACGCTCGGCGGCGCGATTTACGTGAGCTGCGTTTGCATCCTGCCCACGCTGCTCATCGCGCGGTTCAACGTCCCGTTCTACTTCGGAGGGACGGCGCTCCTGATCGTGGTCGGCGTCGCGCTCGACACCGTGGCCCAGATTGAGACTCACCTGCTCACGCGCAACTACGAGGGCTTCATGCGGCGCGGACGAATCAAATCGCGACGAGGCGCCTAGGCCGGTGCGGCTGGTTTTGCTGGGACCGCCCGGAGCGGGCAAGGGTACGCAGGCGCGGATGCTCGCCGAGCTGGCGGGCGTGCCGCAGATCGCAAGCGGCGATCTCCTGCGGGAGGCAGTCCGCGACGGCACGGCGCTGGGCCGGCAGGCGCGCAGTTACATGGACCGCGGCGAGCTGGTGCCCGACGAACTCGTGGTTAAATTGATCAGCGAGCGGCTGGCCCGTCCCGATGCGCGCCCGGGGTTCATCCTGGACGGTTTCCCGCGCAATGCCGCCCAGGCCGAAATTCTGGCCACGATGCTTCGTCAGAACGGAATCGCGATCGACAAGACGGTCGCGATAATGGTCCCCGATGAGGAGATCGTCGGCCGCATCTCGGGCCGGCGCACCTGCAGGGGCTGCGGCGCGCTGTATCACGTCGTCTTCGATCCGCCCGCCAAAGCCGGTGTCTGCAACAAGTGCGGCGGCGAACTGTACCAGCGCGATGACGATCACGAGGAGACGGTGCGCAGCCGCCTCGAGGTGTACCACGCCAATACGCTTCCGCTGCTAAAATATTACGAGCGGCTCGGACTGCTCGCCAAAATCGATGGCGTCGGAAGCCCGCAACAGGTTGAAAAACGGATTACCGCAGCGCTCCACTCGCTCCTGCCGCAAAGCGCCAGGGGCGCATCCCGCTGATGATTACGATTAAGACCCCAGCCGAGATCGAGGTGATGCACCGGGCGAACCAAATCGTCGCCGAGGTGCTCGAGGAGTGCGCCGCCGCGGTCCGGCCCGGCATCGCGACCGACGACCTCGATCGGCTGGCCGAAGAGCTGACCTGCAAGAAGGGCGCGAAGCCCGCATTCAAGGGCTACAAGCCGGGCGATGTCGTGTATCCCAAGTCGCTGTGCGTCTCGGTGAACAACGAGATCGTCCACGGCATCCCCTCCAGCCGCAGGCTCAAGCCCGGCGATATCGTGGGACTCGACTACGGCGTCCTGTACAAGGGCTTCTACGGGGACCACGCGCGGACCGTGCCGGTGGGGGACATTCCCGAAAGCACCCGCCGCCTGCTGCGCGTCACGCGCGATGCGCTCTATGCGGGAATCGCGCGGGCCCGCGTCGGCAACCGCGTCGCGGACATCTCGCGCGCCGTCCAGGAGGTGGTCGAAGCCGCGGGCTACTCGGTCGTGACCGAGTTTGCCGGCCACGGCATCGGGCGCAACCTCCATGAAGACCCGCAGGTGCCCAACTACTTCCGGTCCGGGATGCCCAATCCGCGGCTGCGCGAGGGTATGGCGCTCGCGATCGAGCCGATGGTCAATGAAGGCGCGTCGGAGTTGGAGATTCTTTCGGACGGATGGACTGCGGTGACCGCGGACGGTAAACTATCTGCCCACTTCGAGCACTCCATCGCGATCACATCCGACGGACCGATTATCCTAAGCGAGCTCGCAAATGTCTAAGGGCGACTCTATCGAAGTCAGCGGTACGGTGAACGAGGCGCTGCCGAACGCAGTGTTTCGCGTGACGCTCGATAACGGGCACAAGGTGCTCGCGCATATCTCGGGCAAGATGCGCATGCATTACATCAAGATCCTCCCCGGCGATAAGGTCACCGTCGAGCTGTCGCCCTACGACTTAAGCCGCGGCCGGATCACGTACCGGATGCGCTGAACGGCGCGGCAAGGAAGAAAGCTCAAGCGCGATGAAAGTACGGGCGTCAGTCAAAAGAATTTGCAAGAGCTGCAAGGTGGTGCGCCGGCGCGGCGTCGTCCGCATCCTTTGCTCCAACCCTCGCCACAAGCAACGCCAGGGTTAGCAGGCTGTGATTTATCCCAGCCTGCCAGGAAGGTCTTAAGATGGCACGTGTAGCCGGGGTCGAATTGCCCAAGAACAAGCGGATGGAAATCGCGCTGACCTATATCTACGGGATCGGCGCCGCCTCCGCGAACAAAATCCTCGACAAGGCGGGCGTCGATCCGGCGCGCAAGACCGATGACCTCTCCGCCGAGGAGCAGGCGCGCATCCGCCAGGTCATCGACTCGGATTACGAAGTCGAGGGTGACCTGCGCCGCGAAGTGCAGCAGAACATCAAGCGGTTGATGGACCTCGGATGCTACCGCGGCATCCGCCATCGCAAGGGACTCCCGGTGCGCGGGCAGCGCACCCACACCAACGCACGCACCCGCAAGGGACCGCGCAAGGTTGTCGCCGGCAAGAAGGCGGCGCCGCCCAAGGGCTAGTTCTCGCGCACTCGCAAGACAGGAGTTTGAACGGCAGGAAATCTGATGGCTGACGAAACCAAAGAAACCAAACCCGCTCCGCAGGGCAAGGCGCCAGAAGGCGCGGGCGCGCAGGGCGCGCCGGCCGCAGGAGCGGCTCCGGCCCCGCGCCGGCGCAGAGCCCGGCGATCGGTGCCCGAGGGCGTCGCACACATCCATGCGACCTTCAACAACACTATCGTGACGATTACCGACTCGCAGGGCCTGGTGATCGCGTGGTCGAGCGCCGGGTCGGTGGGCTTCAAGGGATCGCGCAAGGGCACCCCGTTCGCGGCGCAGATGGCCGCGGAGGCGTGCGCGCGCAAGGCGGCGGAAGTCGGGATGCGCACCGTGGTGGTGCACGTCAAGGGTCCGGGCGGCGGCCGCGAATCGGCGGTCCGCGCGCTTCAAGCCGCGGGCCTGGGCGTGCTCTCGATCAAGGACGTCACTCCGATTCCGCATAACGGATGCCGCCCGCCGAAGCGGCGCAGAGTCTGAGCCGGGACGAGGATAAATCAAGGTGGCCAGGAATCTGGGTCCAGTATGCCGGTTGTGCCGGCGCGAAGGATTGAAGCTCTTCCTCAAGGGGGAGCGCTGCTTTTCTGACAAGTGCGCGATCGAGCGGCGCAACTATCCGCCCGGGGCGCACGGTCAGGCGCGAACCCGCTTTTCGGAGTTCGCGGTGCGCTTGCGCGAAAAACAGAAGGTCAAGCGAATCTACGGCGTCCTCGAAAACCAGTTCGCCCATTATTTCGATGTTGCTGAGCGCGTCAGTGGAGTCACCGGCGAGAACCTGCTCGTGTTGCTCGAGCGCCGGCTCGATAACGTCGTCTACCGGCTCGGTTTCGCGAGCTCGCTCGCCCAGGCGCGCCAGCTCGTCCGCCATGGCCACTTCCAGGTGAACGGCCGCACCGTTACGATTCCAAGCTACCTGGTCCAGGTCGGCCAGGTCGTAAGCATCGGCGAGAAGAGCCGCCAGAAGAAGGTGATCGTCGAGGCGATCGAGATGGCGCAGCGGCGCGGCATCCCGCCCTGGCTCGCGCTCGAGCGCGAGCAGTTCCGCGGGACATTCAAGGCATTGCCGGCGCGGGTCGATTTGACCATGCCGATAAGTGAGAAACTGATCGTCGAACATTATTCGAGGTAAACGAAAAAGCTGCCTGCGGGATCCGTGGCGGATCCGTCTGCGGCGCAAATTTTCAAGGACACACGGAATTTATCATGCAAAACGACTGGCGCGATTTGATCAAACCCAAGGCGCTCGCCTTCGAGGAAAAGGAAGTCACTCCTTCCTACGGGCGATTCTTCGCCGAACCGCTCGAACGCGGCTACGGAATAACCATCGGCAACGCTCTCAGAAGGATTCTCCTCTCCTCGCTGCCCGGCTATTCGATCACCGCGGTGCGCATCAAGGGCGTCCTCCACGAGTTCTCCACCATTCCCGGCGTCAAGGAGGACGTGACCGACATCGTGCTCAATCTCAAGGAAGTGCGCGTGCGGCTTCACGAGGGCGAGCAGTTGGTGGCGGCTTTGAAGGTCAAGGGCGAAGCGGAAGTCACCGCGCGTGACATCACCGGCGGCCCGAACCTCGAAATCCTCACCCCCGGCCAGCACATCGCGAGCCTCGACAAGGGCGCCGAGCTCGATATGGAGATCGTGATCAAGCGCGGGCGCGGCTACGTCCCGGCCGAGCGCACCGAGGAGGAAGAGGAGCCGATCGGCACGATTCGCCTCGATGCCATCTACGCGCCAATCAGAAAGGTAAATTTCACCGTCACCAATGCGCGCGTCGGCCAGCGCACCGACTACGACCGGCTCGCGATCGAAATCTGGACCGACGGCTCGGTTTCCCCGCGCGATGCGCTCACCTACGCAGCGCGCGTGATGCGCGACCAGATGGGCATCTTCGCCGGAGTCGAGGAGGAGGCCAAGCCGGCCGCCGCAGCGCCCGGCGCCGAGGTGCGGCCCACGCTCAACGAATTGCTCTATCGGCCCGTCGAGGGCCTGCCGATTTCGGTGCGCGCGTTCAATGGGCTCCAGAACGCCGACATCAAGTTTATCGGCGAGCTGGTCCAGCGCACCGAGCAGGACATGCTCAAGATCAAGAACTTCGGCCGCAAGTCGCTCAACGAAATCAAGGGAGTGCTCGCCGACATGGGCCTCTCGCTCGGGATGCGGCTGGAGAATCTGCCGCCGCGCGGCGAGCTGGACCGGATGTGGGAAGAGCAGGAGCGGCGCGAATCGGTGTAACCGCCGCGCTGCCGTCTGGAGTTACCGATGCGTCATCTTAATCGCGGCCGTAAGCTCTCGCGCACCTCCGCTCATCGCAAGGCGCTGTTCAAGAACCTGGTGCTCGCGCTGATCCAGCACGATCGGATTAGAACCACCGATTCCAAGGCAAAGGAGCTGCGGCGTTACGCGGACCGGATGGTGACGCTCGGCAAGCAGGGCGACCTCGCGGCGCGCCGCATGGCGTTCGCATTCATGCAGTCGCGCGATGCGGTCAAGAAGCTTTTCGATGAGATCGCGCCGCGCTTCAAGGAGCGCAACGGCGGCTACACCCGCGTGATCAAGTTCGGCATTCGCCGCGGCGATGCGGCGATGCTCTCGATCGTCGAGTGGACCGGCGCCGAGGCCGAGACCAAGGCGAAGAAGCCGCGCCGGCGCGCGAAAAAGACCGACCAGCAGCCAGCCGAGCGCGAGCAGCGCCGCGCCGCCGCCGGATGACCGAGCCGGCTCGGTGCCGGCACGCGCGAAATTGCGAACTTCTGAACCCGCCCGCGCATTGATAGGCTGGATGGGCAGGACGGCAATTCGCGATGGCAAACGAATTAGTTAATCCCGAACAGTTCTTTCTCACCCGCTTCGCCATGAGCGAGCGCGCCTTCGAGCGCATCCTCGGCACCGCTCTCGAACGCAAGGCGGATTACGCCGACCTCTACTTCGAGCATCGCAGCGCCGAGACCATCGCGCTCGA
This sequence comes from Binataceae bacterium (SeqCode), assembly GCA_035626155.1. Lineage (GTDB taxonomy): Bacteria > Desulfobacterota > Binatia > Binatales > Binataceae > DASPOF01. The sequence continues at coordinate 21,553 of DASPOF010000030.1, forward strand.
AGAGTCGATGGTGAATCACACGTCCAAGAGCGTGAGCCACGGCGTCGGCGTTCGCGTCTGCGCCGAGGATCGCACCGGGTACGCATACTCCGATGAAGTCACGATCGACCGGATGCGGCTTGCCGCCGAGGCCGCCCGCGCGATCGCGGACCAGCGCGCGGCCGTGCCCGCAGTCCACGTGGGCCAGGCGGCGCCGAGCCACGCCCTGTACGAAGTCGCGGCCACCCCGCTCGAAATTCCAGTCGAGGATCGCGCGAAATTGCTCTCCGAAATCGACAAGGTCGCGCGCGCATACGACCCGCGCATCAGGAACGTGATGGCGTCGATCATCGCAGAGCGGAAAATCGTCATGATCGTCAATAGCGAGGGCCGCCTCGCAGCCGACGTGCAGCCGCTCTGCCGCCTCAACGTCACCGTGATCGCCGAGGACGGCAAGAGCCGCCAGATGGGCACCTATGGCGGCGGCGGGCGCGTCGAGTACCGGTTCTTCCTCGAGAACGAGCGATGGCGCCAGTACGCGATCGAGGCCGCGCGCCAGGCGATCGTGAACCTCGATGCCGCCGATGCGCCCGCGGGCGAGATGATGGTCGTGCTCGGCCCCGGATGGCCGGGAATCCTGCTCCACGAGGCGGTCGGCCACGGCCTCGAGGGCGATTTCAATCGCAAAGGCGTGTCGGCATTTTCCAACCGGATCGGGCAGAAGGTCGCAAGCGAGCTCTGCACAGTCGTGGACGACGGAACCCTCCCGCTCAGGCGCGGGAGTCTCAACGTCGATGACGAGGGGACGCCGACTTCGCGCACGGTGCTGATCGAAAAGGGCATCCTGCGCGGCTATCTGCAGGACCGCATGAACGCGCGCCTGATGAAGATGGCGCCGACCGGCAATGGCCGGCGCGAGAGCTTCGCGCATTCGCCGATGCCCCGGATGACCAACACATTCATGCTGGCCGGCGAATCAACGCCCGAGGAAATCATCCGCTCGGTTAAGTACGGCCTGTATGCCGTCAGTTTCGGCGGCGGCCAGGTCGATATCACCAACGGAAAATTCGTGTTCTCCGCAAGCGAGGCGTACCTGATCGAGGACGGCCACGTAACGCGCCCGGTGAAGGGCGCAACGCTGATCGGCAACGGCCCCGAGGTGCTCACCCGCGTGTCGATGGTCGGCAACGATCTGCAACTCGATTCCGGCATCGGCACCTGCGGCAAGGACGGACAGTCGGTGCCGGTGGGAGTGGGACTTCCCACGATTCGCGTCGATGCGATCACGGTGGGCGGCACTCGCGCCTGATAGCGCGCGGTTTATCGAGCCGATAAGGCGGCGCATCTGAAAATGGCGGAACAGATCTCGCTCGAATTGGCCGAGTGGGCGCTTGGCGAGGCCAAAAGAAACGGCGCGAGCGCGGCTGAAGTGTTGTGCGTGAGCTCGGAGGCGCTCGCAGCCGGGGTGCGCCTCGGCGCGGTCGAAAAACTCAGTCACTCCCGCGAGCGCCGGCTCGGTCTTCGCGTCTTCACCGGACAATCCTCGGCGACCGCATCCACGGCCGACTTCGATCGGGAATCGCTCGCCGAATTCATCGCGCACGCGGTCGGCCTTGCCCGGCTCACGGCCGCAGATCCCTGGTCGGGACTGCCCGACCCGGCGCTTCATCCCAAGTCCCTTCCCGACCTCGAGCTCGCCGATCCCGGCCGCGGCCTGGTCGAAGCCGACGAGGCGTTGGGAATTGCCCGCGCAGCAGAGAACGCCGCGCTGAAACTCGACCCGCGTATCAAGAACTCCGAGGGCGCCGAGTTCAACTCGGGCCGCGGCCGAATCCTGTTTGCCAACAGTCAGGGCTTCACCGGCGAATACGAAGGTTCATCCTTCACCCTGGTGGTCGCGCCGATCGCCGAGGATTCCGCCGGCATGCAGCAGGGGTACTGGTACACCGCCAATCGCCGGTTTGGGAAGCTCGAGGATGCGGAGTCGGTCGGCATCACCGCCGCGCAGCGCGCGCTTCGCCGATTGGGCGCGCGCAAGGCGAAGACTACCCGCGCGCCGGTCGTGTTCGAGCCCAACGTCGCGGCGGGGCTAATCGGCTCGCTTGCGGGCGCCGCCTCGGGACCGTCGCTGTACCGGGGCGCATCGTTCCTGCTCGATCGGCTCGGCCAGTCCGTCGCCGCATCCAACGTGACGATCATCGATGACGGCACGATGCCGTCCGCTCTGGGCTCCAAGCCGTTCGACGGCGAGGGCCTGCCCACATCGCGAAAGCCGGTCGTGGACAAGGGCGTGCTCAAGACTTACCTGCTCGACTCGTACTCCGCGCGCAAGCTCAAGATGCAGCCCACCGGGAACGCATCGCGAACGGTCGGCCAGGCCCCGACGGTGGGGACCACCAACCTCTATCTCGCGCCGGGTCCTTATACGCCCGAGCAGATTATCGGCTCCGTGCAAAGCGGGCTGTACGTGACCGACCTGATGGGGTTCGGAGTCAACCTGGTGACCGGCGACTACTCGCGCGGCGCGGGCGGCATCTGGATCGAGAACGGCGAGCTTGCCTACCCGGTGCAGGAGATCACGATCGCGGGGAATCTCAAGGATATGTTCCTCGGGATCGAGATGATCGGTAATGACTTGCACTGGCGGGCCTCGGTTGCGTCACCAACTATCAAAATCGCCGAGATGACGATCGCGGGCCAATAGGGCCAAATTGGGCTGCTTCGAGGCCCTTGACGCGCGCTGCGGCGTATAGTAACAAACTGTAGAGATTTTGAGCGTACAGAATGTCAAACGTTGCGCTACAGGCCGGTAATGGCCGAATCCGCAACCGCCAGGGGGTGTGACATGAACGGACAAGTTTCGGATCAGGCTCACGACCGGCTGCTCACCCGGCTTGCGAGTCTTGGCCTCCCCGCCGAGGCGATCACCGCGCTGCTGGAGCGCTATACTCCGGTGCGCTACCCGCGCGGCGCATCGCTCTTCACCAAGGGCTCGCCGGCGGATGTGCTCTTCGCCGTGCTCAGCGGGGTAATCAAGGTTCACAGCACCAGGCCGGGCAGCGATCGGATCCTGATTGAGCTCGCGGGTCCCGGCGATCTGGCCGGCTACGCGGACTTTTCGGACTCGCGCGGCGAGCGCTCGCAACTGTTCGAGGCCGAGGCGCTGACGAGCTGCACGGTGGCCCTCTTCACGCGCCACCATATCGCGGAGGTGCTCAAGGGATTCGAACCCGAGGTCCTGCTCCATCTGGCCGAATCGATCAACTCGCTTTGGTCGCAGGTGGCCTACCGCTACGCGACCTTCCTCGGGATGTCGCTGCGACAGCGGCTCGAGGTCGTGCTCAACGAGCTCGCGGTGCGGTTCGGCGTGGCGGACTCGCGGGGTATCCTGCTGACGCCCGATTTGGCCCAGGAGGAGCTGGCCGAGATGATTGGCAGCTCGCGCCCGATGGTGAGCAAGCTCCTGATGGAGATGACTCATCAGGGAGTGCTCGCGCGCGACGGCAGGCGGCGGATTCTCGTGACGCCGCCGGACACGAGCCTGTTCCCGCAGGCCCAGGTCTTCGCCGCCACTGCGGCCCGCAGCAACGCGACGCGGCAGCCTCAGAAGTCTCGCACCCACGCCGCGGCCTAGCCGTTCAGTTCCTCTCCCGGAACGGGAGGGGTTAGGTAAGCGTCATCAGCGTCGCGCGCCCGACCACGGGCGCGCGACATAATATTCCGAATCGCAAACCGTCAGGCACGCGCGTGCGAAAGGCTGTGCTGAGAGCGCGCGCAAAAATGCTGCGAAACCCAAACTGGGTTTCGCGCTTCCTGTTCGCATCGATCGCCCCTCGCCCAGCCGCGCGCCCGAGTTAGTATTGCAGTCATTCTCCGTGTGCCCCGCGTAGAATCGCGACTCTTTTGTCTGTGATTTCCGCGCGCGGCTGCCGTGTTTGCTCACAGTGGGGCGGGCCGCCGTGCCCGCCGAAAGATGCGCGGACGCCTCGCCCGCGCCATCCGAAATAGTCATTCGCGCACGCGTGACGGACACGCGCGCCTCTTTTTTGGCCCCTGCACGCCTCCGTCTCTTCTCCGGTCATTCTACGAGTGCCTCGCGTAGAATCCCGGAGATTCTTCGCCTGTTGGCGCCGCTTTCTCAATTAGTCATTCCCGCGCGCGTGTCCGGCGCGCGCGAGGAATCCCGGATCCGGTTACGTCTGGCCTTACTGCCACCGCCGACTCGAGCGATTCCGCAAGATTCGGTGGAGTACGGAGGGTTGGGGAAATCGCGTAAGAAGAAGGAATTCCTCGAGCGCCAGGCAATTCAGCCGCATGGGAATGACCACAAAGGGATTCGGGATTCTACGCGAGGCACTCGTAGAATGACCGGAGAGAAAAGGCGC
>DASPOF010000031.1:0-2525 GCA_035626155.1 Binataceae bacterium (SeqCode)
CCTGACGAGGAGCGCCATCGCGCCGAGCTATATCGGCGGCGTCCAAAGCCGGTTCGTCGTGCTATTCGCTTTCCCGAGTTGCATCGCTGGAGGAGCAGGCATGTCTGAATTGAGCGAATTCAACCGACAAGTGATCGAGGAGTTCCGTGCGAACGGCGGGAAGGTTGGCGGTCAGTTCGCCGGCGCGCCGATGCTCCTCCTGACCACGACCGGTGCGAAGAGCGGGCGGACTTACATAAACCCGCTCGTGTACACCAGGGATGGCGATCGCATCGTGATAATCGCCTCTTTCAGGGGCGCGCCCAAGCATCCTTCCTGGTATCACAACCTCGTTGCTCATCCCGACGCGACGGTCGAAGTGGGGCGCGAGCGCTTCCAGGTCAAGGCGGTTATCACGAAAGGCGAGGAGCGCAAGCGGCTGTTCGACCAGCAAGCCAAGAAGATGCCGATTTTCCACGACTACCAGAAGATGACCAGCCGCCAGATCCCGGTCATCGTGCTCGAACGCGTGAGATAAGAGAGCTGCGCTACAATCGCGAGCGGGGGCCGAGCGCGGCGATCTGTCCGATTATCGCTCCCAGGTTCGAATCCTTGGGCGTGAATACCGCCCTGACTCCGAGTTCGAGCAATCGCGATCGATCCGCTTCGGGAATTATTCCGCCCATCACGACGCGGATGTCGGATACGCCGCGCTCGCGGAGCAACGCGAGCGTCTCGCGCGCGATCGTCATGTGAGCGCCGGCCAGAGTCGAAATCGCGAGCACGTCGGCATCTTCCTGGATCGCGGTCTCGACCAGATGGGCCGCCGTCTGTTTGAACCCGGCCAATATGACTTCCATCCCGGCCTGCATGCACGCATGCGCCAGCAGACGGACCGCATTGATATGACCGTCGAGCCCGGCCTTGCCGAGTGCGACTCGCATCTTGCCCGAGATCGGCGCGACGTCGAGCCTCGGCATGCTCGCAGCCGCTTCCAGGATCGGCGGAGCGTAACGGCCGCGGCTTGCGCGCTCGAGCGTCTCGGTCCATTCACCGACGGTGCCACCGGCGCGCGCCAGCGCGATTGTCGGCTCCATCACCGGCGCGCCCTCGCGAGCGGCGCGCTCCAGCATCTGGCGCGCCTCCGCGACGGCGCGGCCATCGCGCGATGACCGCCAGCGACGTATCGCATCGATGCGCTCCTTCTCGAGCATCGCTTGCGCGCGATCATCGGACTGGATCGCCGATGGCGCGGTGAGGCCGACCTCGCCCGTGAAGGCATTGACGCCAACTTGGATTGTCTCACCGGATTCGATTTTGCGCTGCCGCTCGGCGAGGAGCCGGGTCAACTCGGCGCTCACCATCGCGATCGCGCGGGTGTATCCGGCGGTGCGCAGCCGGGTCGCGATCTCGCGGGCGCGCCCGGCGGTCTCATCGGTGAGCTTCTCGATGATCTTGCTGCCCTCGAAGATGTCGCCGTAGTGCGTGATTTCCGTCTCGTACATCAGGACCTGCTGCGTGCGCAGGCTCAGCAACTGCTCCGCCTGGTCGGGCAGCGCGAGCGCCTCGCGAAACCCGGGCAACTGAAGTGCGTTGACCCGGGCGCCGGCCGAGAGCGTCACGGGCAGCGCCTCGAAGGCGATTCGCACGATGTTGACCTCGGGCTGCTGCTCGGTGAGCGCGAGAGAACGCACCTGGCATCCGGCGCGGAAGGCGACGTCCTCGATGCCGTATTCGGACTGGCACAGTTCGCGCCAGAGTTTGAAGTACGCGCGGACCTTGCAAATCTCCGGCACCAGCTCGATTCCGCTGTTGATGAAAAATGAGATGCGCCGGACGGTCTGCTCGAACGCGGCGGGCGCGAGGCTCCGTCTGAGCGCGTCGAGCAGCAGCATCGCGTTGCCGAATGTGTACCCGATCTCTTCGGCCGGCCCGGCGCCGCTTTCCATGTAGTGATAACCGCAGCAATTGATCGGGTTGAAATTCGGCACGCGCTCTACCGCGAACTTGATCAGCTCGGTGGACAGGCGAAACGACATCTCGGGCTGGAAAATCGACGTGCCCCGCGCGACGTACTCCTTCATCAGGTCGTTTTGCGTGGTGCCGCGAAGCTCCGTCCACGGGACTCCGTGCCGCTCGGCCACCACGAGGTAGAGCGCGAGGATGAACGGCGCGGTCGCGTTGATCGTCATCGAGGTGTTGATCCCGCCAAGCGGAATTCCCTCGAACAACGACTCCATATCCTGCCAATGGCAGATCGAGACGCCGGCTTTGCCGACTTCGCCTGCGGCGACCGGCGCATCGGGGTCGTATCCGTTCTGGGTCGGCAGGTCGAAGGCGATCGAAAGTCCGCGTTGTCCGGCCTTCAGGTTCTGATGGAAGCGCTGGTTGGCCTGGCGGGCGTCTCCGAATCCCGCGTAAGTGCGGATTATCCAGGGCTCGCGTTTGGCGCCGGCCGGAGTTTGGGGATCGGTCATCGCAGGGTCTCGGCCGCGCGCGATTCTACCCGCGCAGCTTGCAGGCTCAAGCGTAATGGCGCCAATCGT
>DASPOF010000032.1:0-10580 GCA_035626155.1 Binataceae bacterium (SeqCode)
GTCGGGACCGGGCTCGGTCTCCAGGCACATCGGGAGGCCGAAGAATCGCTTGTCGTGCAGCAGCCGGCGGAACGCGCCGGAGCCGAGGTAACCTTTGCCGATATGCTGATGGCGATCGACGCGCGAGTGGAATGGCTTGAGCGAATCGTTCAGATGGAACGCGGCGATCTTCTTCATCCCGACATGCTTGTCCAGCTCGGCAAACGTCCGCTCGTAACCCTCCTCGGTGGTCAGGTCGTAACCGGCCGCGAACGCATGCTCGGTATCGAAGCATAGCCGGAGCCGATCGTTCTCCTTGACCGCATCGAAGATTTGCCCCATCTGCTCGAACGTGTAACCGAGCACGCTTCCCTGCCCGGCCGTGATTTCGAGCGCGATGCGGGTCGTGAAGCCTTTGCAGGCGGCGTGCGCCTCGTCGATCGATTTCGCAATCGTCCTGACTCCCGCCTCTTCGCCGGCGCCGACGTGCGCGCCCGGATGTGCGACCAGGTACGGCACGCCGAGCGCCTCGCATCGCTCGAGTTCGTCGATGAAGCCGGCGACCGACCGCTTGCGCAGCTTCTCGTCGGGCGCGCCGAGATTGAGCAGGTAGGAGTCGTGCGCGATCACGTGGAGAATCCCGGTTTCGCGCTGGTTGCGCTTGAAGGCCGCGATGTCCTCCCCGCTGTAAGGCTTGGCGGCCCACTGGCGCGATGACTTCGTAAAGATCTGGATGCAATCGCATCCGATCTGCTTGCCGCGCAGGAACGCCTCCGCGACCGAGCCCGCGATCGACACGTGAGCGCCGAGAAGAGGAGCGGATGCCGGAGCGGTTCTTGCCATTGGATTGGGCGGCCGCAGCGTGCGACGCCGCGCCCGCCACGCGATTTTATATGATAGGCGGGCGAAAGCGAGAAGCATCGCCGCGATGGTGGCTGCTCTTGCGGGCGGCGCGCCGCGGCGGTTATTCGTTGGTTGTGCGAAGCTGGATAATCGTTGGAGCCGCCGCGGCGGCGCTGTGGTGCGCGGGATGCGTCCGGGCGGCGCGACTGCCCCCGCGCGTAACGGTCACCGAGATCGAACCGTCGGCACGAGCCGCCAAGCCGCCCGATTGCGACATGCCCGTGCTGCGCTACGAGCCGCTCGCGGATTTCCGCAAGGTTGCGATTATCGAGGGCGTGGGCAGCATCTATTCGAACGAGGACGAGGTGCTGCCGCTGGTGCGGCGCAAAGCCTGCGAGACCGGCGCCGACGCGATCGTCGTGCTCGCGAGCAAGCGGCAGACCACCGAGTCGCTGGTCGGCTATTACATCGACAGCGTCGCGATCATTTACGGGAGCAATCGCAATCTGCCCACCGCCCCGTCGACCTCGCACTGAGCGCTGGCCCGGAGCGCAACGGCGCCGCCACCCCTCGCGATAGGCCGCCATCGTCGCGTTGCCGCCGTTTTTCGCGCATGATAAGTGCGAGGGCGCGGTGGCGAAGCGGCTCATAAAGTCGGTCGGGATGGTGGTGAAGCTCGACCGGCCCCAGGCGATCTCGATGGCCCGCTCATTGACGCGATGGCTGCGCTCGCGCCGCAAGGCGGTGATCGCGGAACCGGAGGCCGCCGCGGCGGTCGGCGCCGAGGCCGTCAGCCGCCTGGAGCTTTCGGACCGCGCCGACCTGATCGTGGTGCTCGGTGGCGATGGCACGCTGCTGGGCGTCGCGCGCCTGGCTGCTCCGCGCGCCACTCCGATCCTCGGCGTGAATCTCGGCGGGCTCGGGTTTCTCACCGAGGTCGGCGTCGATGAGGCGAGGGACTGTCTCGAGCGCGTGTTGGCGGGAGACTACCAGGTCGATCGCCGGATCACGCTCGAGGCGACCGTCGAACGCGCCTCATCCGATTCGCGCGGCGTCGAGCGATTCATCGCGGTCAACGACCTGGTGCTGAGCCGGGGTCCGCTCGGCCGGATGCTCCAGCTTCGCGTCGTAGCCGACCACAAGCCGTTTTGCTCCTACCGCGCCGACGGTCTCATCATCGCGACCCCGACCGGATCGACCGCCTACGCGCTGAGCGCCGGCGGCCCAATCGTTTTCCCCTCCCTCGAGGTGGTGGTGCTTGCGCCGATCTGTCCGCACACGCTTTCCAACCGACCGGTCGTGCTGCCCGACTCCTTCGAGATCGAGGTGCGGGTCGAGGCGCTGGATCACGATGCGCTGCTGAGCGTCGATGGGCAGGAGTCATCGCAACTCGGCGCGCAGGACGCGCTCAAGATCGTTCGCGGCCGGCACGCGGTCGCGCTGGTGCGCTCGCCGCATCCCTGCTTCGAAATCTGGCGGAACAAGCTGCATTGGGGATAGAGCGGGCGAGGCGGCGATGCTGGTCGAACTGCGCATCCGCAACTTCGCGATAATCGAGCAGGCCGCGCTCGAATTCGGCGCCGGCCTCAACGTGCTCTCCGGCGAGACCGGCGCCGGCAAGACGATCATCCTGACCGCGCTCGGCCTGCTGCTTGGCTCGCGCGCATCGCCCGACATGATTCGCGCGGGCGAGAAGGAGGCGGTCGTCGAGGGGCTGTTCGAGCTCGAGGGCGAAACGGCGCTCCCCGATCTCGCCGAGCGGCGCGACGATCCGGGCCGCCGCGAACTCGTCATCCGGCGCGTGATCGCCGAGGGCGGCCGCTCGCGCGTGCTCCTCGATGGCGAACTCGCAACGGTGCAGACGCTCGCGCGCATCGGGGCGGCGCTGGTGCAGGTGTACGGCCAGCACGAGCAGCAGACGCTGCTGCGCGCCGAAAGCCATCGCGAGGTCCTCGACCGCTACGCGCGCCTCGATGGCGACCTGGCCGATTACCGCCGCGCCTGGGATCGCGCAGGTGAGCTGCGCGCCCGCCTCGACGATCTTGACCGGCGCGAGCGCGAGCGCAGCGGCCTGCTTGAGCTTGCGCGCTTTCGCGTCACGGAACTGGAGCGCGCCGAGCTTGCGCCCGGCGAGGATGAGTCGCTAGCCGCCGAGCGTACCGTGCTCGCCAACGCGGCGCGGCTTGCGGCTGCGGCCGGGGAGTCAGAGTCGGCGCTCTACGGTGCGGAGGGCGCGGCGGTCGATGCGATCGCATCCGCCCAGGCGCGCCTGGAGGAGGCCGCCGCGCTCGATGCGAAGCTTGCCGAGCCGCTCGAAATGATCAAGTCGGCGCGGGCGAACCTCGAGGAAGCCGCGCGCGCGCTGTCCGCCTACGCCGCGAAGATCGAGGCGGACCCGGAGCGGCTCGACCAAATCGAAAGCCGCCTCCAGGAGCTTATCCGCCTCAAGCGCAAGTACGGCGGCTCGATCGAAACCGCGATCGAGGCTCTCGAGCGATCGCGCACGGAAATCGCCGAACTGGAGGGAGTCGAGGAGTCCAAGGTGCAGGCCGAGGGCGATCTCGCGCGCGCCCTCGATGAACTCGTCGGGCGGGCCAGGGCGCTCAATCGGCGGCGCATCGATGCGTCCTCCGAGCTGAAACGCAAGATGGAGTCGGAGCTCAGGACGCTCGGGATGCGCGCGCCGGTCTTCGAGGCGCGCATCGCGCCGCTCGGCGCCGGCGAGGCTGCGCTTGCCGCCGGCGGACTCGCGCTTGGGCCCGCGGGCTCAGACGACGTGGAGTTCTACCTCTCGCCGAATCTCGGGCAGCCGCCGCTGCCGCTTGCGAGGATCGCGTCGGGAGGCGAATTGTCGCGCGTGATGCTCGCGCTCAAGCGGCTGGAGGCGCAGCAGCGCGGAGTGGCGACGATGATCTTCGATGAGGTCGATGCGGGCATCGGGGGCGAGGTCGCAACCGTGGTCGGGCGCAAGCTGCGCCAGCTCGCGCGCTACCATCAGGTGCTCTGCGTGACCCACCTCGCGCAGATAGCCGCATTCGCCGAGCGCCACTTCCTGGTCGAGAAGGAGGAGCGGCGCGGCTCGACGCGCAGCAGCGTGATGGCTCTGGATGCGGGCGAGCGGGCGGAGGAAATCGCGCGGATGCTCGGCGGCGCATCAGTGAGCGACAAGTTCCGCCGCGCCGCCCGCGAACTCCTCGACCGCGCCAGCGAGTAACGCATCGCTTGTCACCCCCGCGCGCGCCTGCCGCGGGTGCCCGCAGTGGGGCGGGCCGCCGAGCCCGCCGCCGACGCGCGCGCGCCCCCGAATCCGTCATTCCCGCGCCTGCCTCTTTTTTTCCGGTCATTCCGGCGCGCGTGTCCGGCGCGCGCCTCAGAGTCTGTCATTCCCGCGCGTCTGAGTTGTCTGGCGCGTGAGGAATCCCGGATCCTTTTCTGCGTCTTTTGATTGCGCGGCGCCCCGCCGCGCAGCGTACTGGTCGGGTTGACTAGACGGAGCGCATGGGCTTAGCTGAAAATCCGCGCCATCGGTGGGGCTGTAGCTCAGTTTGGGAGAGCGCCTGAATGGCATTCAGGAGGTCGGCGGTTCAATCCCGCTCAGCTCCACCAGCAGAAAACAGGGGGCTCGCGGCTCACGAGCATCGACCCGAAGCCGAATTACCCGCATTCTGTCCGCGTTTGCCAAGACAAGCGGAGGTAGATTCCATCGACCAGCTTCCGGCCCTACCGCGAGCCTGAATGCCTGTGCTACCGTAATCGTTCGAATGGAACTCCCAATCATATTGCTGCCCGGAGAGGACGGTTACTTGGTAGCGGAGTGCCCTGTGATCCCAGGTTGTATCAGTCAGGGCAGGACTCGTGAGGAGGCGTTGCGGAACATCCGGGAAGCGATCGAACTCTGCCTGGAAAACCGACAGAGCGAAGGTTGGGAACTGCCCGATGGCTATGAGATTGTGCAAATCTCCATCGGTGCATAGAAAAGGCGTGCGCTACCGGGAGACGCTTGAGACTCCCTGAATGCGATCCATCAGTCGTCGGGGACAGGTCGCTGCTGTCCGCCTAAACATACGCCCCGAACCATTCAACGTCACATCGCGCGCATGGAGAGTGCCGGTTTCGTCAAACGGATAGTGCGGCGTCATCGCAACGGCGGCAACAAAACCAACCTGTACAGCTTTGATGGTCTGATCAGGGACGCCGAGCCTTTCGCGCAGGAGGCACTGAAAGAGCGCGAGAAGTCGGCGCGCGACACGAGGAAGGGGCGCCACTTACGCGCCGTTTGACCGGAGCGCCGGAATGTCCGTGCCTCTTCCGATAATTTCCGGGGACGACTGCGTTCGGGCGTTGATAAAGTTGGGGTATCGCGACGCCCGACAGAAGGGGAGCCACGTGCGACTGGTTTGTCAGGGCCGAAATCCCGTGACAGTCCCGATGCATAATACCCTCGACCGCGGCACCTTGCGAAGCATAATCCGGACAGTGGACATCACGGTAGAGGACTTCGTGAAGCTACTTTGATAGTGGGGAGAGGCGAGGGAGTTGGTATTCCAGGAGTTGTCGAGCCCGGCGAGACGAAAGAGGAAGATCGCATGAGCGTCGAACGCATTGTGCGGAAAAGCGTTCTCAACTGCCACGCGGCAAGGCGCTAATACGACACGGGTGTCGACGTAAGTGGGCGCTTGGGCCGCCTGCTGAACGAAAATCGCTCCGCCGGCGCCGCGCGGACCAACCGGAATCATAGCAGCGCGGCGAGCGATCACCGCGCGGCGATCTGACCCTCACCTAACGTGCCCCCGTTCCGGGCGAGGGATCGAAGCGTCAATCCGCCTACTACTTGCCCAACGCCGGACCAAACAGAATCCCCCAATTATCGGTGCCGGCGGCGCCCGTCAGGATAACTTTCGGAGTGGGGGCCCCACTGCTCTTCAATTGAGCGGACGAAAACTCCATGGCGTTACCACCCTCAAAATTGAGCATCCACAAGTTGGCGCCGGAAAAAGCGAGGCCGAATGGTCCGTTCATGCCTGAGCTGCTAATCGTTACGGCCGGCGCGTCGTTGTTCGAGGCGCCGAGTTGGCTCGTCGAGAACATCACGACAGTGTCAAAGCCGTAACTTGTCACCCAGAGATTGCCCTTGGCGTCGAATGCGATCTGACCGGGATCGTATAAGCTCCCACCACCCCTCAGGACGACTGCCGCGGTCTTATCGCCGGTGGAGGTGAGTTGGGAAGCCGAGAATTGGAAGATCTCCTCGTCATCTCCGCCGTCGAACCAGAGATTTCCGGATTTGTCGAAAGCGAGGAAGCCCAGATCGGCGAACGACAGCTCGGCAGAATCCGTGATGATGACATCCGGAGTGAGGCTGCCGCCGGCTGTGAGATGCGCCGCGAGGATTTCATCCAGACTGTTATTGTTCGCGTCGACCACCCAGAGATTACCCGCCTTGTCAAAGGTGCAGGACTCGATGAAGACGAAAGACGAGCTGGTAATCGTTTCGGCGGGGCTGGGAGAGATTGGGAGTTTCTTGAGCTTCGAGGCGCTGAATTTGACAATACTGACGCCATCAACCGTCACCCAGAGATTGTTCGATTTGTCGAAGCACGCCCCATAAGCGTAATTGCCAGCTGAAACAGCCGCAGGAGTTGGCGTGCCGCTTTTCTTAATCTCGCTGGGCAGGTACTCCTCCACCCTCTGATGGGCCGAGTCCACAATCCATAAAGCGTTTGATGCGGCCCGTGCGGCCGGTGCCGCAGCGCATACCAGCGCCGAACCGATCAAAAGAGCGGCTAGCGCGCGCCACATGGCGCAGGACCGTACTGCTTCAGATTCTTTTGAGCACCGCATTCGACCCCCCCTTCCTCCAGCCTTTATGCGGTTCATGCATAGCGCGCGGCTTACGAGGAATCTTTATTTTGAACTCTGATGCCGAAGCCTTTTCTTCAGGCGCGGGAGTTTAGCCGCCACTCATTTGGTGAGTCAATCGCAACGTCGTTCCACGCGCGCCTTAAGTGGAGTCCCGGTTTCTCCTCTGCGATCGGGAGACTGCCTGAGCGGAATCAGAGCGACTGTGAATCAGACCGCCAGCGCGCGCGGACATTCGGGAAATCATCGGCGCGCGGCGGGAGATCGCCGTGGCGCGATCTGACCCTCACCTGACGTGCCCCCGTTCCCGGCGAGGGATCGAAGCGTCAATCCGCCTACGGCTTGCCCAACGCCGGACCAAACAGAATCCCCCAATTTTCGCTGGCAGCAGCACCCGTCAGGACAACTTTCGGAGTGGGGGCCCCGCTGCTCTTCAACTGAGCAGACGAAAACTCCAGGGCGTTACCACTGTCATAGTTGAGCACCCACAAGTTGGCGCCGGAAAAAGCGAGGCCCCATGGTCCATCCAGTTTTGAGCTGCTGATCGTTACGGCCGGCGCGTCGTTGTTCGAGGCGCCGAGTTGGCTCGTCGAGAACATCACGACGGTGTCCTCGTCGTAACTTGTCACCCAGAGATTGCCCTTGGCGTCGAATGCGATCTGACCCGGATCGTATAAGCTCCCACCACCCCTCAGGACGACTGCCGCGGTCTTGTTGCCGGTGGAGGTGAGTTGGGAAGCCGAGAATTCGAAGAGCTCATCGTCATCCCGGCCGTCCGTCCAGAGATTTCCGGATTTGTCGAACGCGAGGAAGCCCGGATAGGCAGACGACATCTCAGCAGAATCCGTGATGATGACATCCGGAGTGAGGCTGCCGCCTGTGAGATGCGCCGCGAGGATTTCATCCAGACTGTAATTGTCCTCGTCCACCACCCAGAGATTACCCGCCTTGTCAAAGGTGCAGAAATCTATGTAGTCGAAGGACGAGCTGGTAATCGTTTCGGCGGGGCTGGGAGAGGTTGGGAGTTTCTTGAGCTTCGAGGCGCTGAATTTGACAATACTGTGACCATCAACCGTTACCCAGAGATTGTTCGATTTGTCGAAGCACGCTCCATAAGTGTAGTCACCAATTGAAACAGTCGCTGGAGTTGGCGTGCCGCTATGCTTGATCTCACTGGGCAGGTACTCCTCCACCCTCTCATTGTCGGTGTCCACAATCCATAAAGCGTTTGATGCGGCCCGTGCGGCCGGTGCTGCAGCGCATACCAGCGCCGAACCGATCAAAAGAGCGGCTAGCGCGCGCCGCATCGCGCTGGACCGTACTGATTCAGATTCTTTTGAGCACTGCATTCCAACCCCCTTCACCAGCCCGTATTCGGCACGCGCAAGGCGCGCGGCTTACGAGGAATCTTTGTTTTGAACTCTGATGCTGAAGCCTTTTCTTCAGGCGCGCGAGTCTAGCCGCCGCTCACTTGGTGAGTCAATCGCAACGTCGTTCCACGCGTGCCTTAAGTGGAATCCCCTTTCTCCTCTGTGATCGCGAGGCTTGCCTGAGCGGAATCAGACCGACGGCGAACCACACCGGCGACGCGGCGCAAACCTGCGTCAGGTGTCGCCGAATCCGGAGTTATTGGTCGTTGCAGCCTTGCGTCCGACCCGTCGCGGCCGGGTTCATTCCATCTTGCCTTTTGACATAGAAGGTGTAAGTTGCGTTCGACGCCGTGATTTATCATCGCCATAAAGGTGGAAATCATTCGCACGTCCATCACGGCGGCGCCCTACACGATCCGCATCTTCGCGACCACGGCCATCATCACCATGACGCGCACGACGCGGGCCATCATGGACATCACGTGTACGACGCGCACGGGCACGAGCCGGCCTTCCTCAATGTCGATTCGAATGAATTCGGGCATTGGCATTTTGACAGGCCCTTCGAACACATGGCGCTTGCGGCGATTGGCGCCGCCGTCGAAGAATCCGCCCCCGCATACTCCGAGATTACCGGTTCGGTCTTAAGCCACCTGCCGCAAGCTGCACGCCCCCCGCCCGCTCTCATCTAGCAGGATGTAGAGAAAAGCGAGGCCCTCGCAGTTCGGCCTCTCTGCGGTCTCAACATCCTGCGTGAAAGACGGCTGCTTTCCTCTATCTTCTCCCCCGGTCTTTTCCGGGGGAGATAAGAGAGGGGGAGCAGGCGGTGATTTATCACCCGCCTGCTGGCGCCGTTCCAACTTAGTCAGTCCTGATGCCGGATCGCTCCGTTCCAGCCCGCTCGGAACGGAGTGAGTAATCATCCGAGCCGCCGCGGTGTAGCGCGTTAGCGCCGTACCGCGAGCGGTACGCGGCTGAAAATGCGGCGTCCCGGAAAAGTTGGGACTGCACTAGCGGCCGTCAAATCAATTTTGTTCGAGATCAGCCTGCGCCGTCGCCGGAGGGTTGTGCCTTCTCGCGACGGGCGGGGCTGAAGGGACTTGTTCGCTCGATGGCGACGAGGGAGAAATTCGCCTTGAGAAATGCACTATCGAAGCTTGCCTCGCTGCGCGAGGGCTTTGCAGCCGCGACGCGTCATCGCGCGCAACGTTTTTCGATCGCGTTGCTCGTGTTTTGCTTCCTTGCGCCCGGCACCGCCGCGGGAGCGGCTCGCGGACAGGCCGTCGCGCAACCGCTGGCGGGGACGATCAAGGATGCGCTTGGACGCCCGCTGCCGAAGGCCGCGGTCACGCTGCAATCCAGCGATCGAAACATTACTCTGAAGACTTCGACCGACGCTCGCGGCTTCTTTGAATTCAAGGAAGCCCGGGCCGGCATCTATGCGCTGACTGCGCGGAAAAAGGGCTACCGGCAAGCGACCAGGATCATCGTCCTGCCGAAAGACGCCTCCGAGCCCGTCGAAATCGCGCTGGAATCCGAGCAGGTGCTCACTCTTTCGGTCAGCGCCAGCAGAATCCGCGCGCAGAACGGCCTGTCTCCAAGCGGCGCCAACAAGTACACGCTGACTTCGAGCGACATCACGAGCCTTCCGCAAGGCGAGGCGACGCCGCTGAACGAGGTGATGCTTCAAATGCCCGGCGTTGCGCTCGACCAAAACCAGGAGATTCATATCCGCGGCGAGCACATGGGCATCCAGTACCAGATGAACGGAATTATGCTGCCGCTCGACATGAACAACGACCCGACCTTCACCCAGCTGCTAAACCTCCGGTTCGTCAAGAGTGTAAGTCTGATTGAGGGAGTAATGCCCGCCCAGTATGGATACCGCACCTCCGGCGTAATCGAGATTAATACCAGGAGCGGATGCGAAGCCGGACAAAATGAGCTGACGGTCTCGGGCGGCCAGCGCGATACGGCGGAGACGGCTTTTCAGCTTGGAGGATGCGCCCGAGATTTCAGTTACTTCGTCACAGGCCTTTTTCTTCAGTCCAATCTCGGTCTCAGTTCCGCGGTGCCGGCTCCCGACCCGATTCACGACGCAGTCACGCAGGGACAGGGATTCGCCTACCTGACCTACGAGTTGAATCCAACCACCAAGCTCAGCCTGATCTCGGGAATGACGCTGGCGTTCAACCAATTTCCAAACCAGCCCAATGAAGCGCCGCAGTACCAGCTCGATCACATCGATCCGGCGTTGCACCCATCGAGCGGGATCAACTCCGGCCTGAACCAGCAGGACTACTATGGGGTATTGGCGCTGAACGGCGTGCTGGGATCGAAGGCCGACTATCAGCTTGCCTATAGCGCGCATTACAGCTCGCAGACCTTCTACCCGGACCCGGCGAGCGATCTGATCTATCAGGGCATCTCCTCGAACGTTTTTACCAGCGATCTGGCTAATACGCTTCAGGGCGATTTGACCTATCGCACGGGCGTTTCGCATACTTTACGCGCAGGCTTTTACCTGGG
>DASPOF010000033.1:0-14191 GCA_035626155.1 Binataceae bacterium (SeqCode)
GGGGGCGCCTTGCCGTCGAAGACCCATCCGAGGTCGAGTTCGCGGCCGGCCAGCGGCATTTTGAGCGAAATATCCACCGTGGGGTCGAGTCGCCCGGATGCCAGCGCGCGCTCGATGCTCACGTAGGCGGCGCTGTCGGGAACGATCACCGCGGGTCCGCGAAAGCTGAGCGTGATACTGCCGCGATCGAGCAGGAATGCGAGCGGTCCCAGACGCACCTGCGACGGCTCGCGCGCTGGCCGCCCCTCGGCAGTAAACAGAGCGACGCGGCGGCGGCCGTGCAAAATCATGATCCTCGCGCCGGTTGCACCGGCGCCGCCGAGATCGAAGCTCGCCATCGCGCCAATCGATGCCGATGGATCGAAGAACTCGATTCCGACCCGCGACGGCGGCGATGGGGCGGTCGCGGGAAGCTTCGGGGCGGCGGCGCGAGGCCGCGGCGTTCGATTCACTACAAACGGGTCGCGCCGATTGCTTGCGCCGGTTCCGTTGCGGTCAAACGCGGCGACGATCGCATCGATGCATTGCGTCCGCAACGGTCCCGGCATCCTGACCGAGACCGACAGTTCGAGCTGCGCCGCATCGACGACCCCACGCGATGCGAACGCGGAGATTTTGCCGATGGGACCGATCGGGCTTGCGCGATGGCGCGCGGTGAAGGCCTGAACCAGGTTGTGCAGGCCGCCCGCCGGGTAGCGCATCCCGAAGGTCGGCTTGATTCCGCCGGCTGTCAGCCGGTGGGCGAGCGCGGCCAGGGCGCCATTGATGAAATCATCCGCCGCCGATATGAATGCCGATCCGCTTGCGCGCAGCTCGCCGCCAAGGTTCCTCAGGCCCAGCCCGAAATCGACGCGAGGCTCGATGATGTTCCATCCGTGGATGAAGAGCACGGTTGCGCGGCTTTGACGCTCGAGAATTCGCGCGAGGCGTTCCGCGATGAGTTCGAGCATCCAGGGCGCCTGCTCGGCGACCTCGGGCAGGCGGTTGCAATCGAGCTGGTTGCGATCCATCCCCGAATTGATCATCGCGGAGGCGCCGAGGCGGCGCGCGAGTTCGCGCGTGATCTCCGCGGTGTGAAGGTCGTTGACCTTGGGATGCAGCTTTGCGCGGGCGGCCGCACCGGCGCGCCCGCCGTGCGGCGCGATGAGGAGAATCGGCGATGAGGCGTCGATAATTTCCAGCCAGGGTTCGCCCGGATGAGAGGGGCGTGAATCGGCGCCTGCGTTCATCCTGTTGGTGCCGCCGTTTTTCGTGCCCGAGCGAGCCACGCGCGCGCATCGAGGATGAAAGACGCCGCCAGGTAATAGGCGATGAAGCTCAACGAGGCCCACAGCATGATCGGATTCACTTCGGGCAGCATCGGCAACATGGCGATCGTCACGATCGCCCAGGCGATTCCGTATGCGATCGTGACGGGGCGCAGCGGCTCGGTACGGCTCGGATAGATGTACTTGATCGGGACGAAGACCATCACCGCGAACGCGAGCAGGACCGTCCGGTTGAACATCGGCGAGGCGCGCAGGCAGAAGAGGTAGAACGCGATCAGGTTCCAGTAGTTCGGAAAGCCCAGAAAGTAATTGTCCTCGGTCTTTGCATCGGTCCGGCAGAATCCGTACGCGCTTGCGAGCATCACGAAGCAGGCGAGCGCAAGTCCTCCGAAGCCGGCGGGGATTATTCCCGCCATCAGCATCAGGAAAACGGGCGCGGCGGTGTACGTGAGGTAATCAACGATGTTGTCGAGCAGGCTGCCGTCGAACCACGGGACGCGCTGGCGCACGTTCACCAGGCGCGCGAGAACGCCGTCGCTGGAGTCGATGAAGACCGCGGCTCCCATCGCCATGAATGATGCGCGGAAGTCGCTCGCGGCGGCGAAGTAGATCGCGAGAAGTCCGGCGGCGGCTCCGAGCGCGGTATAAAGATGAACCCCCCACGCGCAGGCGATCAGAAGCCGTTGCAACGGCAAGGGACGCGAGAGACTGCCGGCTGTGCCCGTGCTCCCCAAGTTACTTTGGCGGCTTATAATCGCGCGGCCCGAAATATTCCTCGAGAACCGTCATGAACGGGCCGCATGCGCGCCGCCTCTTCACCATCGCGAGCGCCTCGTCGAGCGACATCTGCCGATACGCCCGCAGGAACGCGATCGCAAGCGTCGGCGCGCGGTTCATCCCGGCGTTGCAGTGCAGATAAACGCGGCGGCTTGCAGCCACCAGGTTTCCGAGATCGTTCAGCGCAACCTTAAGCCGCGCCGCCATCGCATCCGCGCTGCCATCCTGGATGGGCGTGTTTACGAACTGGATTCCGTGCTCGCGATAGGTTTCGCGCAGCACGCCGAGATCGAGCGCGTGAAGGCTTAAGTCCTCTTCATCCTGGAGACTGTGCACCGCGGCGATTCGGTAGGTCTCCTTGAGCCACGCGATGTCATCGCGTTGCGGGTACTCCCCGATCAGCAATTCATGGGAGATTTCGCTCACGTCCGGGCGCCGCGACCCGCGCGTCGAGTGATGTGCGTCGCGGCGAATGCTGAACCAATCCATCAGTTCAAATTTATCTGTCCTGCGGCCCCGTATTCCAGCGGGCGATACGACCAAAAATCACGCGGGTACTCTCCCGAAACCGCCCCGGGCGCCCGATTGCAAAGCGCCGGACTGCCCGCCTGCCGCCATTCCAGGAGCCAAATCGATGCGAGCGCGGATGCGCCCTGGGCGATTTGCCGCGCGAACATCGATTCGCCGCGCGCCATCAGCGCCTGTTCATATTCGCGGCTGCCCAAGCCTCCGGATCGGCGCGCATCTCGATCGAGGCGGATTGTTTCATTGACCAGCGCGTGAGCGCCGCGAAGTTCGCCGAGCGCCGTGTCCCATGGCGACTCGATGGTGGCGGCGTGGACCTGCGGCGCTGCCGCGCGGCCAAGCCGTTCGGTCTCGTGTTCGACAGCCAGCTCGACCCGCGCGTGGACTCCGCGATCGCGCCGGTATCCGTCGAAATGGATGGTCGTATGGAGCGGCTGAGTCGCATCGCCGGCGTAATGGCTCAGGTAGCCGGAATACAAGAACATCGCAGCGCAGTCGCCGCGCCGCCATGCGTCGGCGGATTTGGATGCCATCTCGTCGATGGTCCAGGGCAAGGTGCCGGCTTTATTTACCCGCGCGCGGCCGAACCGCCGGTCCATCGCGGCGCGGTCCCGCGTCAGCGCGGCAAAGGGGTCGCGGCCAAAAATCTCGAGATCGATGTAATGGCGGCGGCGTTCCGCTTCGCCGTAGCGCTCTTTCAGGATGGAATCGGGCTCGATCGAGTACTCGGCCAATTGCGATGCGTGCGCCTGGAAGGCGTCCTTGAGCGGGGAGGGCGGCAGAGCGCCGATCGCAAGGCGCGTGATCAGCTTGTGCGTGGCATTGTCCCATGCCCATGCGCGAGGTGCGGTGACGATCAGCGCAAGCATCGCGGCGATCGTCGCGGCGCCGATATTCGCGCGAGCGTTCCTCATTTTGGGCCAGCTTCAGCGGGCATTTTCGCGCGTGTGAATCCTAAAGTGATGGATGAGATTTCTCGGCGGCCGGATTTCCTCCGCGACGCGCGCGTATCCGGCTCCGGGCGCCTTCGAAGCTTGCTGGCGCGACCCAATATATCGAGCGTCGCACTAAACCATGAAGCCGCCATCGGCGCTGATGACCTGGCCGGTCACTGCGCTGGCGGCATCGGATGCGAGCATCGCCGCCATCGGGCCCAATTCATCCGGCTCCACGATTCGCTTCTGGATGTTCTGGTTCTCGGCGAACCGCTTCGCTTCGTCCGCGCTGACCCCCAGCATCGCGCCGAACCCGGCCCAGTTCACCATCCTGGTGTTGGTCCATCCCGGACACAACACGTTCACGTTGATTCCGTGAGGCGCGGCCGCGTAAGCAAGCGAGCGTGTGAAACCAATCAGGCCGTGCTTGGCGGCCGTGTAGGCGAGCGGGCCGCCGCCGTTTTTCGCGTAACCCGAGCCGATGCTGATGATCCGGCCCCACTTGCGCTTGATCATGTATGGCAGCGCGGCGTGAGTCGCATAAAAGGCCTGGGTGAGGTTCATGAACAGGTTATCCTCGAAGGTGTGGGGGTCGTGATTCAGCGGGTCGAGGAAGGCCGGGTTCTGGGTGATCACACCGCCGGCGTTGTTCACGAGGATCTCGAGTCCGCCGAGCTTCGCCGCAGCCTCATCGACGCCCGCGGTGATCTGCTCGCGGCGCATTACGTCGATCAGGATTGGGAAGCCGCGCTGCCCGCGGTCTTTGATTTCCTGGGCGACGGCTTCCAGTTCGTTCGCCGAGCGCGATGCGACGGCGACATCGGCTCCCGCATCGGCGAACGCCAGCGCGATCGACCGTCCGATTCCGCGCCCGCCGCCCGTTACGAGCGCGCGCCTTCCGCTCAGATCGATGAGTTGTTTCACCATCTTTCCGCTCCCTTCAGTTGGTCAACCCGTTGGTGGACCTGACTCTGGCGCCGCGGGCGCCGGTTTTCGAAAATTCGCGGTAAAGCCACCGCGAATCGGATAAGTCTCGGCGCGCTCGAAGCCGCGCGCGCACGCGAGCCTTGCGACCTCCGCCTCGCTCAGCGCATCGGGGTCTCCCGGCAATTCGGTGATCGATAGTATCCCGCCGGATCGCAGAACCTGGGCGATCGAGGCCACGCACGCATCAGGATCCGGCACCTCGCCCAAAACCGCAACGAGGAAAACCACATCGAGCGTGCCGGCCGCGAAGGGCAGGGCGCCGGCGCTCGCCTGCACGAAGCTCGCGTTCGAAACGCCCGAACGCGCAAGCCGCGTCCGCGCCTTGCGCAACATCTCGATTTGAATGTCGGCAAGATACAGATGGCCCTGCGGCAGGCTGCGCGCGACTCGAACGCTGAAAAATCCCGGACCTGGACCCAGCTCGAGCACTCGCGAATTTTCGTGCAGGCCAAGCCGGTCTACCAGTTGCTCCGGCGACAGAATCAGCCTTCGAAACGGGAGCGTGAGCAGGAACGCCAGCTCGTGCGGGTAGGTGGTCCCGCGCCCGCTGAACTGCCGCCAGATATCGCGGATTCGATTTGGCGTCATCTGCCCCCAGCCGGTCTCGAGAAACTCTTTCAGCGCTCGGCACTCTCCGATGCCGATGCACGGATCAGCCTAACGGGAAGTGCAGCGCAACGTAATATCACAGGAGTGTCGCGCGCGCCGAGACGCAGGGCTCAAGCCTTCGCGCGGCGGCGAGTGCGGGCGGGCGGGGCGGTTTCGCTTCGCCCCGGTGCGGCGTGAGGCTTTCGCGGCACGGTCGGCGGCGCGGCTGCCGGCGGAGGCAGCTTGCGCTTGGAGATAGTGCGCCGCGTGCCGGCGAGGCCTGTCACCGCGGCGTGCATGAAGTCGGCGAGCTTTCGGTACGCACCCATCCCCTCGGAATTCTGGGCAATCGCACGCAGCTCGGCATTCGCGATGACGTTGCCGATGCGCACCTCGACGGGGTGGCGCCGCGGTATGAGACTGCCCTTGCCGAGCACCTGGTACGTTCCGCGAATCAAGATCGGCAGCACGTCGCATCCGCTGTGCAGCGCCAGATAGCCCGCGCCGCTCTTGAAGTCATGAATCGCGCCATCGGGAGTGCGCGTGCCCTCGGGAAACATCAGGACGCTTCTGCCCGCACCCAGATGCGCGAGCGCTTCGTCGAGCGACTCAAGCTGCGCCCGCTCGCGATCGAACGGGATGAGGGAGGTGAAGTTCGATGCGAGGAATCGGCGCGCCGCGGTGTTGAAGAAATAATCCTTGGCCGCCAGCACCACGAGGTCATCGCCGATGGCGCCCAGCGCATGGCCGACCAGTCCGAAATCGACGTGGCTCGAGTGATTAGCGACCACCAGGATATTGCGATTGGCGGGGACATTGCCGCGGCCCAGTATTGTGGGCTTGAGCCATGACTCGAAAATTGCGCGCTGTCCCCGGCGCAGCGCAGCGCGCGCCCATCCGCGCAGCGGCCCCGGCAGCGCGGGCGTGAACGGCTCTGCAAAGCGCGCGTATGAGGGCATTTTGACGCGGCCGGCGCCGCTCGATCCCGCTACCGCGCGTTGCAGGTCCGCCACCGTGCGCAGGTCGGCCATCTCCTCGGGACCGACCTCCCGTCCCGCGCGTTCGCCGATATGCTCACCGAGCTCCGCCATCGCCAGCGAGTCGAGCCCGAGGTCTTCGATTAGCCGTGTGGCGGGCGTGATATTCACGCGCGCGCTGGAGACTTGTGCGAGCGCCTCGGCGAGCCAGGGCTCGACCTCCGCGCTGGCCGCAACCGCATCGTCGGCCGGGGCCTCGATCGTCTGGCGCAGAATTGCGGCGACTTCCGGCCGCTTGATCTTGCGCGTGCGCGTTCGCGGTATCTCCGCATCGGTGAAGCGCAGAATCCTGATGCGCTTGTGGGGGCTTAGCCCCTGCGCGACCTCATCGAAATGCGTGCGCAGCCGGTCCTCGACCGAGCGGCGGCTTTCTCCGCGCGCATAGGCGGGGACGACCAGCGCAGCCACTTGCTCGCCCTCTCCGACCTTGAGTCCGACTACGGCCAGTTCCTTGACGTAGGGCGAATGGCCGTAGGCCTCCTCGAGCTCATCGATATAGATATTGTTGCCGCCCGAATCGACGATGACTTCCTTCGCGCGGCCGACGATGAACAGGCGCCCGTCCTCATCGAAGCGGCCGAGATCGCCGGTTCTAAGCCAGCCGTCGTGCAACACCTCGTCGGTCGCGGCCTGGTTGCGGTAGTACCCGGCCATGACGTTGGGCCCGCGCGCGACGATCTCCCCGATTTCGGCGAACCCCGGTTCGAGCTTGATCTCCACGCCGGAGAGCGGCTTGCCGACCGAGCCCGGCTTGAGCGGCTCATCGGGATGCGCTGTGCTCAGCACGGGCGCCGCCTCGGTCAGGCCGTAGCCCTCGAGCAGGCGGATGCCGATGTCGTTGAAGAACTCGCCGACGCGATGCGGCAGTGCGGCGCCGCCGCTCACGGCGAGCCTCAGATTGCCGCCGAGTGCGGCATGCGCCTGGCGAAACAGAATCGAGCCGAGGTTGATTCCCGAGTCGCGGTCGAGCCGGCGGTTCAACTCGCGCAGTTGGCCGAAAGCTGCGCCAAAGAATGGTCCGCGCGCCTCGACCTCATCGACGATCCGCCGGTGAATCGCTTCCCACAGCGCGGGAACGCCGATGAGCGCGCTGGGACGAACGTCGGCAAGCGTGCGCGCGACGCTCTTGGCATCGACTTCGAGCGGGTAGGCGATCGAGGCGCCGCTCGCCAGCGGCAAGAGCATCCCGCAGGTGAATTCGAACGTGTGATGGAGCGGCAGAAGCGAGAGCAGCGTATCGTCGGCCGAGAGCGGGAACACGCGGCCGAGCATCGCGACTTCGGAGGCGAAATTCCCGTGCGTCAGCATCACGCCCTTGGGCGCGCCGGTCGTGCCCGAGGTGAAGACGATCGATGCGAGCATGCGCCGCTCGGGCGCTGGCGGCGGCTCGAGCTTGTGGTTGAGCACGAACGGGCGCGTAAGCTCCGCGGGATCGATTTCGATTATCTCGGGCGCCGCGGCGGAGATTCCCGCTCCCAGCCGCCGCGCGACCCCGGCCGAGCGAATCGCTGCGCGCGGCGCCGCGATCTTGCAAATCGGGGCAAGTTCCTCGGCGGAGGCGAGATGATCGAGCGGAACCGCGACCGCGCCCGCACAGATGATCGCGAAAAAGGCGAGCACCCAGTCGGGCGAGTTCTCGCCGATGAGCAGCACGCGATCGCCGGGCTTGACGCTGCGCCGTGCCAGGAGCAGCGCGGCCCGATGCGCCTTATCGCGAAGCTCGCGGTAAGTGATCGTGGTCCGCTCTCCCGACGGCTTCAGCGCGACCAGCGCATCGGCGCCGCCATAGCGCTCAGCGGCGCGGTCGAGCAGGTCGACCAGGTTGCGATAGCGCGGGAAGGAGCGGCGCGGGCCCCGCGTGTGAAGATCGAGCTGCCCGAAAATATGCCGGCGCAGCCCGGGCATGTGCACGTTTATCCAGTAGTCGCGCCAGTCGATTTTCTCCGGATCGTAGGGATGGCGCGCGGCGTCGGCCGGCCGAAGCTGCCGGTACAGCTCGCGAATGTTATTGCCGTGGAAGGTATAGACGAGTTCCTGGATGTACGGGCGATAGACGTCCACGAAGTCGCGCGCGAGATCGGTGGTGTCCTTGAACGAGTCGATGCGGTTGGCGAGGGTTTTCGTTCGCCCCGACTCATCGCCGGTGACCGATCGCACCAGCTCCATCACCCGTTGCAGCGCCCTGGGCAGAGTGCGGCTTGCGAGATCGTAGGTGGCCTGTGAAACCACCACCGCTTCGAGGTGCGGAGCGAGGCGGCCCATCGGCCCGCCGCTCTTGCGATGCTCGCGGCGGTTGGAGAGCGCGGTCAATTCGACCAGCCGGCGCATCGGGAGCGGATTCCGGTCCGAGGTGCAGAGCTGGTAAATGGGCTGCTGCTGCTTGAGCAGCAGCGCGCCGAGAATCGGGATCATCGCGTGCGCGGCGAGGTCCACCGGGATCACGTCGAGCACCAGCTCGGCCTGCGCGGGATAGAATCGATAGCCGCGTCCCGACAGGTAGGTCAGCGGCGCGCTCGTATTGACGCCCTGGTTCCATCCGGGGAACGGATCGCGCAGCGCGCTCTCGATTACCGCGGGACGGACGACCGTCACGTCGAGCGCATCGCGGGCGGCGAGTACGAGCTGCTCGCCGAGGCTCTTGGTGTAGCTGTAAGTGTTGGGCCATCCCCAACTGAGCGCGCGCGCCCTGCCGATTTCCTTGAGCTTTTCCTCGACCCACTGCTTTCTGCGATGTTCGGGCGCGGATTCGCGGCCATCCAGATCGATGCCGTCGGCTTCGGCCTCGCCGCGCAACTCGGCCTGGCGCATCTGATCGCGCGACTCCGCCTCGACGCGCGCGACCGTGGCGACCGCGTCGCGAATCTCACGTTCGAGATTGAAGTTGCGGCGGCTGTTCGGGCACCAGTTCTCGGGAACCTCGTGCTCGAAGCGATGGCCGTCGGCGGAGCCGGCTGCATAGCAGGTCGAAACGTGGAGCAGGGCGGCGCCGATGTGGCGGCAGAAATCGATCACGTTGGCGACGCCGGAGGTGTTGACCGCGATCGCCTTCTCGAGCGATGCCTCGAAGTTCACCAGTCCCGCGCTGTGCACGACTGCGTCGATCGCGCCGCGCCGCAGCGGTTCGGCGTCCTCGGCAAGCAGGCCCGGGATGGTGATGTCGCCGGGGACGACGGCGATTTTCTCCCCGATGTACCGGTCGAAGCGCGCGCCCAGATGCGCGCGCAGCGGACCCATCACCGGCGAATCGAGAATCTCGCGGCGCAGACGGTTCAGGCTCGAGCGGCGGTCGCCGCGGATGAGCAGATAAACCTTCTCGATTTCCGGGTGCCATCTAAGCAGCAGGCACAGAAACACTTTGCCGAGAAAGCCGGTCGAGCCGGTGAGCAGGATGCGGCGCTTGCGAAGCACCTGCTCCAGCGGCGGGAAGGCCGCAGCAGCGCGAGACGCGCCGTTTCGCGTGCCGTTGCTACTCGACATCGGCAATCACCAGGGGCGGCAGATGCAGGTAGGTGATCGTCGCTGAACGGCCGAGATCCGCAGTCGCCATCGCGATCGCCTCATCCAGCGTGTCCGCTGCATCCCAGCCGAGCCGCGCCGCGACTTCCGGCTCTTCGCATCCCGCGGCGATCACCCGCCCGGCGTGCTGGCGCGCCGGCTCGCCCCAGTACCACATGTAGAACGGATGCACGCCGTGGTAGGCATGGCCGTAACGGTACATGTGGATGTAAGTCGGGTTCGCCGCGAACTCGCGCTCGAAATTTTTCTCCAGTTCCATCCCGTCGGTCGTCTCGGCGAGGCATCGATGGAAGAACTCGATGTAACTGGGGTGATGCTCGGGATGGAACTCGTCGCGCAGGGGATGGCAGATGATGACCGTGCCGCCCGCGCGCACCAGCGGCTGCCCTCGATACATGTTGAAGAGGTAGCCAAGCCCGGTTGATTGCACGAGCACCGGGTTCATTATCGAGTTCACGTTGTAAGGGCAGATGAAGGGGACGCCCAGGATCAGAATGTCGGACTGGCCGGTCACCGGCACGCAGTATTGCTGATAGACCTTCGCGAGCGCCTTCTGATGCACCGCCTCGGTCTCGCCCGCCCACACGCCGGTCATCCCGTAGGGCGACGCGTACTGCTGGAGCATCCGGCGGCGCATGTCGTTGGACAGATTGCGCAACGTCCAGCGGAATCCGTTGACCCGCGTGCGATCCCAGTCGGTGAAGCGATCCTCGTTCTTGTGCAGGAAGTCGAGCATCCCGCCGTACATCCGCGTGTTTATCGCAGTCTCGACCGTGAACACGTTGACGTGCTCGTTCACCACGCGGCCCATCCGGTTCGCCGAGCGGTGAAGCGCGGAATGGGGCGGGTCCATGTAGGAGTGGCTGTCGCGAAGGGTGGCCGGGTTATGGTGATGGCGCAGGCTCTGGTAGGGAGCGAGCCCGACCGCGACCGATTTGTGACCACCGTCCATCGGGACCAGGTTGAGATTCGCGTAGATCAGAAGATCGGATTCGGCCGCTCGCTTCGAGAGCCATACCTCCTCGCCGTGGTCCGACTTGCCGAGCATCACGAGTTCCGCGCGATTCTCGCCATCGAAGTTGTACAGGCGCTCGGGCCAGAACTGCTTGAACGCCTTCTCGCCGACCATCCGGCGAATCTCCGCCTCGGTCATCCGGCGATGGAGCGAGGTGGCGATGATGAGATGAACGTCATCGACGCCGTAATCGGCCAGCGTCTGGAGCACCTGGTTGAGGATTCGTTCCCGGATGTCGGGCCGGCGCATCGGGGGCAGCGGCAGGCTGATGTCGTCGATCGCAATCGTGACGCGCATGTTCGGATTGAGCTGCGCGAACAGCGGCTCGGCGTTCTCGGGGCGAAGCAGCGCGTAACGAATCGCCTGGTCGGGGTCGGGTAGCGCCTCCAGCGGCGGGGGAGGGTAAATCACCCGGGTTCCGACCGGCAGTTTTTCGTACATGAAGTCATCGCCATACGCGATGAGCCTGCGCTCGGAGCGCCGGTTGACCGTGACGACCAGGTCGCGGCGAGCGCCGACCTCGTGCCTGAGGTCGGCGGGTTTGAGTTCCTTGAGCCTCGCTTCAGGCCGCGCCATCGGACCGCCTCCTTAAGCGCTCCTCGGCGCTGTCGGCCACTGAATCGTCATCGAAGCCCGCCGATTCGGCATCGTCGCTTCTGGAGAAGTGCAGAATCGGCCATTGGCGGCCTCGCGCCGCCGCGCGCAGCCTGCTGCTCGGGTTCACCGCGACCGGATGGCCGACTGCGGCGAGGAAAGGCAAGTCGTAGTGCGAATCGGCGTAGGCCCAGCAGGCGCCGAGATCGAAATTGCGCGCCGCGGCGAAGCTTGCGCACCAGGCCGCCTTTTCCTCGGCTGCCATGACCGGTTCCGCAAGCCGCCCGGTCGCCCGCCCGCCCACCATCGCGAGACGGTTCGCCACGAACTCGGCTATCCGCAGGTGGCGCGCGAGCGGCGCCACGATGAAATCCGGGGAGCCGGTCACGAGGACGGGGTCCAGGCCCGCCGCGCGGTTCGCCTCGAGCATATCGACCGCCTGCGGATAGAGATGGCCGATTAGCACGCGGTCGCAGTATTCCTCGCCGAGCTCGGCCAGCCGGTCGCCCGAGATTCCCTTGAACGCATCGAACAGCACCGTGTTGAGAAGGCGGCGGTCGCGCTGCTCGGCAAAGTACAGGCGCGGAAGCCGCGCGGCGAAGCTCAAGAGGTAGCCCGCGCGGCCGGTCCATTCGCCGAGGTTGGCGAGCACGAACAGGGCGGCATGAACCAGGTTGAGGTCGGCGAGCGTCCCGTCGAGGTCATAGAATGCCGCGCGCCGGGCCGGCCTGGGTCGCCCGTTTCGGGCGGGTCTGGATCGATAAACTGACATGTCAGTCTAGTTCCGAGCCACAAAAAAAACCGGCTTCGATGCCGCATCGCCGACCGCAGCTCCCGCGGCCTCGAGCAGCTCCGGCCGCGCGACACCGCGAAGCCCGAAATCCAGTATCTCCTCGACCAAAGCGGAGCTGTCCGCGACTTGCCCGCGCGACAGCAATCCCACCATCTCCTTGATCGCGCCCAGGATGCAGTGGGCGATCGCGTGCGTGTCACTCCCGCGCACCAGGTTCATCTGGATGCCGAGGTCGAGCGACCGTTGAATCAGCATGGCGATCCGGTCGTAAAACTCGATGATCTTCGCGTCGAGGTCGCGATCGAATCCCACCGAGTGGTTGAGCAGGATATCGGTCAACTCGCGCTCCTCGATCACATAGCCGACGACCCGCTGAAGATTGGCGCGCAATTGTTCCACCGGATCGGGCTCTGCCGGTCCGACCTTAAGGCGAAGGATTCGGGTCGAAAGCTCGCTCAGCACCTGCTCGAGCAGTTCCTCGAACAACTCCCGTTTGTTCTGGAAATAAAGATAAAAGGTCCCGCGCGCGATTCGGGCCTGCGAGATGATGTCCGCCACGTTGGTGCGGTGATACCCCTTACGGGCGAAAATCCGTTTGGCATGGCGCAGCACCTGCGCGCGCCGGGCTCGTCGTTCCATCGGGTTCGTACCTGCTGAAGATCCAGATTGACGCTAATGTGCTTCCCCGATGGTGTCAAACCGCAAATCGACCGCCTGTGAATTGATCTTTCGCGGTGGTTCTGCGTTGGCATCATCGATGCCGATCCGGTTAGGCTCGTGACGTTGCCGGCCTGCGGTGCCGGCCGCGCGCGGCCCTATTGGAGGGAGGAAGTCCGATGAACGAAGCCGAATTGTGGAAGAAAGTCACCGAGGTTGCCCGCAAAGCGACCTGGGCGTACCTGGCGACCGCCGACGGTGCGCAGCCGAGGGTCCGCGTGGTCCATCCCGCAATCGAGGGGCGCAAGGTATGGGTCGCGACGGGCCGCAACTCGGCCAAGGCGCGCCATATCGCGAGCAATCCGCGGGTCGAACTCTTCTATCAAATCGGCCCCGACATGGTGCACGTCACAATCACCGGCAGGGCGCGCTTCGTCGATGATGCGGGTGAGAAGAAGCGGGTCTGGAACGGCAAAATCTTCGATTACGAACTCGCCCAGTTCTGGCCCGAGGGCGCCGAATCAAAGGACTTCGGCCTCATGATGATTACCCCGACCCGCGTCGAGCTAACCTCGCTCGCCGACTTGAGCCAGGGGAGAAAGCCCGAGGTCTGGCGCGCCCCGCGCTGACGGGTCGGGCGGGAACGAGTCGCGCTCTCGATTCGCCGCGCCCGTTTCAGCGCAACGCGTACAGGTGGCCGTCGGCCGTCGCTACGTACAGCACCCCCGATGCCGAAAGTGCGACGTGCCTGACCGCGTCGATGCTCCGCGTGGTCCATCGCGGCGTCGAGTTGGAATCGATAATCGATGCAGTCCCATCGGCGGCGACGTAGAATACGCGGGCGCTCCCGTCCGCTGCCAAAGCCAGCGGTGTCGGCGGCGATTTGAGATTCCATTCAACGCCGCCGCCCGGGCTCAGGGCGTAGAGCGAGTCGGAGCCGAAATAGACCGTGCCCGATGCGCCCACGACCGGTCCTGACTTGACCGGCGCAGCCGTCGCGAGATGCCACAGCTCGGTGCCGCTTGCGGGATCGAGCGCATACAACGTCCCGCTCGATGAGCCCGCGTACACGGCGCTCGCGCCCGCGGCGAGCATCCCCGAAAAACCGCCCGGTGGCGAGAACGACCAGAGCACGGTTCCCGACGCCGTGATCGCCGTCACCGCACCGCCATCGGCGGCGACAACCAGGCCCCCAGTGATGGCCGCGGCGGTTGTTACGTTCGCGACCGGGACGCTCCATGCGATGAGGCCGGGCGCCGTCGCAGCCAGGAGTTCGCTCCCCGCGCTCACATAAACGGCATCCTGCGAGGCAAGCACGGGACCGTTGCCGCGGCCGACCTCGACGCGCCACTGAAGCGGGCCATCCGCCCCGAGCGCATACAACTCCTTCGCCGTCCCGCGAACGAAAACCGTTCCGGAGGGAGAGACCGCCGGAGCAAGCCCACCGGCGGGGCGGCTGAAAACCTCGTGACCGGACGCATCGATGGCATGCAGCCTCG